>DASTQB010000332.1:0-16894 GCA_035761985.1 Pyrinomonadaceae bacterium
CAACCTGGGGTGGCCACGGAGGGCCACCCCTACAATTGCGCCCAATGAGTGAAAGAGAGTTTGTTCCCGCAGCGGGACGTGATGTGTTTCTGCCGCTGTACGATCCGATGGTCCGTTTGTTGGGATTCGACCGTGCACGGCAGGAACTCATCTCGCACGCGAAGATTGAAGCACACCAACATATTCTCGACATCGGATGTGGGACCGGCACATTCGTGGTGCTGTTGAAGCGACAGTATCCGCAGGCGCGGGTTGTCGGTCTCGATCCTGATCCAAAAGCGCTTCGTCGTGCGAAGAGTAAGATCCGGCGCGCCGGAGTTTCAGTGCAACTCGACGAAGGTTTTTCTGACGCGCTTCCGTACGAAGCTGCCGTCTTCGATCATGTGTTCTCGTCGTTCATGTTCCATCATCTCGCAGGGGCCGAACGCGACGACACGATGCGCGAGGTTGCGCGTGTTCTGAAGCCGGGCGGTTCGTTTCACCTGTTTGACTTCGTGGCAGATCACGCGCCGCGTGGCTTCTTCGAACGTCTTATCCATTCTCACGCGCATCTGCAAGACAACTCAACCGAGCAGATACTTGCAGAACTGAACCACGCCGGATTCACAAACGCCTCGAGGGTAAAGCAGGACAATATGTTCTTTGGTTTGCTGCGAACCGCTTACTACCGAGCGACTCTGAATTCTTAACCCTGTTAATCCGTACCATCCTGAAATCCTGTCAAGCCTTGCGATCTTAGGCATCGTGCAGTAGTATGCCTAAAACGTTTAGGTGTGAGGCGTCGTGATCAACCCCAAAGCCGGTCTACTGCAAGGCACGCTCGACATGCTGATTCTCAAAGCCCTCTCACTCGGGCCGTTGCACGGCTACGGCATTATTCAGCGTATCCGCCGAATGTCAGACGAGATGCTCACCGTCGAGCAGGGCGCACTCTACCCGGCACTCTATCGTATCGAGCTCAAAGGCTGGGTGACTGCCAAGTGGGGCAATAACGAAACCGGGCGTAAGGCAAAGTTCTACAAACTGACCCGCGCCGGACAGAAACAATTGCGCATCGAGGAAGAAAGTTGGGATCGACTCGCGCTCGTCGTTGCGAAGATGCGCGAAGCTACGTAAGCAGGAAATAGAAATGAAGTGGTTCAACATTTTGGTCGCGCGGCTCCGCGCGTTGTGGCGACGTGACGCCGTTCTGCACGACATCGACGAGGAATTGCGCGCGCACCTCGAGATGGAGATCGAGGCAAATCGGGAAATGGGGATGACGCCGGATGAGGCGCGGCGCGCGGCCGAGAAGAGTTTCGGCAATGTAGGCAGTGTCCGTGACCTTGCTTACGAGGTTCGAGGTGGAGGATTCATGGAGACTGTCTGGCAAGACCTGCGTTATAGCGGCCGCATGCTGATCAAACATCCCGGCTTCACTCTGATCGCCGTCCTCACGCTCGGCCTCGGCATCGGTGCAAACACGGCGATCTTCAGTATCGTCAATGCTGTTTTACTGCGGCCCTTTCCGTATCACGCGCCGGAGCAACTGGTCACACTCGGAGAGTTCGTTCCGCGCGGTTCCGTGTCGTATCCGAATTTTGTCGACTGGCGCGCGCAGGGCACGCTCTTCGAGTCAGTGTCCGCAGTGCGTTCGAATGAGAGTTACAACTTCACGGGCGCCGGTGAACCGGAACGCTTGCAGGGCAGGCTTGTCTCAGCAGGGTTCTTTTCGTTACTCGGCATGAAGCCGGTGTTGGGCCGCGACTTTGTCGCCGAAGACGATCATCCTGGCGCGAGTCCAACCGTAGTGTTGAGTTATCCGTTGTGGAGTCGCAGGTTCGGCAACGATCCAAACATCGTCGGTAAACAGGTCACGCTGAACAACGTGAGTTACACCGTCGTCGGCGTTACACCTGAGAACTTTCAGTATGGATTGGACGCAGACGTCTCGATTCCTATTGGTCTCTCAGCGGAACGCTTCAAGTCACGTGGCTCCGATCCAGGGATCGCAGTAGTCGCGCGTTTGAAACCAAACGTCACGCAGCAACAGGCACAGTCTGAGACGGAGATGGTCTACACGCGCCTCGAGCAGCAGTATCCGCAAACAAACACCGGGCGCCGTGGGTACCTGTTGTCGTTGCACGAAACGTTCGTCGGCGATGTGCGGACGCCGCTACTGATCCTGCTGGGTGCGGTTGCGCTAGTGCTGCTGATCGCGTGCGCGAATGTCGCGAATCTACTGCTTGTCCGCGCGTCCACGCGAAGAAGAGAAATGTCAGTGCGCGTGGCTCTGGGTGCGAGTCGATCGCGCATCATCCGCCAGTTACTGACGGAGAGTCTGCTACTGGCGATCATCGGCGCTGCACTCGGAATACTGCTCGCACACTGGGGCACGAGCGTTATCGCGAATCAATTGCCGGGCGCCATCCCCCGACTGGGTGAAGCAGGTGTCGACTTGCGCGTGCTGGGTTTCACGCTTGGCGTTTCACTGCTCACGGGTTTGTTGTTTGGGTTAGCGCCGGCGCTGCAAGCGTCACACCTGAACTTGACGGAGGAATTGAAAGACGGCGATCGCGGATCGTCGGGTGGCCGTCAGCGTCTGCGTAGTCTGTTTGTCGTCACCGAAGTCGCATTGACGCTCACGTTGTTAGTCGGCGCGGGCTTGCTCATTCAAAGTTTCCGCAGGGTTCTACAGGTTGATCCAGGTTTCAAGGCTGAGAACCTGCTCACGATGCAGGTTTCCATCAACAACCCTGACGGAAATCAGGTAGCCACGTTCCTCAACCAGTTGCAGGACAACGTTCGTAAGCTGCCGGGAGTGAGATCCGTCGCCATCTCAAATGGGCTTCCGCTCGTTACGGCGAATCATCCAACGTTCTTTATCGAAGGCCGCCCGCTGCCCGAGAAGGGAAAGGAGACAGGCGCGATTCGTTACACGGTCAGTCCCGACTATTTTCAGACGATGGGCATTGACCTGTTGAAAGGTCGCGTCTTCACGCCGCACGAAACATCCAGCACTCCGCTTGTTGTTGTAATCGATGAAGCACTCGCACGACATTTCGAGAATGAAGATCCGATCGGAAAACGAATATCTCAGTCGTCATCCGGCACGCCGGCTTATGAGATTGTCGGTGTCGTAAGGCACGTCGAACAATACAGCCTCGACGGGCAGTCGACACAGACACCGCAGTTTTACCTGAACATCAACCAGACTCCGGTGGACCGTTTGCCGGGCGCCACACGCCGCATCAACTTGCTGACGCGGACCGACGTCGAGCCGATGAGCTTAACGTCCGCAGTGCGCAGCCAGATCTCGGCGTTGAATAAAGACCAGCCGGTGTTCAACGTGCGGACGATGGAACAGATTGTGGACCAGTCGATCGCGCCGCGGCGTTTCTCGATGATGCTGCTGGCGGTCTTTGCGGTAGTCGCGCTACTGCTGGCGAGTATCGGGATCTACGGAATGATGTCTTACTCGGTTGCGCAGCGCACACGCGAGATCGGCCTGCGCATGACACTCGGCGCGCAACGCAGCAACGTACTGCGGCTCGTCATTGGACACGGAATGAAACTCGCATTCGTAGGTGTGGTGCTTGGGTTGATTGCGTCCCTCGCGTTAACACGAACGATGAAAAACCTGCTCTTCGGCGTCAGTGCTACCGATCCGTTAACCTTCGTTGCGATCGCATTGCTGCTTGCGCTCGTCGCACTTCTGGCGTGTTGGGTTCCTGCACGAAGGGCAACGAAGGTCGATCCGATCGTGGCGCTCCGCTACGAGTGATCGGCCGCAGATAAACACGGATTATAAAAATCGATTCGCGTCTATCCGTGTTCATCTGTGGCTGAAAGGACGCTATATTCCACAGCGATGAGGGAATTAACCGACTGGCAGCCGCCGGAGCACTGGATGCGGATCGCCACCATCGATATGCAGACTGGTGGGGAGCCGCTGCGCGTCGTCGTTGATGGACTGCCGCACATCGAGGGACGGACGGTGCTCGAAAAGAGAAGCTACTTCCGCGATCACTTCGACTACCTGCGCACCGGGCTGATGTGGGAGCCGCGCGGGCATGCGGATATGTATGGGACCGTCGTAACACCTGCCGAAGACGATGCGGATTTTGATGTGTTCTTTCTGCACAACGAGGGCTACAGCACGATGTGCGGGCACGCGATTATTGCCCTTACGAAACTCGCAGTCGAGACAAAGGCTGTCCGTAAGGACCACGTAAGTTTTAACGTGCCCGCCGGCCGGATTGAGGCGACGGCGACCGTCGTGGACGGACGTATCGTTGAAGCGTCCTTTCGTAACGTACCTTCGTTTCTTTACCTTCGCGAACAGCACGTCGACGTGCCCAACATCGGTCGAGTGCAGTTTGACGTTGCTTATGGCGGCGCGTTCTACGCAATCGTCAAAGCCGAAGAAGTGGGACTAACACTCGCGCCTGGTGATTTCGATCGCCTCATCGACTACGGTAGACGAATAAAACGCGAGGTGATGTCGCGCTTTCCGATCACGCATCCGTTTGAACCAGATCTGAGTTTTCTTTACGGCACGATCTTCACTGGACCACCGCTCGATCCCGCGCACCACAGCCGGAACGTCTGTATCTTCGCTGAAGGTGAGCTTGATCGCTCGGCGACTGGCAGCGGCGTGAGCGCTCGTGCCGCGCTGCATTACGCCAAGGGTGAACTCGGTCTGAATGAACGCGTAACGATCGAGAGTATTCTGGGAAGCACGATGTCAGTGAAAGTTGTGGAGACCACCCGCTTTGGACCATACGACGCCGTCATACCTGAAGTGGGCGGAACCGCGTCGATCACAGGCCGTCACGAGTTCTTTTTCGATCCTGAAGATCCGCTAAGAACTGGGTTTATCTTTAGATAATCACAATCTGCAAAGCCGTGGGCCAACGGTTACACTGATCGGCTGCTTCGCAGGCGTCGAGATCGCGTAGAATGGTCCAGTGCAGTGTCCAAGATGCCAAAGCGAGCGGATTCAGCGTGACTATGACGACGCGGTCTTTTTCCTGCGAATGGTCGGCCTGCACAAGCTCCTCTGCAACAACTGCGGCCTCGTGTTCAAGGGGTTCGACCCGCTCGGCTCTCACCAGCGTGCGCCGTCGGAAAAAGCTACCCACGTCCGTAACCGGCGCCGTGGTCCACGCTTTTACGGCCACATACCTACCGCCATCTCCGTGATCTACGGCAATCCGCAACCAGGAAAGGTCTCTTATTCCCAGCCTTCCAGAGGTCACTGCGACACCATCAGCAGGTTTGGCATGAAGATTTCGCTCGTGGGCACGCGCTTCTCGGAAGTCGAATTAACTCGCGCCGGACAGCTGCTGTTCGTACGAGTTGACCTACCCGAAGGAATGATCGAGGCCGTCGTCACAATTGTCACCTCAGAACGCACCGGAGACGAAAAGAAGAAAAAGTGGGTCCTGGGCGTGAACATACACCAGATGTCTGACGCAGACCGCGAAAGGCTGGCGGGTTACCTCGAAAAACGTGCCCAGGAGACCCCGGTACTCATTTCCGAGTGATCGCTTTACAACCTTAAACGTTCGTGGTGCGCTTTTGTTTTTCTCAAGGCTCGCGCAAAATGCCTGTCATGTCTCTACTCAGAAACGGAGTTCTGGCCGTGGCCCTTTTCATGACCTTTAGCGGGTGCAACACGCCCGCAAACGACGGAGGCGCGAAGGTCGAACCCCCTGTAAAAACCCCGGTTGTGCCCAAATACGGCTATCAAATCCTGAACATTTGGCCGCACGACAGCAACGCTTTCACGCAAGGCTTAATCCTAGTGGACGGCAAACTGCTGGAAAGCACCGGGCAGGAAGGAAGCTCAAGCCTGCGCCGCGTCGAGCTCGAAACCGGGAAAATCCTGAAAAAAGTCGATGTCCCCGTGCCCTACTTTGCCGAAGGTATTACTGTGTTGAACGGGAAGATCTACCAGCTCACGTGGCAGCACCAGATGGGCTTTATCTACGATTTGCAGAGTTTTGAGCGCGTTGGAGACTTCAGATATCAGGGTGAGGGATGGGGACTCACCACGGACGGCTCGTCGCTCATAATGAGCGACGGCTCGAACCGGCTCCGGTTTATCGATCCGGCGAGTTTTCGAGTCACGAAAATCATTAACGTCATGGATGGAGCGACTCCGGTGGACGCTCTCAACGAGCTCGAGTTTGTGCAGGGAGAGATTTACGCCAACATTTGGCACCAGGACAGGATCGCCGTCGTAGATCCGCAAAACGGGCGCGTGAAGGCGTGGATCGACTTGACCGGATTGATCCCCGAGGACGAGTTATCGGATGAGGAAGCGGTGTTGAACGGAATCGCTTACGATCAGTCAACCAACAGGCTGTTTGTAACAGGCAAACTGTGGCCGCGACTGTTTGAGATAAAAGTCAGGAAATAAGCCGCGGATTAAACGCGAATGAACACGGATTTGCAACGAGGCATCCGTTAATACTTAACGTGGATTTTCTTACTTACTTCAGAGCATTTTCTTACGCCATGATCGGAGTGGCGATGCTGGCGCTCGTACTCGCGGGCGGCCTCAGCGTCCCGCTCGCACTCATGTTTGGCGTCGTGATGATCGTGAGCTGGATGCTCGAAAAGACGAAGTGGCAGTTGCCGGAACGCTACGGTCTCGGCATCGTCCTACTCTCGATCCCGCTTTTCTATGTTGATTGGCAAATTCAGAAAGGGCTGGGTGAACCGGCGGAGCGACTGGGCGTCACGGCCCTCGCCCACCTGATCGTTTTTCTCTCAGCAGTGAAGTTGCTTCAGGTGAAGAAAGATCGCGACTGGGTGTTTCTTTACCTGATCTCGTTCTTCGAAGTTCTGCTCGCGGCAGGACTGAGTTTCAGTCCCGTTTTCCTCGGCACACTCACGCTCTATCTTCTGTGCGGATTGTGCGCCGTCACTGCGTTTGAAATTCAGAAAGCACGACGCGCGCTCGCCTACACGGAAACGCGTCTACTCGTGCCGCCCGATTCGCGCATGTTTAAGAAAGACGGCCGGCGCTCGTGGCGAAGCACGGAAGCTGCACGTCTGCCGTTTGTCGCGGGGGCGTTGCTGGTTCTGATCTTTGTACTCGCGCTGCCGCTGTTTCTGATCGCACCACGTTCAGGCGCCGCGGCACTCACGCGCAGTAGCGGTGCAGTGTCGAGCTTCATCGGGTTTTCTGAAAACGTCACACTCGGGCAGATCGGTACCCTCAAGCAGGACGACGGGCTCGTCATGCGCGTGCGCGTCGACGAGGCGCCCGAAGGTATGCGCGAATTGCGCTGGCGCGGTGTGGCGCTCGACGAGTTTACCGGCAGGGCGTGGAAGAAATCGGCGCAGGCGCGGCAGTCGGAGCCTGTGAACGAGAAGGCCGGCTTGTACCAGTTCGGCACCACTCAGGCTGTCAATCGTCTGACGACGCAAACGTTCTTTCTCGAGCCCTTGGAATCGTCTGTTCTTTTTGCGGCGCCGCGTGTGGTTGCACTTCAGGGCGATCTGCCGTTCGTGCGAATCGATCGCGAAGGATCTGTTCAGTCGCGCCGTCGCGACTTCGAGCGGATCATGTACAAGGCAATCTCCGACACGAACGAGCCTCGCATGACCGAACTGCGCGCGGACACGCAGCCCTACAATCTTTCGTTTTATCGTTACTTGCAACTGCCTGAGGATCTCGATCCGCGAATCGAACCGCTCGCCACGGCCATGATCCTTCAGGCCAACGCGAGCACTCGTTACGACATGGCGAAAGCCATTGAAGCGCACTTGCAGCGTAACTACGGCTACTCGCTCGAAATGAAAGCGAGCGGCGCTGATCCGCTCGCCGACTTTCTCTTCAACGTGAAGACCGGACATTGCGAGTATTTCTCGACTGCGATGGCTGTGCTGTTGCGGACTCACGGAATCGCAGCGCGCGTTGTGAACGGTTTCCTGCCCGGCGAGTACAACGAAGCATCCGGCGCTTACACCGTTAGGCAAAGCGACGCGCATTCGTGGGTTGAAGTTTACTTTCCCGAGACGCGTTCGTGGGTGACGTTTGATCCGACGCCTTCGGCAGGGCGAGTCGAGCCGGTGCGAACGGGTATCACGGCGCAGTTGCAGAAGTACGCGGAAGCGTTTGAGTTGCTGTGGTTCCAGTATGTGGTTGGTTACGACAAACAGGAGCAACGCTCGCTGGCGACGTCGCTGCACAACCAGGTGTTTGATTACGGTCGCATGATCTCGGGCGCGATCGCGACGATTCGCAGTTATCTCACTGGAAACGTGCTGTTGCTCGTGATCGCATTGCTGGTGTCAGCGATCATCGTGTTGCTGGTTTTCTTTGGCAAACGAATTTTGAGTTTTGCGCGTCGCGGGTTCACTAAGGCAGAAGAAGAAGGACGCACCTATTCGAGCGTTCAGTTTTATGAACGACTGATCTCGTTGATGGAGCAGCGAGGCATGTCGCGCGACCGGCACCTGACGCCGCTCGAGTTTGCGAAGACGCTTGATTCAAACGAAGCGCTCTTGATTACGAGAGCATATAACCGCGTGCGGTTCGGAAATGAGCGACTTTCGGCTTCGGAGAAGCGAGAGGTCGAGAAGGCGCTGTTTGCATTAGAAGCCGCGGATAGACGCGGATAAACACGGATAACGGATGAAGAAGGTTGGATTTGTTAGTCTGGGATGTCCGAAAAACCTCGTCGACAGCGAGGTGATGATGGGCCATCTCAAACAAAATGGTTATGAGATCACGTCCGACGCCGCCGATGCAGACACGGTGGTCGTAAACACGTGTGGCTTCATCGATTCAGCCAAGCAGGAATCGATCGACACGATCCTCGAAGCCGCTCAACTCAAAGCCAGCGGCAACGCTAAACGATTGATCGTCGCCGGCTGTCTTGTCGAGCGATACCGCGACGAGTTGAAAGCCGAGATTCCGGAAGTCGACGCTTTTATCGGCACGAACCAGATCAACGACATACTTTCCGTTTGCGATCCGAAGACCAACACTCGTTCGCTTCCCGTTGTCGCACTCGGCAACCAAAGTGCGACGTATCTCTACGATGATTCAACGCCGCGCGTGCTGGCCACGCCGTCGCACTATGCATTCGTAAAGATCGCTGAAGGCTGCGACCGTCCGTGTGCATTCTGTTTCATTCCGCAGATGCGCGGGCATTTTCGCAGTCGTCGCTTCGGTTCGATCATCGCCGAAGCTCATCAACTCGCGGAAGAAGGCGTGAAAGAGATCATCCTGGTGGCCCAGGATTCATCGCGCTACGGTGAAGATCTCGGCAAGCAGGATGCGCTCGCGCGTTTGCTTCGTGAACTCTCGCACGTCGACGGCATCGAGTGGGTGCGCGTGATGTACACGTATCCGACGCACATCAGCGACGGTTTTCTCGACGTACTCGCCCAAGAGCCGAAGGCAGTGAAGTATCTCGACATGCCTCTGCAGCACGCGTCGCAGAACGTTTTGAAACTGATGAAGCGTGGCGGGAATCGTAAGAGTCTCGAACGTTTGATCGAACGCGTGCGCGGGAGAGTCCCAGGCATCGCAGTGCGGACTACTTTCATTACGGGTTTTCCCGGCGAGACTGAGAACGACTTTGAAGAGCTGATGAGCTTTGTGAAGAACGTCGAGTTTGATCGAGTCGGCGTTTTTACTTACTCGGACGAAGAAGGTACGCCTGCGTTCGACTTGCCTGAGAAAGTTCAGCATCGAACCGCAGCGAGGCGTCGCACAAGCCTGATGAAAGAGCAGGCGCGGATCTCGCGTCGCAAGAACAAGGCGCGAGTTGGAGAAGTGGTGCGCGTGCTGTTTGAAGGCGAGTCGAAGGAGAGTGAACTGTTGTGGCAGGGAAGAATGGAAACGCAGGCGCCTGACATTGACGGGTGCGTGCTGATCAACGATGTGCCGGATGGCGTGCTTCCTGCCGCGGGAGAGTTTGTAAACGTCGAGATAACCGAAGCACACGAACACGATCTGATCGGAAAAATTGCCGCAGATTTTCGCGGATGAAGCGAATCTGAATTGTGCCAGTTAAAGAATCCAGCGACGAGTTGAATCCCTCAGTTGTCGTTCCCCGAAGCACCGTCGCTTCCACTCGAATTCCATACAAGTCGAGCGACGTCCTTGCGCTTTCGATCGCGACGTGCGGCGTTGGCTATCTGCCGCTGATGCCTGGAACGTTCGGATCGATGGTTGGAGTGGGAGTGTTTTTACTGGTCACTCTGATCGGCGCGGGGTTTGTCGTGGTCCTGCTCTCGACTCTGATAATCACGGTCGCTGGCATCTGGGCTGCGTTTCGCACGGAAGCGTTGTCGGGGCGAAAAGATCCGGGCAAGGTCGTGGTTGACGAAGTTGCGGGTCAGTTGATCGCACTGTTGCCATTGACGCTTTTCAACGTTCAGTCGCTCGTGGTTGCGGTCATGGTTTCGTTTACACTTTTCCGTTTTTTCGACATTGTTAAGCCTTACCCTGCTGGACGCCTCGAAGAGCTCAGGGGCGGGTTTGGAATCATGTGCGACGACCTTGTGGCTGGCGGTTATGCGGCTGCAGTCGCGACGGTGTTGATGGTCCTGTTTGGAAATTCAGTCTTGTAGAGGAAGGTTATGGAACGCAAAGAATCGATCGGTAAGGATGCGACGAGCAAAGAGACGTTGGAAGATCTGGAAGAGAACGAAGCGTCTGTTGACAATGCTGACGACGAAGACCTGCCGAGTCCTGACGGCCAGTTTGACGAAGCAAAGGAACAACATCAGGCCGACCCGATGTAACCGGGTTTATTTCGGCGTTTCTTCTTCCTGTTCCTTCGGACGACCGATCCACGCGCGGCGCCTGAAGAACAGCAGCATTCCCACCGCAACCACGATCATGATCACCCACGTCGCGTAGTATCCATATTTCGAATGCAGCTCGGGCATGTTGTCGAAGTTCATCCCGTAAACCCCGGCGATAAACGTCAGCGGCAACATGATCGCCGAGAAGATCGTCAACACTTTCATGATCTCGTTAAGCCGGTTCGACACGACTGACAAGTACGCCTCCATCGATCCGCTGATCAAGTCGCGATAGTTTTCCGAGAGATCAACCACGCGAACGAGGTGATCGTAAACGTCGCGATAGAACGGCCGCATCTCTTCTGAAATCAACGGAAACTCGCCGCGGCTCATCCGCAGAAGAATGTCCATCTGCTTCCCCGAGATTCGCCGCAAACGCAACACACTGCGCTTCAGTTCCATGATCTCCGACAGGATCTTGTTGTTGGGCTGCTTCAACATGAAGATGTCCTGCTCGACACGATCGATGCGGTCGTCAAAATCATCGAGCACGGGCGAATAGTAATCGACTACCTGGTCCAGGATCTGGTGTAACAGGAACGAAGCTCCACGCTGGCACGCAACCGGAGTTGTGCGCAACAGTTGTTTCACATTAGCGATACTGCGGAAGTAATCGTGGTGATACGTGATCACGTAGTTGCTGCCGAGAAAACCGTCGAGTTCGATCGTGTTGAATCGCTCAGGACTGGTGTCCGCACGCACGCCATGCACGATGAAGTAGAGATAATCTTCAAACTCTTCGACCTTCGGATAGTGGCGATTCTCGCGACAGTCTTCCACCGTCAGCGGATGAAACTTGAAGACGTCGAGCAGAACCTGTTCATCCGCCTCGGTCGGCGATTCCATGTCGACCCAGATCACGGCTGACGGGTCTTTCAACATGTCCGGCAGATCTGCGACCGTTAGGTTCTCTTCAATCTTCGGATTACCTTTGTGATAAACAAGAATCTCCATCTCGTCTCCTCAGGGGGCTTGATCCGCGTGCTTCTACGTTCATCCGCGGCTCGACCGTGTTACCATACCCACTTTTTACTGGCAAGCAAATCAAACTATGACAGCGAAGATTTTTGTAGCAGACGATGTGAGCGAGAGTGGTCTGGGACCACTGCGCTCGGCCGGTTTCATAGTCGAGAAACGCACCGGACTATCGCCTTCCGAACTGCGCGAGGCTCTCAGCGACTGCGAGGGCCTGATCGTGCGCAGCGAAACCAAAGTCACTTCAGAACTGCTCGACGCTGCCGGACGCCTGCGCGTCATCGGCCGCGCCGGCGTCGGTGTCGACAACATCGACGTTTCCGCAGCGACTATTCGCGGTATCGTCGTGATGAACGCTCCCGACGGCAATACGATCACGACTGCCGAGCACACAATCGCGTTGCTGATCTCGCTCGCCCGTTCAATTCCGCAGGCAAGCAGTAGTCTCAAAGCCGGCCGCTGGGACCGCAAGAAGTTCATCGGCGTCGAACTTCAGGGGAAAACGCTCGGCATCGTTGGTCTCGGCCGGATCGGCCGCGTAGTTGCTGCACGCGCACGCGCGATGGGCATGCAGATCGTTGCGTACGATCCATTCATCGCGCCCGAACACGCACGCGATCTCGAGATCGAGCTGGCGTCACTCGACGAGGTCTACGCGCGCGCCGATTTTCTGACGGTCCATACGCCGTTGACTGCCGAAACACGCAGCCTCATCGATCGCGATGCGTTCGGCAAAATGAAAAAAGGCGCGTACATCATCAACTGTGCCCGCGGTGGTCTGGTTGACGAACAAGCACTCTACGAAGCGATAACCGAAGGTACGATCGCCGGCGCCGCACTGGATGTTTTCACTCAGGAACCGCCACCCGCTGAAGACAAGCTCTTACAGTTGGACCAGGTGATCGTGACGCCGCATCTCGGAGCGTCGACAAAAGAAGCGCAGGAAGGCGTGGCGTTTACCGTCGCCGAGCAGATGCGTGATTTCCTGTTGACGGGAGTGCTGCGCGGAGCAGTAAATGTACCGGCGATCGGGGTGAAAGAGTTCAACCTGGTCCAACCTTACGTTGCGCTTGCTGAGAGTTTGGGACGGTTTCAGGCGCAGCTTGTCGATCGGCCGGTGAGTGAAGTCAGGATCGAGTATGCGGGTGAGATTGTTGACCTCGATGCGGCGCCGGTTACGCGGGCTTTTCTTGCGGGACTGCTGCGCGACGTCAGTGCTCGCGTAAACGTCGTCAACGCGTTTCTGATCGCGGAAGAGCGTGGAATCAAAGTCACGACCACTTACATTCGCAGCGGCGGCGAGATGGCGCCGGCGATTCGCACCGAGATCAGCACGGGGCAGTCGACGCAAAGCCTGGCTGGAACTCTCTTTGGCTATGGCGGTGAACGGCGCGAGGGACGTATCACGGAGATCGACGGTTTCTATCTCGAAGCCATGCCGCACGGCCACATGGTCGTCACTCGCAGCCAGGACGTTCCCGGTGTGATTGGAAGCATCGGCACGATCCTGGGCCAGGGCGGCGTAAACATCAGCCGTTTTCATCTCGGACGCCGCGAGCGCGGTGGCGAAGCCATGGCGGTGATCGAGGTCGATGTGCCTTTGAGTAAAGAGACACTGCACGCCCTGCGTTCACTCGAACACGTCATATCCGCGCAACCGATCGAGCTTTAAATCAGCGTCATCCGTGGCGAACTATGCCAGAAAACCCCCGGCGAATAGACTCCATCGATCTCCTGCGTGGCATCGTGATGGTGATCATGATGCTGGACCACACGCGCGATTTCGTTCACAACGCCACATTTCAGTTTGACGCAACCGACCCGGCTCGCACCAACCTCGCTCTGTATGTCACGCGGTGGATCACTCACTTCTGCGCGCCTGTCTTCGTGTTTCTCGCCGGTACCAGTGCTTATCTTCAGTTTGCGCGTGGTAAGAGCAAGACGCAGTTGTCGCGTTTTCTCGTCACGCGCGGTCTGTGGTTGATCTTCCTCGAGCTAACTATCGTAAGGCTAGTGATCACCTTTAACTTCGACTACAGGTTCCTGGGCTTTCTACAGGTGATCTGGGTGATCGGTGTTTCGATGATCGTGCTCGCTGCGCTCATCCATCTGCCGTTAAAAGCCGTCGCGGGCTTCGGATTGTTGATGATCGCCGCGCACAACCTGTTTGACGGCACTCGCGTCCAGAGCTGGCAGGGACCAGAGAGCCCGGTGCCGAGTATCTCTGAAAAGCTCTGGATAATGCTTCACCAGCAGTTCGAGGCGTTTCCGGTTGCAGGTTTTCCAAGCCCGGTCGTGTTTGTGGTCTACCCGCTGATTCCGTGGATTGGCGTGATGGCAGTTGGTTATGCCTTCGGCGTGGTTTACCAGTGGGACGCGCAGCGGCGCCGTCGCTGGTTGCTGATCATCGGCGGCGTGGTGACTGCTCTGTTTATCGTCATTCGCGCGATCAACGGTTATGGCGATCCGTCGAAGTGGGAACCTCAGAAGAGCTTTCTCTACACCGTGTTTTCGTTTCTGAACACTTCGAAGTATCCACCATCGTTGCTCTTTCTGCTGATGACGCTTGGACCATCAATCCTCGCGCTCGTCTGGTTTGAATCCAAATCGCCGGGCGGCCGGCTGCGACAGTTCTTTGTGACGTTTGGACGCGTGCCGTTGTTCTTCTACGTGCTGCAATGGTTCACCGCGCACGTCATCTCGATAGTTTTGCACTGGGCAGTGGGCAAGCCCGTCGCATGGCTCTTCCGATCCCCAATCGATTTCGGTGCTGTCCCACCTGAGGCCGGCTTCAATCTTGTCGTCGTCTGGGCCGCATGGATCGCAGGTGTGTTGATCCTTTATCCGTTGTGTAAGTGGTTTGCCGGCGTGAAGCAGCGACGACGTGAGTGGTGGCTGTCGTATCTGTAGCCGCCGATTTTCGCGGATCCTTACACGGATTGTCGCAGTTCACGGAAGAGCTTGGCGAGGGCGGCGGCCTGGTAGTTGGCGTTGAGGCCGCTTGGGTTGGGGAGGACCCAGAGGATTGTGGCGCCGATGCGATCTGGCTGGCGACCGACGGTTGCTTTGGGTTGGTTGAATGCCGTGCGATAGGCGCCCACTCCAAGGACGGCGAGGACGCGTGGGCGATAGCGCAGCACCTTGGCCCGGAGGCGTTCACCGCCTGCCACGATCTCTTCTTTGGTCAGAAGATCTGCGGAGGCAGTTGTTCGAGGAACAACGTTTGTAATTCCGTAACCACTCTTGAGCAGTTCGCGTTCTTCAAACGGCGAGAGCAGTCGATCGGTGAAACCGGCGGCGTAGAGTGCGGGCCAGAAGCGATTTCCCGGACGCGCGAAATGATGGCCCACGGCGGCCGTGTATAGACCAGGATTGATGCCGCAGAAGAGCACGCGCAGGTCCGTTGCGATCACGTCGCGCACAGTCTTTTCCGTCGCGGCGAGGAGTTGTTCCTTTGTCGGTTTCCAGGGCTTGGGCACGAGTGAGTTTAATAGACGTCGAAGTGAGTTTGTCGTGAAGTACTCTGCTTCGACACACGATCGATCACGGTCACTCGAAGCTGGTAACGGCCGGGTAAAAGCTCGCTCAACGGGATCTCGGCAGCGTAGGGAAGCCGCGCGAGATCGAGAACGCCTTCTGTGTTGATCTTTCTAAGCGCCGTGGTGATTACAGGTTGATCGTCACGTATCACCTGCACCTGTACAGCCGCGTCCGGCTTGTTGTCCGCAGATGAAAAGACCGTGTTGTACGCGAAGATCAGAAAACGCAACGTCGACTCGCGCCGAAAACGATGACTCGCGCTGAGCGAGACAGGACTGACGCCGCCCGCACTCGAAACGTTAGTCATCATTCCCTGTGTTCGTTCACCGACAAGCACCGTGCTCATCGCGAGCTTCTTGTTTGCGAGATCGGGAATCTCGATCCACGCGTGCGCGCTGCCCGTGCGACCGCTCTTATCGTCACGCACTGCAACTCTCACCTGGTAAAGTCCGGGCGGCAATTTCGCGGGATAAGTGAACGTGATGTCGTTGCGATAATTCTTCGCCGCGTCGAGATTCGGCGCCGTCGTCACGATTCTTTCGCCGATGCTCGTCTTCGCCTCGCCTTTGTCGTCGTAGTAAACGGCGGTGAGGTCCACGGTCGCCTGGATCTTGCCGTCCGGTTGCTGACCAAACACGAGAAACTCGCCGGGCATCTGAATCGCAGTCGAGAGCGTTGGTCCTTTGCCGGCGAGATCGTAATAATCAGCACTGAGGAGTATCGGCAACTCTCGTTCGGGATACGGCGCGACGATCGCATCGCGCAGTTTGTCAGGGCCGGATACTGGTTTAGGCGGCGCGTCCTTCGCAGCTACCTCGGCTGGAGGATCGAGATCGTAATAACCCTTACGCACTCTGACGGTGAGTTCAGGACGATTGATCAGCTTGATCTCGAGATTTCGGAATCGTCGTTGCCGCTGTGAATCATCGTCGGGCTTCCACGCGAGCACGTAGTACTCCGACGTCTCTTTGATCGCGGGCGCGAGTCCCTTTTTCAAATCATTCGTGTTGAAGATCGCTTTTCCGCCGGTATCAGCCGCGAGCGCGTTCATGCCGTCTTGTGTCGCCGTCAGTTCGCCGTGCGTCGAAAGACTCAGACGCCCAAACGGATCGAAAGGTCTATCCGTTGCGGCGTCGTGCAGTGTCGAGACCAGCCCACGCGTATCCATCGAGTAGATCACCACGCCATTCTTGGCGGCGGCACTGGTGATATCGCGGATTTTGGCGATCGAGTCGCCACGCTGGTTCTCAATCAGAAAACCTCCGGACAGGAAGAACACAACTTTGCGTCCAGGAAGATTTCGTGCAGATTGGACCAGCCTCTCGAGACCGCTCAAGGTGTTTTGAGTCAACCGAGCGCCTTGAGATTGCGACGACTGTGCGCGACCGCGCACGATCGCAGCTGCCTGATCGCGACTCATGCCGGGATTTTGTCGCTGTGTTTCAGTGACGAAGAAATCGAATACGTCACGATCCAAACGATCGATCAGCAACGCTTCGTACTCGCTCATCGGCGGGCGATCGGCGTCGCGCACCGAATACGATCTCGGGTTGAGCCGGTC
>DASTQB010000333.1:0-6998 GCA_035761985.1 Pyrinomonadaceae bacterium
ATGGTGGCCTCGTCGATGAGCATTACCGGAATATCGTCGCGGATGGGATAAACACGTTTACACTCGACACATTTCAACGCTTGCCCGTCGGGCTTGGGCTCCACCTTCGCCTTGCAAGCCGGACACGCGAGTATCTCCAAGAGTTCCTGACTGACTGCCATGGGCTTGACCTCTCTAAGCGGCACTGTCGTTGCGGGAAATGCTGAAAGCTTACCACAAAGCCGCAAACAGGCGCAGGTATAGGTCGTATAGGTCTCATAAGTCATATATGACCTATAATCGACGCATGTCGCTGGAATTCGCACTGCAATACGCTTGTCCCCTGCGCGCCAACTATTCCGAAGAGCACCTGCGCCAGTGGGGACGATTGAGCAGCCTGCACGCAAAGCTCACGACCGGCGACACGAGCGCGCCGTCAGCTGACAAGATTCACTGGATTGAGCGCGCCAGCCCCGAGATCGAGCGCATGCAGGAGGCGACGACGGTCTGCCTGCATTGTCCGGCGTGCCTGCCGCTCGATGCGGCGGGCGATGGTGAGTCGGTTGGGTGTCTTGGACGCATTAACTATCCAGTGGAAGCGCAGTTTGAAAAGTTTCTCGCGGATCGTGTTCAGCTGTTTTTGGACACGCTGGATAAAGAAGACCAACCGCGCCTGCTTCGTATCCTGACCGATCCGGAGTCGCCTTTTGACGGTGAGGCGACGAAGGAGTTACGGCGCGTAGTTACAGATGAAGGTTTGAGATTTTTTGAGCTCCGCGTTCCGATTGTTCTTTCACGCGAGGGTTCACGGCTTACTACCGACAACATTTTCGATCTCCTCGCGGGCTTTCGTTCCGACGACAGCGACACAACCACTTACACGCGCGAGCTTCCCTTCGAAGCCGCCGGCGATTACTACGACTTTCTCGACCTGCTCCTGCGCAGTGAACTGAGCCAGTCAGAAGTCGCCCGCCTGACTTCACGCAGCCGCAACTACACACAGTTTCTGCGCCTGCTCACCGCAATCGAAAAGGCCGAAGCGCTGAACACGCGCGTGTTGATCGACTAAGCTACTGGTTCTTTTCGTCGAGCATGCGGAGGGTGTCGAGGATGAGGTTGGTGTTGCTGAGCGCCTGTATGCGCGTTGTGAATTGCTCGTCGCTTTTCTGAAATTCGAAGGTGCCGTTGCTGATTTCCACCACTTTTTGAAAACCGAGATTTCCGATCTCGCCGCCGCATGACGCGTCGACAATCCGGCCCTCATTGAACATCACCTGCCCCTCGTGCTTGGGACCAGCCAGGGTAAGCACTCCATTCAGACGTGCATTTTCAATGACCTGAACGGCGTCGAAGACGCTTATGGCGCTCAGATCGCCTGCGAGAGTGAAGTGTTTGCGTTCAAACTGGGCTTCGGGGGCCGCGACGGGCTTCAGATCCGGCCGGCGGGCGCGACGAATGGCTTCGAGGCCGCCTGCGATATTTATGCGCGCGTCGAGCTGTTTGGCTTCGAGCAGCCGGTCGTGCGCGGTATCGAAGTCTTCGCGTTCGATGTAAAGGCTGGCCAGGGCGAGACACTGGCGCGCCGCTTCCTCGACATTTTTGCTTGAGGCGCAGATTTCGCGGAGTCGTTCGCGGAGTTTGATCGAGCGGCTGTTCAGCTCGAGGGCGGTCCGGAGGCGCTTGATGGCCCGGTCCGGCGCCTGGTATTTCATGAACAGCTCGGCGTCGAGGAGGGCCGAATCGACCTCGCTAACATGCTCCGACTGTGAGTCAGTTACTGCCACGAGGTGAAGTTTATCACAGGGAGGATGGTCCTTTTTTAGAGGAAAACGCGCGTTAGAGGTTAGGAAGGTGAACCACAGATGAACCGCTGGATGAAAAGACGCATAGAACGCTCCCGGGCCCGCTGCGAAAAACAACGCCGCGGATAAGACGGATTATTGACGGATTGCCCGTTGCTTTTTGAGGTTGTCGAAGACCACTCTCTTGAATTCAGGCCGCTCGCCGAAATTCAGTAACAGACCCACCTCAATCTCCGTAGCTCTCAGATAGTTAAGCAGTTGTGCGCGGTGCGTTAAGTCCAAACTGCGTGCTGCTTTGAGCTCGAGCAGCACGCAGTTTTCGACGAGGACGTCAGCCTCGAAGTGTCCAACCTGATAACCGCGAAACCACACCGGGATCGCGATCCGGCTACACACCTTCAGCCCCGCCGCTTCCAGCGCCACCACGAGTGACCGGTGGTACACTGACTCCAGGAATCCATGCCCGAGTTCATTGTAGACGTCGTAGAAGACCTTCAGGATCTTCTCGGTCACTGATCCGTGCTTTAGATCCGTTTTATCTGTGGCCAAAGTCAACCTTAATCCCGAGGCGGATCTGCCTGGGTCGCATCGTGCGGGACGCAACGAGAAAGTCCGACGCATCGATGAATTCGGAGCCGAAGCTGAACACGGTCTTATTCAACACATTATCGAATTCGACCGACGCCCTCACGCGGCCAAACTGCCGCGACACATTGAGATCGAACACGAACAGCCCTGGCCCGTGGCCGGCATTGCGAGGCAGGTTTCCCGTCTGGCCAATCTGCGGCACGCTGAACGCCTCGAGCACACGCGGATCGAGCGTTTCACCAGGCGTACGCCACCGCAACAGACGCAGATCTCCCGCGTAGTTCGGCCGGTCGTTTGAAACGTCGTCGAGATTGCGATCCACGCCGCCTAACGAAATGTTGAAAGGCGCCCCTGACGCCACGCGCCATACAGGCGACAACTGCAACACGCGTAAATCGAACATTCCGGAAAAGACAAAACGATGCCGCCGATCAAGCAGACTCCGTGCGCGCTCGGCGCGAAAGTCTCCGGGCACGAGCGCGTCGGAAGTGTTCACCACGCCATCGTCAATCAAACTCGAAAGCGTATATCCCGCCCGAAACGTAAACCACGAATCGAACCGCTTCCGAAGCTCGAGCGTCATCCCACGATAAAAACTGTTCCCAGCAGAGATGAGCTGCTCGATCTCACCGCGCGTCGGATCAGGCCGCAGGTTGTTGATCGCAGCAAGCGCTACTTCGAGCATCGTCGTCGAGCCCGGACTATTCAGGTTCATTACCGACACGGGCACACCAAACTCCACCGTCCGAACAACATTGTTCGAACTTCCGAAAATAAATCTCACCAGTTCACCTGCATTCGCAGCGTTGTAAAGCGGACGCGTCGAAGTGAGCGCATTCCTGAAGTTTGGGAAATCGCGTGAGGCGAGAAACTCGCTGAAATTCCTGTAGCCCGGCGGCAGCACCGGCGCATTCACATTAAACTCGCGCCACAAATGCGCCCCGCGCGTGAACGTAAAGTTTGCTTCGACGGAATAACCACGCCCGAGATCACGCTCGACACCGGCGTTGATCTGGTAACTCTCCGGAATTCGCAGCGAAGGATCGAGGCGACGCGAAAACTCTGTATTCAACACTCCAAACTCGCGCACGAGCCGCGAATCAACGCTCAGCGTTTCCGGAAACCGGAGATTCGCAGCAATGAATGCGCGGCGCTGCTCCACAGTCATCTGTTTGCCCGTTTGCGGATCGCGCAGCAGGTTAGTGTCGAAGAAGAGTTGCTGCCGGCCCAACGTGAAATCGTCGATCGTGCGCAGCAACGGGCGATTGAAAAAGATCCCGGCACCAGCACGCAGCACGAGCTGGCCTGATTCAAACGGGCTGTAAGCAAGCGAGAGTCTTGGACCGAAATTGTCACGGTCGCGAAGTATCGTTTCGTACTCGTACCGCAAGCCTTAGCTCAACAGCAGTTGCGGCAGGATCTGCCACTCATCCTGCACGAACACGCCGGCGTAAAGATTCTTCTGCGTCGAGGAACTCTGAAAGTTTTGCCTGAAACGACTCGGAACACCGGCGAGAAAATCGCCGGCACTCGCGAAGTTAAACGTGCCCGTCAGATCCGATAAGTCGATGAAAGTTGAACGAACGTGATGAACGTCTACTCCGAGTTTCAACGAATGAGATCCGCTGACGAGCGAAAGCACATTCTGTAACTGAAACCGATTCTCACGCCGGTCGCTACCCCCAGCAGTTGAAGAGCCGGCGACGAGCGTTCCCGAACGTCTATCCGGATCTTCGTCGCTCAACGGATCATTCAACGTGATGAGCACGACCGGTTTGTCACCGCCGCGTGCTTCGAACGCAGGCGCGAGGCGCGAGTACTGAAACCGCAACTGATTTACGGCGGCGTCAGAGAAAACAAACGTATCCGAGATCGAGATCGCGTCGGAATTTCGACGCCGTCCCTGAAGCGCATCAGCCAACCGGTTACCACCGCCAAACTGTCGCAGATTAATCAGCCGCCCTGCCTGGTAGACGATTGACGCGTTGTGCATTGGTCCAAATACATGGTCCAAGCGCGCGGTGATGCTGGTGTTCTTCAAAGGCGTACTGATCGATGAGATGAACGGCGCAACCTCGGCGGCGCGCGTGGGCTCATCCGTCGACTCGAGCCTGCTGCGATGCGGATGCGTCGGCGCAGGTAGTTGGAACAACAAGTTCTTCTGCAACGGAACGAGCGTATCGATCAGCGCGCTATCAAGAACCCTGTTCGCCTCGTACGACACGAAGAAAACGCTCTCCTTCGCAACCCGCACCGGCCCGCCGAGCGTGAAGCCCGCAACGTGCTCCTGTAGCGGAAGTCGCGGAAGCCCGAGAGAGTTGTTACGGAAGCTGTTTGCGTCAAGCGCTTCATCCCGGAAGAAGTAGAACCCTCGCCCGTGAAACTGCTGCGAACCGCTGCGCGTGCGAAGATTGATGCGGCCGCCGGACGCTCGGCCATACTCGGCTGAAAACTGGTTCGTGATCACCTGCACTTCCGCGACAGCCTCGAGCGACGGCTGAAAACGTTCGCGAGCAGCACGATCGTCGTTGTTGTCGAGGCCGTCGATCGTCATGTTGTTTGAGTAAGCGGGCGAACCGGCGAGCGAGAAAGTGCCGGCCTCTTCAGGCGTGTTTGCGTGATTCGTGTTCCGATCTTCAGCGAGATCGCGCGTCGAGAGTGGCTCTTCCGTGACGCCCGGCAACAGGAAGACGAGATCGAGCACTGAACGCGTAGCCAACGGCAAAGATTCCGTTTCGCGTGACGTGAGCGTGGCGCCAACGACAGTCCGTTTCGTATCGACCACCGGAGTGTCTGCGGTTGCAATCACCACGGCCTCGACGACGACATCCGCGGGAATCAGCATCGCATCAAGCTGCACCGACTGTCCTGCCACGGTGACCAGATCCGTGGTTTCCTGAACTGCAAACCCCGGAAATGAAATGCGAACGAGATACGTTCCAGGCTCGAGTTGGATCAGACGATAACGCCCGCCCGCATCGGTTGTAGTCGAACGCGTCAATCCGGTCTTGATCAACTTCGCCTGAACATCGGCTCCCGGAACCACAGCTCCGTTCTGGTCCATTACGCGGCCCGAGATCGTTACCGTGTCAAGGTCCTGTGCGTTAACTGAGTTGACGATGAATAGAAATAGAGTGAGAAGTGTGAGACGTGAGGTCATGTTTTTTTACTCCTGTTGTGTGAGGTGTTACTGCGGGCAGGACTTTACGACACGATTACTGGATCTTCAAGACAAGAAATAACTAGCCGCGGATTTACACGGATTTCATTCACGGATTTTAAATCTGTGTACGAAGTTCCGCGTAAATCCGCGGCTAAGATCTCGAGGATCGGCGACGCAGCGCCGCCGCGCGCGTCAGCGGTACAAGCGCGTCGCTGCCTTCAGGCGCTGGATCGAAGCTGGTGAGTTCGTCCGCGTGCGACTGCAGGTACTGAAAGAACCGCTCAAACTCCTGCTGCATCGCATCCATCTTCTCGCGCATGTTGAGAATGATCTCAACGCCCGCAAGATTCACTCCGAGATCACGCGTCAACGAAAGTATCAGCTCGAGCCGCTCGAGATCCGGATCGGTGTAAAGACGCGTGTTACCTTCAGATCTCGAAGGCTTCAACAAACCCTCACGCTCGTACAATCTCAGCGTCTGCGGATGTATGCCATATTGTTCCGCGACTGCACTGATCGTGTAGGTTTTCGGCTTTCTGGTCATTCCAGTCCCATCTCAACTCGTGGGTTCGAGGAGTTTAACTTCGAATACTCTCGCAGCAGTTCCTTCGTCTCTTCCGAAATCACTTTCGGCAACGTCACTTGCACTTCCACAAACTGGTGGCCCTTCGCGCCCGGGTTCCGCAGCGACGGCGCACCACGATCGCGCAAGCGAAACTTCTGGCCCGACTGCGTTCCCGGCGGAATGCGCAACTGGCTCTTTCCTTCAACCGTCGGCACTTCGATCTTCGCACCAAGCGCGGCTTCAGGCACCGTGATCGGCACAGTCACGTAGATGTTGTCGCCCTTGCGCGTGAAATACTTGTGTGGTCCAACGTTCGTGATGATGTACAGATCGCCGGCAGGCGCGCCCAAACGTCCACCGCCGCCTTTGCCCGTGATCTTCACGCGCGAACCTGTTTCAACACCCGCAGGAATCCTGACCTTTACCGTTTCAGTCTTTGGCGTTGTGCCGGTGCCATGACACAAAGTACACGGCGAACGTCGCCGGCCCGTGCCACCGCAATCCGGGCACTCCTGCGCAAATCTCAGCCTGCCGCCCGCGCGTTGCACCTGGCCCGAGCCTTTGCACGTTGAACAAACCACGACCGGACCACCGATGTCGCCCGCGCCGTTACAACGCGAACACTGCTCGGAACGATTAACCGTGATGTTTGTCGTCAACCCCTTGATCGCTTCTTCAAACGAAAGACTCAGCGGCATCTCGATATCGGCTCCGCGTTGAGGCTGTGGCCGAGGTGGTTCCTTCTCCCTCCCTGCACCGCCGCCGAACAGGTCGGCGAAGATGTCGCGGAAACTGGTACCCCCACCTGAAGTAGCCGACCCCCAGTCGAACCCTGTGTACTCAAATCCAGGCGAGCTACGGCCCGTTGATGGACCAGCCCCTCGCGCGGCAGCATCGGCCA
>DASTQB010000334.1:0-4212 GCA_035761985.1 Pyrinomonadaceae bacterium
CGATGCGTGTGAACGTCTCCGCCACTTCTCTCGCCGTTGCTGAAAGCTGCGACTCGTCTTCCTCGTCGTCTTCGAAATAACTGACCTGGGCCACCAGATATGGATCGCCGCGTTCCACGTACGACTCGATGCGATACCGGATCACTCCGAGCGTCATGATGGTTGAACGGCCGTCGGGAAACGTTTGTGTCTCGGTGACTTCAGCGACACAGCCGACGTGACCGGCAGGCGGCACTTCGTTTTCGGAAATAGTCGGATCGAAATACGCGAGGCCAAACATATTGTTCGACAACTGAATGTCGATCAGCATCTGCCGGTAACGCGGCTCGAAGATGTGCAATGGCAAAGGCACGCCGGGGAATAGGACCACCGGCAAGGGGAAGAGCGGCAGGTTCGTAAGCCCGCGTACTTTGTCGCTTGCTTCGCTCATGTGTGTGTACGCGAGCGATTATGGCAGAGAGGCGAGCAGAAGTCTTGCGGCGAACAAAATAATGACCCCGCCGAGCGTGTTGGGCAACGCCGGCGGGGCCCTCGAGCACACCGTCCGATGAAGAGGGTTTCATCTACGGTGCTTGACGGACGCCAAAGGGAGTGGCATCCGGATATCAAAGAAAGTGAGCCAACAATTTCAGACGATGAACCGGCGTCAGGCGACAAATACTCGCAAGCATATCTTCGAGTTCGAACGGCTTCGCAAAAAAGCCGTCAGCGCCGGCGGCAAAACACGCAGCGCGCGTGGGCGCCTCGCTGTTTGAACTCATTATCAAGACCTTCGACTGCGACACATGACCCTTGATGTATTCGAGCAGTCGCAAGCCAATCTGGGGCGAATCTTTGTCGGGCGGCATCTGCAAATCGAGCAGCGAAATATCGGGCTTGTAAAACGTCGCGCGCCGAATCGCCGTTTGCTGGTCGTTTGCCGTCACCACGTCATACTCGTCACACAGCGTCCAGTAGAGTTGCTGCGTGATCGCCACATCATCGTCAACTATCAAAATTCTGGGCTTCATTCCGGGTGGGACGGGTGCAAGGCCCGTACCGCGGAAAATACGGCGGATTTCGCTATTGAGATGGAATTAGTGTCGACTGACGGAAACACGTCCGTCTACTTCTGTAGACAATCCGTGTTTATCCGCGAAGATCCGCGGCTACGGTTTGACCGGCTTCGCCGGAGGATCGTCGTCCTCACCGATTTCGTCGAGCACCTTCAGCTCGGCGCCGAACTTCTGATAACCGCGGAACCGAACGTCGTTACGGCTCTGAAGCACAAACTTCGGATTCACGGTCGTCAGAAGGATCTCGGAGTGTGTGGGCAGGAGATATTTGCGTTCGTTGATTGAGACCCAGTCGTAGTCGATCAGGGTGCTCGCGGCAGTGATCGGAAAATCAGGCGGAATTTCGGTTGCGATCTGCTCGAAACGAAGCACGCGATCCAGTTCGCGATCGATCCACAAACGTCCACGCGATCCGGTAACTGTGCGAGCGCCGGTGTCCGCCACACTCAACGTCAGTTGTGAAAACTCTTTCTTAATCGTGTACTCGTAAACGACTGTGCGGCGGTCCTTGATCGTGTCCGTATCGACCATCCGGAATTCCGTTTTCGACTCGGGCTTGAACACATCCGCAAGCGCCGAGATGTATTCGACGCCGCTCGACGACGCGCCTTTCGGCGCATACTTGCTGTAATCACGGCCTGCTTTCACATCATCGCCGACCGGCATTCCGTTCACTGTCAGAATTCTGTATTCCTCGCCGACGTTTGGGCGATAACCGACTGCGATCGTGAGATTGTCCTGCGGGATCCAATTTGCCGTATGCCCGTACGCGACGGAACGCTTGATGATCTGCTTGACGATGAAATCGGGCATCGCGTTAGCAGCGGCGATGGTCACGTTGCGCGTGCGCTCGAGGATCTCGTTGCCTTCGGTTTCAGACGGAAGTGTGGAAGCGGTTGGATTTACACGACGCCGTTCGGCTTCTTCAAGCGTGCGGCGAAGGATGGCGTCGTTGCCGCTTTTAGTTGCGACGAGCGACCGCATGCCGTCAGTGAGTGGAAACCCGATGCCGCGTTTTCGGATTAGATCGATGAGTTCGTCGCGAACTGCGGGGTTACGCTGGATCTGGTACAGCAGGCTGACGACTTCCTGGCTCGTGAGCGGCTTGATTTGCTGCGCGGCCACAGGAATACACAGCAATAAGAGTGCAAATAGAGCAGCTTTAATCATGTTAATCCTGAAAATCATGTTAATTCTGTCCAGGCGAGTCTAAACATAGATGCTCAATAGCCTGCTTTAGGATTTCCGCACACTGCTCGAGTTCGTCCACAGGCACGAATTCACCCGTGCGATGCGCCTCCCTGATATCACCCGGCCCAATCACGACTGCCTCGCTTCCGAGCGCCATCATCTGCGACGCTTCGGTCCCAAAAGCAACCGTGCCCGCCTGAACGCCAGTCGCTTTCTCCATCAACTTAATCAACCGCGAATCGACCGCCGTCTCGAATCCTGAATCAGCACGGCTTGCATCAACTTCACACCGGAAATCGGGATCAGCTTGTATCTCTTCTTCGATTGCAGCGTTGAAAAGCTGGAGCAAGTGGTCCGAAGGCTGCGAGGGTATGGGTCGCCATTCGAGTGTGAAACGACACTCGCCGGCGAGTACGTTCTTCGCAGAACCGCCGTGTATCAAGCCGATGTTCAGCGTCGTGTACGGTGGATCAAAAGCGTCGTGTTGGTCACTCTGGAGTTTGCTTGCGATGCCTTCGAGACGATTGATGAGTCGCGCAGCGCGAAACACAGCCGACGCGCCGAGTGACGGATAAGCGCTGTGGGCTTCGCGTCCTTTTACTATCACTTCAGCAAGCGAGTAACCTTTTCCGGCGCGGATCGGTTTGAGCGACGTGGGCTCGCCGACGATGCTGTAGCGCACGCGCAACGGTTTTTCCTGGGCCAACTGTTTAGCTCCACGGAGTCCGGTTTCTTCGTCGGCAGTGAAGATCAGTGCGAGCGGCTTTCTCAGTTGCGACAAGTCGACGGTTTCGACGGCGCTTAGTGCGGCGGCGATGAATCCTTTCGTGTCGCACGAGCCGCGTCCGTAGAGTTTGCCGTCACGTTGCGTCAGGTGCGTCGCGTCGGTCCAGTGTGGATCGAAGGGCACGGTATCGGTATGGCCCACGAGTGCGAGTTCAACTTCGGTGGTTTCGGAAAAATCAGTTCCGGCAAGTGCGATCAGGTTGATCTTTTCGAGGCCGTGCTCGTCCTGGTACGGGAATCGTTGTGTGATTAAGCCGATTTCGTAGCAACAGCGTTCGAGATACTCGATGATCTCCGCGTTCGAGTGCGACGACACGGAGTTGATCCCGACCAGCTCAGCGAGTGTTTCGTTAATCTGTCGCATTTTTGTAATCCGCGATTATGCGCTCCTGCTGCGCGTGGCGTCCATTCTCGACGATGCGTTCGCCGCCGGCGATCACATCGCGCACGGCGGTACGCGAGAGGGAGAAGACGATATTCGCCAGCAAATCGTCGGGTGAAGAACCGGCGATTGAAGGATCGTCGAGATCGACGGTGAAGAAATCCGCGGGCGCGCCGGGTTCGATTTTTCCGCCGTTGAAACCGATGCTTCGCGCGCCGTTGATTGTGGCGCAATCGAAGAGTCTTTGGGCGAGGGCGCTGCTCTTTGAGTCATCCTGCGGCGCGAGTACGTTGCGCGCTGTTTGTTGCAAACGCAGGTGATACTCGAGCTCACGCGCATCTTCGAGTAGATCGATCTGAATCTGGCTATCACTGCCGAGCGACACCGGAACGCCTGCATTGAAATACGCGTCGACAGGCACAACGCCGTCGCCGAGATTTCGTTCCGTGGTTGGACACGCGCAAACCTGGGCACCCGCACGTGCTATCGCGCTGATGGCTTTCGGCGTCACGTGAATCGCGTGTACGGCAGTGAAGCGGTTGCTGAGTAGCGCTTCTGTATCAAGCAATGCGACCGGCGAGCGCCCGTACTCCTGAATGCATGCTTTCACTTCGGCAGGTTGTTCTGCGACGTGCATGTGGACGGGCAAGTCGCGCTCGTTTGCAAAAGCGACTATCGGTTTTAGGTAATCGAGCGAAACCGCACGAACACTGTGCGGCGCCACACCAGCCCACGCGGTTTTCTGGTCCAACTCCGGCGCCTCAAGCAACTGCTCCAGGTTTTTTAGATAAATATCAG
>DASTQB010000335.1:0-4307 GCA_035761985.1 Pyrinomonadaceae bacterium
GCCGGGCGCGAGAAGAGGCGGACTGATACCTTCCACTGGTCCACTTTCGGCAACAGTACCTGCGGTTCTTGACGCGTGCGTGACCGCGCTGGACCAGTTTGGAACGATGACGCTGGCCGAGGTCATGGAACCAGCGATTCAGCTTGCAGACGGGTTTCCTATTGACGAGTTGAGGGTGCAGTACATCAGGACGCGGTCGCCGATCTTCTCTCAATGGGCCGACGCGAGACGCGTGTTTTTGCCCGGAGGCGAGATTCCAAAGGTCGGCGACATCTTTGTGCAGGCCGATCTGGCCCGCACACTTCGCGAGATCGTCCGTGCGGAACGGCTCGCGTCAAAAGGCACTCGCAACAGCCGTCGCGCCGGTTTGATGGCCGCACGCGACTACTTCTATCGTGGTCCAATCGCGCGGCGTATCGGCGACTACATGCAGGCAAACGGCGGATTGATCGCCGCCGGCGACTTTGCGCGCTTTACCGCGAAGGTGGGCCAGCCTGTCCATGCCGATTATCGCGGTTACGAAGTGTACAAGGCGGGTTTTTGGACGCAGGGCCCGGCGATGGTCGAAACACTCAACATGCTCGAGGGTTTCGATCTGAAGAAGATGGGCCATAACTCCGTCTCTTACATTCACACTCTTGCGGAAGCCCTCAAACTCGCGATGGCAGATCGCGACCGTTATTACGGCGATCCGGATTTCGTGAAGGTCCCGATGGCCGAGTTGTTGTCAAAGAACTATGCCGCACTGCGACGGCCGTTGATCGACGAGCAACGCGCTTCCCTCGCCCAGCAGCCGGGCGATCCGCTGAACATGAAGGCCATACTTGCGAGTGCAGCGCCACGCGTCGGCCGTGCGTCAGCGTTGCCGGAGATTGAGCGCGCAAACGACACAACGTGCGTCAACGTGGTCGACAAAAATGGAAATCTTTTTAGTGCGACGCCGAGTGGCGCGTGGCTGCCGGCTGTTGTTGCCGGAGATACGGGCGTGTTGATGGGCCAACGGTTGCAGTCAGCGTTGACTGAGCCAAACCATCCAAACGTGGTGGCGCCGGGTAAACGCCCGCGCATCACTTTGACGCCGACGCTCGTGCTCAAAGGTGGCGAACCGTTCATGGTGTTGAGCACTCCCGGCGGTGACAACCAGGACCAGGCGTTGCTGCAAGTGCTGCTGAACGTGATCGAGTTTGGCATGAACCCGCAGGAAGCGGTCGAAGCACCTCGCTTCGACACGCAACACTACGTCAGCTCGTTTGACGATCATGAGTTTCTGCCTGGTTCACTCAACGTTGAATCGCGTGTGAGTTTGAAGACGGTCCAGGAGTTGTCAAACAAGGGGCACAAGGTGAAGGTACAGAGCGAGTGGGGCACACTCTCTGCGCCCACGGTAATCATTTACGATCCAAAGACAGGTGTCGCATCGGGTGGCGCGGATCCGAGACGCGGTCGCTACGCCGTTGCGTGGTAAATCAATTTATACGGAGGAATCATGGCACTTCAGGAAGGTCAACGCTTTGTAGATTTCAAACTGCAAAATCAGAACGGCGAAACTGTTTCGCTCGACGACTTCAAAGGCAAGTGGCTCGTCGTTTACATCTATCCGAAAGACGATACGCCCGGATGCACGATCCAGGGAAAGTCGTTCACTGCGAGCAAGCAGGAGTTTGACGATGCGGGTATCGCTGTGGTTGGCGTGAGTGAGGACGGCGTTGAGTCGCACAAGAGCTTTGCAGACAAGTTTGGGTTCGAGATCGATCTGCTTGCGGATCCGAATCATGAGTTTTTGAAAGCTGCGGGGATTGGGCAGAGTGAGTACAAGGGCACGATGTACTGGGACCGCACCAGCTTTGTGATCGACCCGCAGGGAAATCTGCGCAAGACGTATTTGAAAGTGAATCCTGATGGGCACGAGCGTGTGTTGCTCGATGACATCAAGGCGATGCAGACTGGTTCGAACAACTGATGCTCGCCGGGGCATAGCCCCTTTTCATTTTTTCTACTTAACCGGCGGGGCATAGCCCCGCCTCACATCCGGCGGCAGAGCCGGATCGTATCGTCAGAACGAAACAATGCTTGCGTATGTCTTTTGGCACTGGCGGCAGGAACAGATCGCGCGCGGCGCGTATTTGGATCATCTGGCGGAGTTTCATCAGACGCTGGCGGCCAATAAGCCGGACGGGTTTCAGCGGTCGGTCGTGTTTAGTATCAGGGGTGCGAACTGGCTGAAGACGACTGGCGAAGCGTTTGAAGAGTGGTACTTGCTGGACGATTCGGCAGCGATGGACCGGCTTAACGAGGCTGCCGTGTCGGGTGTTTGCGAGGAGCCTCATAACCGCGTCGCAAGCGAAGCCGCGGATGGGACCGGCGGATTGTACCGATTGCGCGTGGGCCGGGAAGACCTGACGCAAGCGCGGTTCGCGGTCTGGTTCAGCAAGCCGGCAGGCGTTTCGTACCAAGACTTCTACAGCGGCTTACAACCCATCATTTCACAACCGGGCGTTGCCTTGTGGGCGCGGCAGATGACGCTTGGACCAACAACCGAGTTCTGTCTTCACAGTCCAAACCGAATCGGCCTTCCCGGCCATTTACTTTCACTCGACCCGATCTGGTTTTGACTCTTAGTCAAAGACTAGTTCAGCCATCAACGGACAGTGGTCCGACGCCGCCTTAATCCGCTCCGGCGGCTCAGTGATCACCTCACACTTCCCAACCCGCGGAGCAAACGCCTTCGGCACAAACACGTAATCCAGCCTCACATGCGGCTCCCACGTGGGGAACGTGTATCCCTTATCATCCGGATGAAGCATCCGATACGCGTCCGAATAATTCGCGTCCAGCACAAACTGAATCGTCTCGCGCTGAAGCTTCCGCCCACTGATCCAGATCAACGCCCTGAGCCACGCAGGCATCTGATGCGCGTTCAACGCTTCGCCCGGCGCGAGCGTGTTGAAGTCGCCCACGAGAACATGAAACCCGTTCTGATGCCGTTTAATCCCTTCGAGCAGCGAACGGATCTCGCGTGCACGCCTGCGTTCATCCCAACGCGAAAACCGCGCGCTCAGATGCAAACCAAAGATCCGTGCCTCACTTCCGGCCGGCACGATCTCGAGAAACGGATGGCGCGCGCCCGCGGGATAGTGCCACTCGTGATACTCCACTTCACGACGGCTAAGATACCCGATCGAATGATCGCGGCGCGCGGCCCAGAATGGAAACTTCGCAGCTTCGGCGAGCCTCTCAATCACGTCAGGCCGAGTGGCTTCCTGAAACACCACGAGGTCGGGCGCAGCGGCGACGATCGTTTCTGCGAGTGCCTGTTCTCTGCCGACGCCGCCGAACCTGATGTTGTAACTGAGCAGCCGAAAGATCACGCCTCTTCACCCGGCGAAACTACGACGAAGTACGGCTCGCCAAACAACACATCGCGACCATAAAGAACAAGGCTCGACGTCGCCTGCATATTCACAGGCCGTCCCACCAGTTTCTGTAACGACTCGCGCAGCGGATTTATACTCGGCGCAATGTCAGGATCCTTGTCGCTCAGCGGCTTGGTATGAAGTCCCGGAATATAAAAAGCGTCGGGCGACCATGCTTCCATCACTTTCGATCCGACGAGCGTCACGTCGAGGTCGCTGGTTGCAGCGCCTTGAGAATCAAACGGTTTGCCGTCTTCATGACGTTTGTTGGTGACAACGCTGCCGCGCAGCACGATCCCGGTTCCTTCGGGCAGCCCCTGTTGCAGTTTTCGATAGAACGCTATGAACAGTCGTTCATCGCCATTGAATCCGAGCGTCACGATCCGCGAACGGATCTCGTTGTCGCTCATCTCGTAAGCGTCTTTGGTCATAAGTTTTAGTTCACGCAGTATCGATCAGGGGGCTTGCTAACGGGAGATGTCTCTCACCACTTCGTAAAACTCGCGTGTGCCGTGGCGCACGTTCTTCACAGAGATACGCTCGTTGTTGCCATGCACACCTTCGTCTTCTTCGGGTGTGGTGTAAATGGGGGCCCAGCCGTACGCGATGATACCAAGTTGCCGGAAGAGCTGGCTTTCAGTATAGCCGCTCAGCATCTTTGTCGTGACCACTGCCTGGGGATAATTCTCTTTAGTCTTGCGCGCGATGAGGGAGAAGAGTTCGGTGTCGATCGGGGAACTGTTCGGCGCTTTGAATCGATTGATGTTCTCGATCTGGATCGACGGATCGGCGATCACAGCTTTGAGTGCTTTGAGAAAATCTTCGGGAGATTCGCCAGGCAACAGTCGCACGTCGAGATTGCAAGTGGCAGTGTTGGGGATCACGTTCGTTTGC
>DASTQB010000336.1:0-4695 GCA_035761985.1 Pyrinomonadaceae bacterium
CCAAGTTCACGATTCAGATCGATGATGTAGATCGTGGTCGCTTCGCGAGAACGCACGAACGTTCCAAAAGGAACTCCAGCGCGATTCATCGTGGTTGCAATTGCAGCGAGGTTCCGTGCCGGCACGCGCAGGATGTAGAGATCGTCCTCACCTTTCGGTTCCGGATGAAAGTAGATCACGTACTTCTGCTGTGCCTCTCGGCCCATGCGCGAGAGTACGTAACGAAGTGTCGATTCATCGCTGTTGAGACGCAACACAATCGAATGTTCCGCGCCATCCGTCCAGGAGCCGAGTGCTCTCGAAGCGCGAATCTTTGTTTTCACAACACAACTCAAATTGACGGCCTGATCGCGCAAGTGAAGCTCTTCGCGTGAGTTCATCTGCTGTATCGCTTCTTTGAGCTTGAGGTTTTCTCTCGTGTTCGGACTCACGAAGCCGTAACTCTGTGCCGAGACCGCAGTGGTCCAAACAAGTATGAGGAGCAACAAAAGCACGGAGCGGGGGATTTTTGCTTTCATAAATTTAGCTGTGATTTCGGTGCGGAGTTAGCTTAAAATGGGCCCACCTTAATCCTCATCAAGGAGACAAACAATGCGACGAAGAACCCTCACCGATCTCGCCAATAATCCTGATCTGATCTCGGGTGTTTACAACTACTGCGATCGTTGGTGTGAGCGGTGTCCTTTAACCTCACGATGTCTGGTCTATGCAACTGAACAGGTAGAGAATGATTCGCCAGAGAGCCGCGACGGTCGTAACGAGGCATTCTGGCAAAAGCTCGGTTCCATCTATGTAGAAACGCGCGAGATGATTGCCGTTTGGGCCAGGGAAGCGGGCGTAAATCTGGCTGAGCCTGTTGCCGAGGACGAGACGCGTTATCAAAAGAAAAGGCAACTGGTTGACAATCACCCGTTGACCAAGTTTGGCAAAAAATATGCAAATGCCGCAAGTGATTGGTTTCGGGAGTTTGATCAGACGGTGGAACTCAGCGATTCTGAAGAGGCGCGTGAGGTGATTCACTGGTACCAGTACCAGATCGCGGTGAAGACGATGCGCGCGTTGTCTGGACGCAGGGAAGAGCTGGAAGAAGATTCCGATTTTCCTAAGGATTCTGATGGATCTGCGAAAGTGGCGCTGATCGGGATAGACCGGTCGATTGCGGCGTGGCGGCTGATGCAACTATCGTTGCCGGAGCGCGCGGAGTCGATCGTGCCGCTGATTTTGCAGCTCGAACGGTTGCGATGCCGGATCGAAAGAGTGTTTCCCGACGCACGTGCTTTTGTACGGCCTGGCTTTGACAAAGTGCCGCCTTGAAAATGAACAAGTCAGCCGCAGATTTACGCAGATGAACACAGATCGATTCGTGTTCACCTGCGTAAATCTGTGGCTGACTTGCCCATTGCAGGAAGGGGATCTTATGAGTGATGACACGTGTCTGTTTTGCAGGATTGTGGCCGGTGAGATCCCGGCGCGGTTGGTTTACGTCGATCCGAATGCAATTGCATTTCTCGATCACCGGCCACTGTTTCCTGGTCATACGCTGTTGGTGCCGCGCAATCACGTTGAAACACTTGTTGATCTTCCGTCAAAACTGATCGGGCCACTCTTCACTGCCGCGCAATCTCTCGCGCAGGCAGTGCCGCATGCAATGAAGGCCGAAGGATCTTTTGTCGCGATGAATAATCGTGTGAGTCAAAGTGTGCCTCACTTGCACATTCACATCGTGCCGCGCCGGAAGAAAGATGGTCTCAAAGGTTTTTTCTGGCCGCGCACGAGATACAAAGACGAAGAAGAAATGCACGCGGTGGCGAAAAAGATCGCGGCTTCACTGCAGGAACTCTCGCGTTAATCAAAACGCGAAAAATAAAACACACAAAAAGTTGATCGAAAAATCGACCAGGAGTATAAACACCCTGTCGCGAGGGTTGCGGCCTTCGAGACCGAGAAAGGGATCGGCAATCGGTGCGGTGACGCCCGAGAGAGAGAAGAGACAGGCGGCTGTTGATTCTATTGACGCCCTAATCGGAGCCGAAAGGCTCAGCTAGAGAAGGTTGCGAGACTTTCTCGAGCCATTCGAATAAAAACGAATGGCACCCGGAGGCAAGGACCCGCCGAAGGGAGCAAAAGCGGCTCAACGAAAGTTGAGCTTCGTTGCCGGAGCGTAACCGGCGGTGGAGGAAAAGCCACCAAAACAAAAACCTAACGGCACCGCGTTCTTCGGAACGTGAGGATTGTGAAAACGATTCGAGTGCTGACCGGAGATCGGCTGACCGCCAGTTGATCATCGGGATACAAATTGGCGACTTGAGTGTGTACATGCTCTGGTTGCCATCCTATGGGGAGCTTCGGCGAACTATAGGAAAACGGATTGCGCTGCTTTCAGCTTGCTGGGAGCAGCGCATTTCGTTTTTAAACTCACTGTTTTGTGTCTCAGCGGCTTTGTGGTTAAGATTCTCCCCCTTCGCCCAGAATCTGTTTCCGAAAGTAAGGAGGATTGGTCCGATGACTGAAGTGCGTATGCAGGAAGTCACGAAGTATGAACCCGGCACGTTCTGCTGGATCGAACTTGCAACATCCGACAGCGCAGCCGCGAAAAATTTTTACTCACAACTATTCGGCTGGGAAACTGTAGACAACCCGATGGGCCCTGACTCGTTCTACACGATGCTTCGACTCAACGGTAAAGACGTAGGCGGGTTATATCAGTTGATGTCTGACATGGTGTCGCAGGGAATTCCACCACACTGGCTCAGTTATGTTTCGGTCACCAGCGCCGACGAGACTGCGGAAAAGGCAAAGGCCGCGGGCGCGACGCTGATGAAAGAACCTTTCGATGTGTTTACAATCGGCCGCATGGCTGTGGTCCAGGATCCGACGGGCGCAGTGTTCGCCCTCTGGCAGGCAGGCGAATCTCACGGAGCAGGGATCTACAACGCCCCCGGTAGTTTCTGCTGGAACGAACTCGGCACTCGAGACACGCAGAAGGCGGGAGAGTTTTATTCAGAACTCTTCGGTTGGGCCAGGGACACAAGCCAGTTTGGTCCGATCGAATACACGATGTTCCAGAACGGCAATCGAGCCGCGGGCGGCATGTTCAAGATTACGCCGGAAATGGGACCAATGCCGCCACACTGGCTGGTGTATTTCGCCGTCGACGATTGCGATGCGAAAGTGCAGAAAGCAACCGAGCTCGGCGCATCGGTGATGAAGCCGCCCGACGATATTCCGGAAATCGGGCGTTTTGCGATCCTGACGGATCCTCAGGGCGCGGCTTTCGCGGTCATAAAACTCGATAGTCCGGATCCAATGAGGTAGTGCAGATTGCCGTTGACTGAATTTTGGAGTGCGGCGTCCGGCGTCGCACTCCGAATTAAAAATTGGCAATGAAAGCACGTCTCGTCTGGCTTCTACTCTGCGGCATCTGGGGATCGACCTGGCTTTTCATCAAGCTCGGGCTCGAAGATCTTCCTCCAGTCACTTTTGCAGGTATCAGGTTTGTCATCGCATGTGCCATCCTCGTCGTCTGGATCCGGCTCCGGCGCATGCCCATCCCAACAACACGCGCTGACTGGGTGCTGCTTGCGATTAGCGGGATTCTCGCATTTGGATTGAATTACGGTTTGGTGTTCTGGGGTGAGCAGTACATCTCTTCAGGTCTTGCCGCACTGCTACAGGCAACGCTTCCAGCCTTCGGAATAGTCTTCGCTCACTTTCATCTTCCAACAGAACGATTGAGTTGGGCCAAGATCGTGGGTGTCGTGCTGGGTGTGTTTGGCGTAGGAGTAGTCTTTTCAAATCAACTTGCGATCGCAGGCAGGCAGGCGCTCGCCGGATCTGTGGCGCTGGTCCTGAGCGCGCTCTTCGCTGCCTACTCGAACGTCCTCGTCAAGGCATACGGCAAGCATTTGGATCCGGCTATACTCGCAGCGGGCCAGATGCTTTTCGGTTTGTTAATGCTGCTCGGCATCGGGATTCCACTCGAAGGCAATCCACTAAACTTCCGCTGGACTCCGATGGCCGTGGTCGCGCTTTTGTATCTCGCCGTCGTCGGCTCCGTGATCGCGTTCCTGCTTTACTACTGGCTCGTGCTCAACATGGACGTCACCAACTCGATGCTGATCGCCCTCGTAACGCCGGTAGTCGCCGTAATTCTCGGCATGCTTGTTCTCGACGAAGAGATCGGCTGGCGCACCCTCATCGGCGGGGCAACAATCATGCTCGGCATCAGCCTCATCGTCATCCGCCGCCCCCGATCCGTGGAACACGGATGACACGGACGAAAAATCCGATTTTGAAAGATCCGTGTAATCCGCGGCTAATAGTTGAACTCGCGGAGTTGGGCCGCGAGGTAGGCTTCGATGGCGAACTCGACGAGCGGGGCTTCGTCGGGTGAGTAGTATTCCGGCAACTGGCGCAACTGGTGGATCTGGTTCGACATCAACCAGAAACCGCCAACGTCGGCGCCGAACTGGTTGTGAACAGCCAGCTCGAGCGCGGTGCCGTGTACTACTCGCAGGTATTTCGACGATGCCTCGTCAAGATTGACGGTGCAATCGCCAAGCGCAAAGCCCACAAACTCCACGTCACTCTCGGGGAGACTCCACATTTTCTGCTTCCTCTTTACGCCGCGTACTTCCGAATCAATCCCGTCACCACACCCTGAATCTGAATTCGTTCAGGGGTCTTGATGAAGAT
>DASTQB010000337.1:0-3595 GCA_035761985.1 Pyrinomonadaceae bacterium
TCTCACAGTGGCGCCGGCAATGACAGCGCCTTGCTGATCTTGAACTTCCCCGCTAATGGTGCCGCGCGAACCTTGTGCGAATGCTGCTGACGTCGCAACCAGCACCACACATAGCGCAGCTAATACGGATGGAAGCAAACGTGCGGGCGAAAGCCGTTGCTCCATTTTCTTGAATCTAAGATCCAACATTCAGTACCTCCCCTACAATTTGTGAGTTCCGTTAAGTGGCGTTTCACTGAGTACGACTGACCTGAGCAGCGAGACGTGCGAAGACGCGCAAAGAATTAGGCAACCTGCATTCCATCTGCAATAATTCGGACAACACCTGTACAAGAAACGGTTTTTTCATCCTTTCTTCCGGACGGCGACCAGTTCAATCCAGCCCTCTGAATTTTAATCCAAGTTTTTGGACTGGAAGCCGGGGTTCCTAAACTCCGCAGCAGAGTAGGACTACAGCAACGGCGATGGATAGTTTTTCGGAGGTGGTCACGAAATTTCAAGGAACTTACGTCAGAAATGTCACAGTCGACGAGAATCGTTTGTGATAGTCTCTGGCCGCACGTCCCTCGCAGTTAAAAATCAAATGCCACTCACGTGGGGAGGGCTTATCATGACTACTCGAAGTCTTTCACGGTTCGTCGCTGCGATGGCCGTGCTCGCTTTGACTGCTGTCCTGCTTTTTAGCGGTTCGAAAACGTCGGCTTCCAGGGGAGATCGATCGGCGCCGACAACACCAACCAACCTGACCGTCACTGCCGTAACTGAAACCAGCGTTAGCCTCTCGTGGAATGCTTCAACAGACAATTCCGGAAAGTTTTCCTATAGGGTGCGCATCACCAACCTGTCTAACTCCGCCTACAACTCGCTGGCGACAGTTAGCCAGACTCAGACGAGCCACACACCAAGGTTCTTGTCGACCAACAGTTCATATCAATTCGCGGTCTATGCCGTAGATGGGAGCGGCAACAGATCTGCCGAGAGCAACGTCGTCAGCGCCACCACGCTCGCGGATACGACGGCGCCGAGCGCCCCGGTGCTGCAGGCGAGCGTACTTGGACCATCTCAAGTGCAGTTAACCTGGACCAAGTCCACTGACAACATCCCGAACCACTGCTGCAACTACGACGTCCAGATGAACGGTGCTGTGTTGACGCAACATGTCAACTGGGCGGCCGCGCCGGCGGGCAGTCTGTCGGCCGTTATCCGTCACCTCATGCCGGGGTCAACTAATTCGTTCAGCATCAAGGTCACAGACTGGTCAGGTGGTAACGTGTCGACAAGCAACGTTGTCACTCGCACGACGCCACCGAGCAGCGATGTGACGCCGCCGACTGCTCCAACCAACCTGCGCCTCGTGCAGGATGATTCGTGTGGTGAAGTGTGGCTGGGCTGGACCGAAGCAACGGACGACGTCGATGATCAGGAAGAGATAGAGTATGAGATTTATGTGAACGGCGTCCTGAGCCCGTTGCCCGTCTCTGCCGGCATAGATTTCGACTTTGTTTATGGAGTCAGTAACGCCGATAATGTGTTCACAGTCAAAGCGGTCGATAAATCCGGAAATACGTCCACGGCCAGTAACCTGCTTAAATTGTTCCTAAGGTGTTAGAGAAGCGAAGCATTGGTGTTTCTAAATCGAGGGGTGGCGCTCCGTGGCCACTCCTCTTCTTTTTTGTGTAACTCGTCATGAAAACCAACCCGATTCAATTTACCGGACTGTTGGCCCACGAACAGGCCATCCAGCAGGAAACGGAAATCCTGCGCGATGCCAACATCGCGCTCACTGAAAACCTGAGCCTCGAGAGAGTACTCGAAACGTTGCTCGACTTTTTGACGAAGCTCGTTCCGTGCGACAGCGCAAACGTGATGTTGCGCAGCGGCGACTCGACGTTTGTGGTAAGCGCCTTGCGGCGTTATGAGCGCTTTCAGGATGTAGCGCTCACACGAGCCATTGAATTTGATTCCAGGACTAATGGCATCCTGCAGCGGATCTGCGAAACGAAACGCAGCGTGTTGATCCCGGATACGCGCGAGGATGCCGATTGGGAAATCGTCAAGGGCGCCGATCACGTTCGCAACTGGATGGGTGTACCGCTGGTTTCGTCAGACAGTGTTATCGGCTTGTACTCTGTCGACAAGGTCGTGCCCAACTTTTTCCGGGCCGAGCATGTCCGGCTCGCCGAGACGCTGGCTGCACGCGCGGTGAGTGCTATTCGCAATGCGCAGTTGTTCCAGCAAACGCAGCGCTACGTGGTCGAGCTCGAGGAAAGAATTGCTGAACGCAGGCAGGCTGAGATGGCCCTGCGGGAAAGTGAAGAGCGTTATCGCGAGTTGTTCGAAAACGCGAGAGACGCCATCTTCGTGCACGATCTCGAGGGAAACTACACCAGTGTAAATCGAGCCGCGGAACAACTCTCCGGATACACGCGTGAGGAGATCATCGGGCACAAGGTTACCGAGTTCGTTGCCGACGATCACATGCGGCACATGGACAAACGGTTCTGTACGAAAGTGGCGCAGGCGGGTGAGAACACTTACGAAGTGGAGGTGCTGGCAAAGGACGGGCGCCGCATACCGGTGGAGGTTAGCAGCCGCGCGATCTACGAGAACGGCGTTCTCGTCGGCGTCCAGGGCATGGGGCGCGACATCACCGAGCGGAAGCTGGCCCAGGAGGCGTTGCAGATGTTTTCGCGCAAGCTGATCGAAGCCCAGGAAGACGAACGACGCCGCATCGCTCGCGAACTGCACGACCAGATCGGACAGATCCTTACGGCCGTTAAGATGAACCTTCACACGGTACAGAAAGTCTGCACTTCGCCCGAAGCCTGCTCTTACGTCAAAGACAATATCGAAGCGGTGGATGAAGCACTGCGCATCGTGCGCGATCTTTCAGTCGATCTGCGACCTCCGGTGCTGGACGATCTGGGACTAGTGACTGCCCTTGGCTGGTACGTGGATCGGTACACCGCTCGCACCAGGCTCGACGTTGAACTGATCATCGAGATGATTCACGACAACGATCGTTTCTCGCGCGATATCGAAACCGCATGTTTCCGCATCGCGCAGGAAGCGTTGACCAACATCGTTCGCCACGCGAACGCGAGCCACGTCGTAGTTGAACTTGCACGACACGAAAACAAATTAGTACTCACGGTAAAAGACGACGGCGCCGGCTTTGATCCCGAGCAACTAAGAAAACAATCCTCACGCGCGGCCACTCTCGGTCTTGTAGGTATGCAGGAGCGAGCACATGCAGCAGGTGGAGTGATCGAAATAGTTTCCGAAATCTCAAAGGGCACGGTGGTCCGCCTGACTCTTCCCCTAGATCTCGAGTAAGTCATTCATAAAGCAAGCGCCGCATCAACGCTTCCACGTCTGTTACCGGTGGATACGGATCATCGGGATCCGGCTCCGTATTTCGCTTGAACCACGACTTATGCTGGGCGGCGCGAAGCACGGCCGGATCGTAGCCAAATGCCTGGCTGAGGTCGATGCCCTCACGCTTCATTACTGCGCACCATTTTTCATAAACAAATTGCTGCGCATCGAGCGACAGCCGGTGAATCCGTTTCGGTGGTTTAAACCTCCTCTGACA
>DASTQB010000338.1:0-8868 GCA_035761985.1 Pyrinomonadaceae bacterium
CGTGCGCGTCGACAGTTTCGCAGAAGGCGTCGCTGGTTGCGTGGACGGACGAAGCGGAGCAGGCACGTGCTGAGTTTCGAGAAACGTTTCGAAAGCGGCGAGATCACTTGCTCGGATTGTTCGACAGTGAGCTGGGTTTGAAAGCAGTGACGCCTGAAGGTGCTTTCTATACGATGTTGGATGTGAGTAGTTTCGGCGAGTCGATGAGTGTCGCGAACGCGTTGCTGGATGAAGGCGTGATCACGGTGCCAGGCGCGGCGTTCGGAAGCGAAGCCGAAGGTTTCCTGCGCGTTTCGTTTTGCGCGGATCACGACACGCTCGCCGAGGGTGTTAGACGAATCAAAAAAGGAATCCACGGATTACAGAGATGAAATACAGAGTTGGCATTCTGGGTGCGACGGGCATGGTGGGCCAGAGGTTTATTCAACTGCTCGAAGATCATCCGCAGTTTGAAGTGACTGCTGTGGCTGCGTCTGATCGATCGCAGGGGAAGGCGTACGCGGATGCGTGCTCATGGCGGCTCGGCGGTGAAATGCCGCAGATGGTTCGAAAGATGGTGGTCGAACCACCCGCGCCGCCGCTTGATTGCGACCTGGTGTTTTCGAGTTTGCCCGGCGACATAGCTCGTGAGACTGAAGGAAGTTTTGCCGCCGCTGGTTATCCGGTGATCAGCAACTCATCGGCGTTTCGCATGGACGAAGACGTGCCGCTGCTGATCCCGGAAGTGAATCACGAGCATCTCGGTTTGATCGAGAAACAGCGCCGCGGGAATTCATCCGGCGGCTTTATTGTTACCAATCCAAACTGCTCCACGATCATGCTGGCGCTTGCGCTCGCTCCCTTGCATGCAGCTTTCGGTGTCTCCGCAGTTGCTGCCACCACTTTGCAGGCCGTTTCAGGCGCAGGATACCCGGGTGTTGCTTCACTCGATATTCTCGATAACGTGTTGCCTCACATCGCAAGTGAAGAAGAGAAGATCGAAACTGAGACCACGAAGATTCTTGGACGTTTCGCTAACGATCGAATTGAACTCGCGCCGATGGCGGTCAGTGCGCAGTGCCATCGGGTGAACGTCGCCGACGGACACATGGGTGCAGTGCGTATAAAACTCGATCGCAAAGCTGAACTGCGCGAGCTTCGCCACTCCTTTGAGTCGTTTCGATCTTTGCCCCAGGAGCTTGGATTGCACTCCGCGCCTGAAACACCGATCGTCGTGCGTGATGAACCCGATCGCCCGCAACCAAAGCTGGATCGCGATGCGGGAAACGGAATGACGGTCACGATCGGTCGACTGATGCCCGACTCCGTTCTCGATTATCGATTCGTCGCGCTCAGCCATAACACGATCCGCGGCGCTGCCGGCGCAGCGATTCTGAATGCGGAGTTATTGATCGCTCTGAAGATCTTATAGGACGGATAGGACGGATAGGACCTATAGCTATACGACCTATAGGTGCTATATGTCCTATATGTCCTATAGGTCCTATAGGTCCTATAAAACGTACGAAAAATTGGTTGCCCCTTTTCCTCTTCATCTACACGCGCATCCGAAAACCTAAATCTCATCTCCGCTGAATTTGGATCTCTCCAACTCGCGTTCAGCAAACTCAACATCAGATCGAGTTCGCCCAATGTTGGAATAGTTTCTGCAAGGTACAAACATGTCCGAACTTTGATTCACGCCGCAAACGCGGCAACTCCAAAAATTCGTATCAGAAACACTCTCCCCAACTTGCCTAACTACCATCTTCCTGGAGGACTCCATGAAACAAGTCAGCCCCTCTTTGCCGAAGGCTCGCTTGATCATCAGTGTGCTCTCTATCACATTGCTGATGTCGGGTTTGGCCTTTGCTCAGACAGGATCATCCTCGCTCAGAGGAACCATCAGCGACTCGCAGGGACTCGCAATCGCTGGTGCGCAAGTCACACTCATCAATGAACAGAAGAACTTTCGTCGCACTTACGTTACTACAGACGATGGTGCTTATGTCTTTACTCCCATCCCTCCGGACACTTACCGGATCGAGGTAGAAGCCACCGGTTTTAAGAAGGCGGCCGTCGCCGAAGTGAAGGCCCAAACCGACACTCCGGCCAGCCTCGACGTGAGGTTGGAACCAGGTAGCATCGCTGAAGTCGTCAGCGTAGTCGCCGGCGGCGATGCGCCAATCAACGTTACCGACGCAACGATTGGCAACACTTTCGAATCGCGTCGCATTATTGACTTACCACTCAATGCAAACAACGTCGTCGGATTGCTTTCACTGCAACCCGGCGTCACGCGCACGGGTTACGTAAACGGTGGCAGGTCCGACCAGGCAAACATCACGCTCGACGGCGTTGACGTTAACGAACAACAGAACGGACTGGACGTCGTCACGAACCAGGCGTTCTCGAGCGTGTTGCGCGTCCTGCGCGATTCGACGCAGGAGTTTCGAGTCGTCACAACCAATCCCAATGCGGATACCGGCCGTTCTTCGGGTGCACAGGTTTCACTCGTTACGAAATCAGGCACGAACGACTGGCACGGTTCGTTGTTTCACTTTCACCGCAACACCGTGACGACCTCGAACGACTTCTTCAACAACAAGGCAGGACGTTTCCTTCCGACTGATCCGCAGGTGATCAGCGGCACCGCCGTCGCCGGTGAACAAAAACTCCCGCGGCCGCCATTACTAAGAAATTTCTTCGGCGGCTCAATCGGCGGTCCAATCAAACAGGATCGTGCGTTCTTCTTCTTCGCGTATGAAGGTCTCCGCGAAGCGACTTCCACCGGCGGCTTGCAGGTTGTGCCGCTGCCGCACGTTGGACAGGGCATCATCAGGTATCGCACGGCGAGTGGCGCAAGCGATCCCTCGTGCCCCGCAGGAACGCCTTCGGGTTTCCGCTGTTTGACTGTGGCGCAGATCAACGCTGCGTACATCGCCGCGAACGGTGTGAGCCCGGGCGTCAACCCGGTTGCACTCGGATTTCTCGCCGATAAAACGCAACGCTATGTGGCCAACGACACGACAGTGGGCGACGGTATCAACACCGGCGGCTTTCGTTTCAACGCGCCCACACCAACTACGTTCGACACTTACCTGCTCAAGCTGGATTTCAATTTAACTGACAGCCAGACGCTGTTTGTCCGTGGCAACTACCAGCAGGACGACATCGGCCAGGCGCCTGCTTTCCCTGATACGCCTGCGCCTTCGATCTGGTATCACCCGAAAGGTTTTGCGGCGGGCCATTCATGGACCGTCTCCAACCGTTTGGTCAACCGCTTCACGTATGGTCTAACTCGCGCTGCATTTACGCGCCAGGGTGATCAGACTGGAAACAACATCCAGTTTCGCTTCATCTTCAATCCGGCTGTGACTACAGCGCTGACGCGCGTCACGCCCGTACACAACTTCGTCGACGATGTAACTTTCATCAAAGGCAAACACACGCTGCAGTTTGGCGGTAACGTGCGCTTGATCAGAAACGAACGACGCTCGTTTGCGAATGCCTTCGACACATTGACGACTAATCCGTCCGGCTATGCGGCTTCAGCGGCTGTGCTCACTTCAGCAGGTCCTGACGGCGCGGGGCCGGCGATCTTCCCGGACGTCGCGGGGAGCTCTTTGACGCCGCTTAGAAATATTCTGTCCGCTGTCATCGGTCGGTTCTCTCAATACACCGGAAACTTCAGTTACGATCAAACGGGAAAGATCCTACCGGCAGGTTCTTCTGCGGACCGGACGTTTGCGACTGAAGAGTATGAAGTTTACTGGCAGGACCAGTGGCGTTTGCGTTCAAACCTGACGCTTACCTACGGATTGCGCTGGGGAACTTCCACTCCCGTCTACGAAGTAAATGGTTTCCAAACTCAACCGACGACGAGTCTCGGTGAGTACTTCGACAGGCGCAGAGCCAGTGCCAATGAGGGAATTCCTTTCAACGATCCGATCTCACTCGATCTTTCCGGCAAGGCGAATGGGCGTCCTGGTTTTTACAAGCAGGATTGGAACAACTTCGCGCCGGCTGTCGCCATCGCGTGGCAACCGGATCTCCCAGACAACTTCTGGGGCAAGCTGATCGGCAGTAACGGAAAGGCAGTGTTCCGCGGCGGGTTCCGCACGACCTACGATCGCATCGGCAGTGCTCTCACCGTTAACTTCGATCTGAGTAATCAGCTCGGGTTCGCGTCGGCGCTGACGATTCCGGTCAACACTTACAACGTCAGCGATCGGCTCGCTCCGCTGTTCACCGGCATGAACCAGGATGTGCGTACGTTGCCGGGAATCGCGGGCAATTTCAACACGCAGATCGTTTTCCCGTTGACGCAACCAGCCAACGGCGCAGAGCGTATCGAAACCTCTCTCGACGACACGATTACCACACCGATCAACTACAACTACTCGTTCTCCTATGCTCGCGAAGTTGGCAGAGGACTGTCGGTGGAAGCTAGTTATGTCGGCCGTTTCGCTCGCAACCTGCTTGCGCAGCGAGACATCATGCACTTCAACAACATTCGCGATCGTGTTTCAGGGCAAACGTTCTACGAAGCTATGCAAGCCCTGATTGATCTGCGTTACGCAGGTGTGCCGATCACTTCGGTTGGAGCAATCCCGTTCTTCGAGAACGTTTTGCCGGGAATCGCCGGAACGTTCAACGTGCTGGGCCAGAGCCGCCAGCTCACTGCGACGCAGAGTGCTTACAGGCGAGTGGCCCTGCCGTCAGTCGGCGGACAAAACGTCACTGACTACACGTTCCTTCAGTCAAACGCACGCTGGGACGACAGGCCTTTCTCGATCTTCAACAACACGTTCGTGAATCCGCAGTACGCGGCCCTCAATACGTGGTCCACGTTTGCGTTTTCAAACTACAACTCCGCGCAGTTGAGCGTACGCCAGCGTCTGGCGAACGACATCGCGTTCGACTTCAACTACACGTTTGCACACTCGCTCGACAACGCTTCCGGCCTGCAGAACGCGGGTAACTTCTCGACGGCGTCGTTGATCTTCAATCCGCTTAATCCTGAATTGAATTACGCGGATTCGGATTTCGACATTCGTCACAACATTACCGCGAACTGGTGGGTGGGTTTACCGTTTGGCCGTGGCAAGAAGTTGTTGAGCGACGCCGGAAGAATTACCAACGCGCTGTTAGGTGGTTGGGACATGACCGGCATCGTTCGGTACAACTCAGGCCTGCCGACGGGTGCAACGCGTCCCTTCGCGTTTCAACGTTGGGCCACGAACTGGCAGATCTCATCGGGAATGGTTGCGGTGCGTCCGGTTGAAACGTCGCCCGGCGACTTCAACGGCGAGCCAAACCTCTTTGCAGATCCGGTCGCGGCATTCCGGAGTTTTCGTGATCCACGTCCTGGTGAAGCCGGCGATCGCAACACGCTGCGATTCCCGGGTTACTTCACGTTGGACGCTGGATTGCACAAGACGTTCAGGATGCCCTGGGAAGGACATGCTTTGACCTTCCGCTGGGAAGTTTTCAATGTCACCAACACGCAGGCGCTCACGGGTTTCAATGGAACGGGTTTGACCACCGATCCATTTGTTTTCGGCGGCAATCCGCCTCCGGGATTCGGAAACATGACCGCAACGCAGGTGCCGTTGGGTGAGACGAAAGCCGGCCGCGTGATGCAGTTCGCGCTGCGCTACGTGTTTTAATCGCGGTTGTAATCGAACAGGTCGGATCCGACCTGTCCAACGAGGGCTGAAGAGAAATCTTCAGCCCTTTTTTTACGCCTCGAAAACATGACAACGCTCTCCGAATTTATATATACTCTGCCAGAAATTTGGATAAGCTCTGCGGCCCTAATTTCTCTTCAAGCGCTGTTTTTCGCCAAAAACTAGGAAATACCGATTCTGCAACACTCGACTGTGCTGCGGAATACTAGCTGCAAGAGAGAGCTCGAATCGCGGTTTTTTTTCCTCGTAGGCCTTTCCTGATTTTGTTTTGCAGCAAGCGTTTAGACCTCGAATATCTTCCAGCGGAGGAATCTATGAAAAAGAGCTATGTGAGTAGCAGGTTTGCACTTTCGCTCGGTACGTTTGCGATTTTGATCCTCTTCTGCGCAACCGCCCTGGGGCAAGGGCAGGGCAGTTCCGCAATCAGAGGATCCATTAAGGATCCGCAGGGAAGTGTGGTCGCCGGCGCGACTGTAACCCTGATTAACCCGGAAACCAATTTCACTCGTACCACCACGTCCAACGAAAATGGTCAGTATGCTTTCGAGACCATTCCCCCAGGCGTTTACAACGTCGAGGTTGAGGCGAAGGGCTTCAAGAAAGCTATATACACGCAAGTGAGCGCGCTTGTCTCCAAGCCGACCGAACGCGACGTGGCGATGGAGATCGGTGAGATGACACAAGTCGTGTCGGTTACCGTGGGCGCCGGTGAAGCACTGATAAATACTCAGGACGCGAGTCTTGGAAACAATTTCGTTTCACAGCAGATCACTCAGCTTCCGCTGAACGCTCGCAACGTCGCGAATCTCCTGAGTCTTCAGCCTGCGGTGACTCCATCCGGTTACGTCGCCGGTGGCCGCAGCGACCAGGCGAACATCACACTGGACGGCGTTGACGTAAACGAGCAACAGACCGGCGACGCTTTCAGCCCGGTGCTCCGCGTCAGCCCTGACACGGTTGAAGAGTTTCGCGTGACGACAACGAATCCGAACGCCTCACAGGGACGTTCGTCAGGCGCGCAGGTGGAGCTGGTTACAAAACAAGGTTCCAACGATTGGCATGGAAACGTGTTTGAGTATCATCGCAACACGGTTTTCACCGCGAACGATTTCTTCAACAACAGCACGATCGATCCTGCCACCGGAAAGTCGCTTCCGCGACCGACGTTGTTAAGAAACAACTTTGGCGGAACGCTCAGTGGTCCAGCGATCAAAGATCGGTTCTTTTTCTTTTACAACTATGAGGGTCGCCGCGATGCGCGCCAGGGCACAGTAAATCGCATTGTGCCGCTGGCGAGTCTCGGACAAGGGCTGCTCAGGTTTGACGCGCGCAGGCCGGATGGAGTATTGGTCCCGGTGACGCTCACGACCGCTCAGATCAATCAGCTGACGACGACGTTCAACAACAATACCCAAACCCCGACGGGAAATCCGTTGGTGAACGTGAATCCGGTGACTGTCGGAATATTGGCCGGTGCTGCAGCCAGATATCCGGCTAACAATTTCCGAGTCGGCGACGGCGTCAATACCGGCGGGTTTCAATTCAACACGCCGCTCCCGGTGAAGCTCTCGGCGCACGTGGCGCGTTTGGATTTCAACGTCACGAAAGACGCTCGTCACATCGCGTATATCCGCGGTAATTACCAGCAGGACGTGACCGGTGGCGCATCGCAATTTCCGGACACGCCTCCGACCAACAATTGGAGTCACCCGATCGGCATCTCCGTCGGTCACACCTGGACGATCGCGAACGATAAAATCAACAACTTCCGATACGGCTTGACCCGTGAAGCCTTTACTAATCAGGGCGACTCGGCCGACAACGCGATCACGTTCCGCAGCGTGTTCTCTTCACATCTGTTTACAAGAGGATTCAGCCGTACGACGCCGACGCACAACTTCACGGACGACTTCTCATGGATCAAGGGCAACCACAGCTTCGGCTTTGGCACGAATATCCGCGTCGTGAGAAATAACCGTGAGAACTTTGCCGCCGTGTTCGACAACGGCATCACAAATCAATCTTTCTATGCCCAGTCGGGTGCAGTGCTCGTCACCCCTATCAATCAGTGGTTGCCACATCTGACCGGACTGCCCATCGGAACGACCGTCGCATCGTCCAGCTCAGTAAATATGCGACATGCGTTTGCCGCTCTTCTTGGCCGGCTTTCCCAGTACACGGCGAACTTCAACTTCAATGTTGACGGCACGCCGCTTCCAGCCGGCGAACCGGTGATTCGCAGTTTCGCTACGGAAGAGTACGACGTTTATGCACAGGACATTTGGAAGCTCAGAGATAATTTCACTCTTACCTACGGGCTGCGTTATGGACTCAGCCGGCCCGTCTACGAGAGAAACGGCTTCCAGACCCGGCCGAGCATTGGCCTTCAGGAGTACCTCGACAGGAGATTCGAAGCTGCCAGTCGCGGTCAGAACTTCGATGAGCCGCTAACAGTAGAGCTTGCGGGTCCGGTGCATAACGCTCCCGGCTTCTATTCCCTCGACAAGAACAACTTCCAACCTCGTGTTGCTGTCGCCTGGTCACCGGCCTTCACGAGTGGTTTCCTTGGCAAACTCTTTGGTACTGAGAAGCAGTCAGTGTTCCGTGGCGGCTTTGCCATCACCAACGACTATTTTGGTCATGCCCTGGCTGTTAACTTTGACGGCAACAACACGCTCGGGTTTGGTTCCAACCAAACGCCTTCTGCTAATACGTATAACGTTTCGACCAATCCTGCTCCGCCTATTACAGGCCTGGGAATGGCCATTCGCCCCCTGCCCGGCATTACGCCGCCAGGGAATTTGACCTTCCCGCAAACTCAGCCGCAGGACTTCGCACGACGTATCGAAGGGTCACTGGATACGAACCTCGTTTCGCCAATCAATTACAGTTGGAACTTCACTTACGGGCGGCAGTTCGGTAAGGGAGTTTATGTTGAAGCTTCATACATCGCGAGACTCGCGCGCAACCTGCTCGCAACCCGCGACGTGATGCAGCTCAACAACTTCGTCGATACACGGTCAGGCCAGGATTGGTATACGGCGGCCACCATACTCGAGCAACATCGGGTTAACGGAACGTCCGTAAACAACATCCCGAACGTGCCGTGGTTCGAGAATGTGTACGCCCCCGGAGAGATTGATTCAATTTTCTTCGGACTGGGCTTGACTAATTCGCAGGCGGCCTATGCCGTCAT
>DASTQB010000339.1:0-8326 GCA_035761985.1 Pyrinomonadaceae bacterium
GACGGTGAGTGGAAAGTAATGAATAAGGTCTTCTATCTTCACCCGTAAAACTGTTCGTTCAGGAGGAATCAAAGATGTCGCTTCGAGATTTCTATTTAAGACGTGCCAAGGCGGAGTTTCCAGTCTTTCTAAAAGTACTCAAAGCCTTGCCCGACGACCTTAGTTACAAACCGCACGATCGTTCACCGTCCGCCGAGCAACTCGCCTGGACCGTGACTTATGAAATGAAGGCGTTACTTGACGTTGTTAACACTGGAAAATCCGATTGGGAAAACATCACGCCGCCGAGTCGGGATGAAATGATTGCTAGTTTTGAGAAGTGGTCGACCGAGTTACTCGAAAAGATCGCTGCGCTCGACGATGCCTCCCAGGACAAGAACGCACAGTTTCTTTATCAGGCACAGGTCGTGATGGAGAAACCGATGATGGAGCTTGTTTGGGACTTCATGTTTGATGCCATCCATCATCGTGGTCAGTTGAGTGCGTATATCCGGCCCATGGGTGGGAAGGTTCCTTCGATCTATGGACCATCCGCTGATGATCCTGGGATGTAAGCTCAGTGGTTGACTCGCATCCTGAGTAGTTCTGAAGTTGTTGGGCGAGTAAACCTATGAATGAACTCAGATTCGAAAATACTTTGCAGATTACTGAAAAGCAGTACGAGGATCTGTGGACCATTCTGCCGGCGTGGCGGCTTTCGCGAATCGGAAGGTTTGGTGCACTGGTAGCTGTCGGGGTCCTTTTCTTATTCACAAAGTATACGCTGCTGTTAGGCTTGGTTCTTTTGGCCCTCGCTGTTCTGGTTTTGGTGGCTCCCCGCATTCTTTCATTTGGCGCACGCACTACATTTCGCCAACACAAATATCATCGAGAACCTCTTACCTATGGCATCGACGAGCAGAAGATGTGGGTCAAAGGCACCATGATTGACGCGAGCGTCCCATGGTCAATGCTCGTTGTGTGGCAGGAAAAAGAAGATTGGCTGATCTTATCGCCTTCCGGTATTCCGCCACTTTATTTGTCGCTCAATCGTCTGAAGAACGAGGGTGTATACGGCCGCGTGAGAGCCGTCGCCGCCAGCCATGCTCCGGAGTACAACAAGGGTAGTCCTGGCTACTAACGCGATGGTCCGACTTCGTTAACGACGCTTCGGATGGTCCGATGATCCTGAGATCGTCGGACCATCTTTTCACTTAGCTATGTACCCGCCGGTGACGTCGAAATCCGTGCCCACAACTATCGTCGCCTCCTCTGACGCCAGGAACATAACCGCTCGCGCCATCTCCTCGGCGGTCGCCAGCCGTTTGACCGGGAAGTCGCCCGCAACGGTTTCCGGCTTTGCGCCCCACGATGCCAGGGCCCGGTGCAGCATCGGCGTATCGACCGCTCCCGGAGAGATGGAATTCACACGGATATTCTTGTCGGTGTATTCCATGGCGGCGATGCGGGATAGTTGAATAACTCCCGCCTTGCTCGAGCCGTAAGGGCCAATGTTCGCAAACCCGCACTGCCCGCCCACCGACGCGACGTTGATGATGTTTCCGCCGCCACTCTTCAGCATCTGCGGGATTTCGTATTTCATCGAGAGGAACACCCCCGTGATGTTTGTGGTGATGACGTTGTTCCACTCTTCAAGTGTCATTTCGCTGATGGTCTTCCCCGGACTCTCGACGCCCGCGTTGTTGAACGCAATGTCCAGTCGCCCGTACTTGCGAACCGCGGCATCGACCAGTGATTTGATCTCGGATTCGTTCCGCACATCCGCGCGCATGAAGGTCGCATCGCCGCCGAACGCTTTGATCTTCGCCTCCACCTGTTTTCCGAGGTGCTCTCGCCTGCCGCAGAAGAACACCTTTGCACCCTCGCGCGCGAATGCGTAAGCAGTCGCCTCGCCGATGCCGGAGGTCGCGCCGGTGATGAGCACCACCTTGCCGGCGAAGCGCCCGTTCAGGTTCGCTTTGTCACTGGCGGGCGACACCGGTGTGCGGGTCTGGCCCATGGTGTTCCCGGCGAACGCCATCGCTCCGAGACTCAATCCACTCTTGCCGATGAATGATCTTCTTGAAACCTGCTCCTTTTGTCGTTTCGCTAAGCTAGTCATAATTTCGATCTCCATAAATTCGATAAGGAAATTCTAAGGATTAGCGTTCAGGAAAAATTGTAAATTCTTGCGTACCTGCTCAGGTGCGTGCCTGCGTGAAATGCGCTCCGGTCAGCATCCCGCCAGTGACATCGAGGTCGGTGCCGAAGATGGATGAGGCTGCGTTCTCCGCCAGGAACATCACCACGTCTGCCATCTCGTCGACGGTGTTTATGCGACGTTGAAAATTCGGCACGGTGGGAATTTTGTCTTCGGTGAAACCTTGCGCAAGGTACGCGCGGTTGCGCATCGGCGTGTTGACGCCGCCCGGCGAAATCGAGTTCACCCGAATGCCACGACCGCCGTATTCGATTGACGCGCAACGGGTCAGGCCGATGATGGCGTGCTTGCTCGCACTGTAAGGAGATATTCCCCCGAACCCGACGTGCCCCGAAACCGAAGCGTTGTTGATGATTACACCTCGTGTTCCATAGGCTCCCCACGGCTCGTTGTTGAGCATGTGCGGGACTTCGTACTTCATCGAGTAGAAGACACCCGCTGCGTTGGTATTCATGATGTCGAGGAAATCCGCCGACGGCTGTTCGGCGACCGGGGCGTTTACATTCGTCGCGATGCCCGCGTTGTTGAACGCTATATCTAAACGACCGTACTTTCGAATACCGGCGGCGATGAAGTTCCTGACGTCCTCCTCGCGCCGCACGTCCGCTTTGAAATAAGTCGCGTCGCCGCCTGAGTTTTTGATTCTCGCTTCGACTTGTTGACCCAGATCTTCGCGTCTTCCACAAAAGAAAACCTTCGCGCCTTGACGTGCGAAAGCGTAAGCCGTCCCTTCACCAATTCCTGAAGTCGCGCCGGTGATTAAAACTACGCGATTAAAGAATCTGCCCTCGCGCCCGGATTGTTCCCTTTGAGACGACTGACCGAAAACTTCTCCCGCACCGAATGCTAAAGCTCCCAGCCCGGCGGCTGTTCTTCCAACAAAACTCCTGCGCGACACTTGTTCCGAATTGATCTCAGTCACTGATTCTTCCTTGTTAACCATGATGCTTAACTCCACCTTCACCACTTGGACCATCGTTCTCTTCACGTTCACGATTCATTTAGCGAGGTACGCGCCCGTGACATCCAAATCCATCCCGGTCACGCTCGTCGCCTCATCCGACGAGAGCCACATAACGGCGCGTGCCATCTCCTCAACCGTGTTGATTCGTTTCATCGGGTTCGCCGCCGCTGCCTGCTCCATCGTTATCTTGTAGTAGGCGAACGAGTCGCGAATCATCGGAGTGTCTACGGCGAGCGGGGAGATCGAGTTTATGCGGATGTTCTTGTCGGCATTCTCGACCGCCGCGACTTTGGTCAACCCGATAATCGCGTGCTTGCTGGCTGCGTAAGCTCCCATCTGAGCGAATGCGGTGTGCCCCGAGACGGAAGCGTTGTTGACGATGCAGCCGCCGCCCTGCCGGAGCATCACCGGAATCTCGTACTTCATCGACAGCATCACGCCGCGGGCGTTCGTGTTCATCATCGTCTCCCAATGTTCGGGCGTGATGTCCTGAATCAGGCTCGGTGTCTTCTTCGGGTTCTTTGAGTCCATGAAATAGCCGGCATTGTTGAATGCGATATCGATACGACCGTAACGACGGACCGCTTCATCGATGAACGCCTTCACCTCTGCCTCGCGTGTCACGTCCGCGCGCTGGTAACTCGCCTTGCCGCCGACCGCGGCGATGGCATCTGCAACTTTTCGCCCCAGATCCTCGTTGCGCCCGCAGAAGTGGACCACCGCGCCTTCCATCGCGAACGCTCGCGCCGTGCCCTCGCCGATGCCGTATGTCCCGCCGGTGATCACGGCGACTTTGCCCGCGAACCGCCCGTTCGGATTGGCCCGGCCCTTGGCCGGCTGCACTGGTTCTTTGAGTTGGCCGCTTGCCGAAGCCGCCGGCATCGCCAAAGCCGCTAAACCGAGCATGCCCGTACTAACGAAAGCGCGTCTTGAAACCTGTTCGTTTACTTCTTCGTCATGGATTTCACCCATAACGCGTTCCCTCCTTTTCGATTTTTGTCGTGTAAAAGATTACCGATTCCCCAAACCGCTGGATTGTAAAATCTTGCTAAATTCAGGCACTCCGGCGGGTGACAAACATGTGGGCTAATTGCGGGTCGCGGAGACGAGCGGCGGGCACATCATTTCGGGATTGTAAAATCTTGCTGGAAATCTCACCGCCCAAATCCAATTCGAGCAACTTGATTTGGCTCTGAGGCACGGTCCATCAGATAGCTGGTCAACCGGGAAAAGTGAAGAAGGTGAGGCTTGTCGGAAAATAGTTTGACAGCCTCGCAGTAGACTTCACATAATCCAGAAGTCTCGTCCGAGACGCCTCACATTCGCCACCTATCCGGTAACGAAATCTGCGTAATCTACCGCAGAGAACAATCAAGAAAATCATGCGCATAACATATCTCATTGAAGTGGCGTTACTGCTATATGCGAGTCAATTCATAGTAGCGCCTATTCTCATTTATTTTTCTAACAAGCAGCCGGCCGACCCTCAGTTCACGCCGTTCGATTTGTTGAACCCGCCATTACGATTGCCCACGAGTTACATGCAAAGCTTGCCTGTGCTGGAATCGCTCGGCTTTCAGCCAGTTGCACATCTGTTTAGTGCGACACTCGCGACCAACGTGCGCGTAGTGCTTACGCTGTATGTGAATCGGCAGGAAAGAGAAACCGCAACCGTCGTGCATACGTTGGCTGAAGTTCCGCCGGTCACGCGAATCCAGGTTACCTGCACAGAGTTCTCCACAAAGTTTGACGATGGTCATGAAGTGAACACGTTAAACTCAGACCAGCCTGCATTGTTTGTCCAGGTACCGGAAAAACAAATTTTCCGCCTGCCTAACCTGACGAATGTGCAACACCTCTATGAAGTTCACCGGGCTCTCACGGCTCAGCGTCTGGGCGCGAATAAACGGCTGCCACTTCCCGGACACGAAGTTGCGGAGTTGATAGACGGAATGAAGCGAATTCTCGCAACAGAAGCAGCTTTTGGTCGAATTGCTCTCGATGCCACCGGCGAGTGGTATCGTCCAACGATGAGGGGAGCTATCCGCGACACACTCATGCTGATTTGGCCCGTGGGGATGGTGCGTCGCAAGTTACAACGCCGTCGTGGTGTTCGGCTTGCAGCAGACATCCTTGGGAACCGTTGATAACTTCACGCCCGCGAGCTTGTTGCTACGAGAGTTCTTCGATCTGTTTCTCAACTGCCTTCAAGCCGTTGAGCAGAACGTTCCGATGTGCGGGATGTCTGGCGTGTTCGAGCTGTTGAAGCAATCTTGATCTGGACAGTTTCAATGAGGCGAGTTGTTCAGTGAGGACTCGTTGTTCGGGTGTGGCCGCAGGTTTATGAGCGTCGTGCTGGCGCGATTCCCCTTCCTCGATCTGATCGGCAACCGCCTTACTTTCCCACCCACGAGCCATAACTCATCCATCCCGAATTCCGAAGTTACTGATGAGTCTATACCGAAATCTGTCGATATGCTCGCGTCTGAGTGCTCTGTGAGAAAAACTCAATTACGAAGATTCAGTTGGCGTGAGGCTTGTGAATTCGAGGGTCTTGAAAGCGTTGCCGTTCACGTCCTTTTGATCGCGCACATGGCCCACGGCAACAACTCTCTCGCCAGGTGACGGCAGGTCAACAGCGTTCTGCATCTGAAGCCTGCCGTCCCTGGTAAGAAAATACGGCACACGATTGTCAACGATGACTGCGAAAGCCAGACCCGGCAAGCACGGTTTCGTCGTGCACGGATTCGGCACTAACTCGAGCTTGCCGGTAGTTTTCGTGGCCTTGTCAGTCATACGCGATTAGATCGTGTACTTAAAGTATTGCCAGTCACTCCACGGGCAAGTGCGTCCGGCAACTTTCGCACGTACACGCCAGCGGCCTCTCTGAGCGCCGACGAACATGTGTTCGAAGTTGTTATCGACCAGAGCACCCGACACAAACCACGTACTGCCAACTTCCGCCGCCCACTTCCCATTCGAGATCGCTCCGAATGCATCGATCTCGATGTTGTAGGTCACTCCAGGCAAACCGATCGGGTCCCAGTTGAAGTGTGTCAGACGTGGAAAGTGATCGAATACGTCTTCAGTCGCTGGTGTGCGCGGGCGCGGCACAACTCCCGACCACCAGTTAAGCGTCGGATCGCCAAGCACCGTCATGCCGTAATACCACTGGCGCTCGCCGAGATCGTGATCGGCGCCGAGCGCCTTCCACCAATCGACAAACGCGTCGCCGATCGTCTTGCCAAAACCCATTGGCCCATAGAAGTTTTCGAAAAGCAGCATCGAGCCGGTCTTCGTACTCCCAACTGCCACCAGGCCGTTACAAGTTGATCCGCCGTTCTTATCGAAGATGTACCAGCCGGCCATGTAGTCAGGCTGCGTAAACAGCGCGTTGCTACAGGCAAACAGGTTGTAGAAATAAGCGTTCGGCGGATTGGTATCGCGCAAATACGCGCTCGGTATCCACTCGCCGCCGCTCGGCGCGCTGATCGAGTGTCCACCCGGTGAACTGTGCGCGTTGATTTGGGCCCAGGCACGATGTTGCTGTACTTCGGCTTTGTAACGAGCGCCGGTGGTCGCGGTGGGATCTGTAATCGTTTCGATGTTCGACGGCAGAAACATCGAATCGAATGCGCAGTCGCCAAAACCGATCCAGTCGTCTTCAACGAAAGCCAGTGCTTTGTTTGAATAACCAAACTGGCCTTTGCGATACGCATGATTGCGCGCGAAGTAATCGTTGATAAGCGCCGCGTCGTTACCGTCCGCAGTCGGAGTCCAAATGCGGCCCACCCAGATTTCCGGCTCGACGTTGGTTGGGTGTTCGCTGAATTTGCCGTCTCCGTCCGGGTCGTTCCACGTGCCAGTCAGGTCCATGTAGTACAAGTCGCACGGAAACTCTGCAGAACCGAAGAAGTCGTCGGACATCTCGAACCATGCCGTGGGCAAGCTGCCGACCATGACGACGCCCAACGGATTTTTGCTCTTGATGAAGGCGCGGATCTCCGCCGGCGTGCCACCAGCAATTGCATGCACCTCGGCCCAGTAACCTTCGTAAGCCAGGTCAGCGACGTACTGGTTGATCGAGGCCTGAATCGATGGGAGGAGGGTGCTGTTTACGAGGACCAGCACTTTCTTTGGGAAGTACCACGAGACCGAGAAATCCTTGAGGTAGCGAAGGTCCTTTGCGAAAGTCGGCCGCGGCTTTTCAGTCGCTTTCAGTTTTTTGTGCGGAACAATCTTCGTGTATTCCTTGAACGTTTGCGGTTTGCGATTGTTCTTGTCAATGAGTTCGAGCTTTCGCACGCGGCTGTAATCGATCTTCAATGGCCGGAGCTTTCGGACTTTGTCGATATTGATGCGAGAGAAGAGATCTCCATTTCTCTTGTCGCCGTTGCTCTTTAGATCATCTGGCATAAGCTTACCCTTTCGGAGGTGTGTTAGGAGGTTGGAATTAAATGCGGTGACGCATTGTAGTAGTTACTTTGAACTCCAGCGGAGCAATCGTTATGCCAACTCTATTCGTGATCAAAACGCGGAGGTTACGCGCGCGTCGAGTGAGATTCGTGTCGCGTATTGTTGACGGTTGGACCAGCTACTGTCTCGTACTGTAGACACGCGTCTCTCAGGCAAATGGTAAGTTTGAGGGTGAAGCGCCAAACTTACCACGCCCGACGTTACTACTGATTTTGAAGGACGGCGCCTAAGCATCCCGTGGTATTGTCAGCTAACGTAAACCTTGCGACCACCGCCATCATCTCGTCTGGTTCGGGAGCTGGATCATCCAGGGTTACGAGAACTGAAGAGTCCTTAAATCTGGGATCGGTTATCGAGCATTCCCCTGATCCGCCCCACCCCCACACATCGTGTGCGCCTCTGCCTGTTCCCCAAACGGAAAGGTCATGGAACCTTGCGCCTGACCAATCAATTGCTTTTCCGTCTATTTGAGCAGGCAGCTTGACGACATAACTTGGCATGGTATTGTCTCCTTTTTTGTTTTATAAGAAATCGCTTTGGACGGCACGTTTGTACCTCCGCAGTATTAACGCGAGAACTACTAGAGAAAACCACCATGTCGATCGTTGTAGTGAGTCTGGGTATCTGGTCCGAAAACCAGCCACAGATAACACGGATAAAATCCGGATTTAAAATCCGTGTAATCA
>DASTQB010000340.1:0-7636 GCA_035761985.1 Pyrinomonadaceae bacterium
ATTACGAACGCACACTCCAGATGCGTTTTCATACTCAGACTGCCGGAGTATCGCTCACGGTCCAACAGCCACTCAACAACATCGTTCGCGTCGCGATCCAGGCACTCGCAGGCGTGCTCGGCGGCACGCAGAGTTTGCACACAGACGCTTACGACGAAGCACTCGCATTACCGACGGATCGCGCAGCATTGATTGCACTCCGCACACAACAGATCATCGCCGAAGAAACCGGCGTCGTGAATACAGTCGATCCACTCGGCGGTTCTTACTATCTCGAAGCACTCACTGAAAAGATGGAACAGGGAGCGCTCGACTACTTCCGCAAGATCGACGCAATGGGCGGCATGGTTGCGGCAATTGAAAAGGGATTCCCGCAACGTGAGATTCAGGATTCGGCCTACCAGTATCAGAAGGCTGTCGAACGCGGCGAACAAGTGATCGTCGGCGTCAACAAGTATGCGATGAGTGAAGAGCCTTCCGAAATTCCGATTCTCGTGATTGATGAGTCGGTGCGTACACACCAACTCGAACGGCTCGAGCAAACGCGGACGCAACGCGACTCAGGTGCGGTTGCAAACGCCCTCGAGAAACTCAAGTCGGCGGCGCAGAAAAACGAGAACACGATGCCGGCGACAATCGAAGCAGTACGAGCGTACGCGACACTCGGAGAGATCTGTTCGGCACTGAGAGACGTTTACGGAATTTACGAGGAGCCGGCCTTTTAGTAACCACCAATGTCGAATCGAAAAATCAGAGTTCTGGTCGCAAAGCCCGGCCTCGACGGTCACGACCGCGGAGCAAAAGTCATCGCCCGCGCGCTGCGCGATGCAGGCATGGAAGTTATCTACACCGGCCTGCGACAGACGCCGGAGATGATCGCGGCGGCGGCGCTTCAGGAAGACGTCGACGCCGTGGGCGTTTCGATCTTGAGTGGCGCACACAACACACTCTGCCCGCGCATCGTTCAGTTGCTCCGTGACAAGGGGATGGACAACGTGCTGGTCCTGGTCGGCGGGATCGTGCCGCAGGAAGATCTCCCGCGACTGAAGGAACAAGGGGTGGCCGAAGTCTTCCTGCCGGGAACCTCAACCGAAGACATCGTCAAATTCCTCCGCGAAAACGTAAAGCCTCGCGAATAGTTACCGGGCTTAACTCTTTTGCAGGAAGCGGGCAATTCCCTTCTGGCAGTCGTCAGACATGCGCGCGATCACGTTGACGTCAGCGCCCGTTTCAAGCGCTTCGGGGAATGCGAGGCCGTCGATCTGGTAGAGCAGTCCTTTAGTTAATGCAATCGCCTGTTTGCTCAGTTGTTCAAAGCGCCTCACGTACGCATCAACCTCATCGGCGAAAGTGTCCCCATTGAAAACATGGTTGACGAGCCCGATCTCTTTAGCCTGGTCGGCGCCGATCTCATCGCCCCGAGTAATTAACTCAAACGCACGCTTCTCGGAAACATTGCGACGCAAGATCGCCATCACCATCGCCGGCACAAAACCGATCTTCACTTCCGGATAACCAAAACGCGCGGAGCCGGATGCGAGGACGATGTCGCAGGCAGTCGCGAGCCCACATCCACCCGCCAAAGCCCGTCCGGTAACAGCCGCAACCACCGGCACCGGAACCTGCCTTATCAACATCAGCAGTTCCATCAGCGAGCGCGCATCATCCGAATTCTCAGCCACAGACGCGCCCGCAATCTTCTGAAGCGCAGAAAGATCTGCACCCGAACAAAAATCCTTCCCCGCGCCCGCAATCACGATCACCCTCACATTCTCATCCGCCGCCGCATTCCTCAACCCCTCCTTGACCCCCGCGATGACGGCCTCATTCAACGCATTCCTCTTCTCCGGTCGATTAAGCGTAATCCTCCCCACCGCTCCATCAACTGAATACAGAACTTCGCGCTCTTCACTCATCTGATCCGTCTCAATCGTTTTCCGGTTTCAATCCGTCAGATCCGCGGCCTCGATTTCCATCCGCAACAACGCCGTCGAAAACGTCTTTCCCTGCGCGTCAGTCATCAACGAAAGCGTCCCACCGCCACCCAGACTCTTGTGCAACAAAAAATTCAGCGCGCCGAGATTGGGTAACTCAAACCTCTCAACGTCACCATGGCAAATGCCTTTGAAGTGTTCCTTCACTCGTTCCGCCGTCACTTCGCGCACGAGTATCGGATAATACTCATCCTTCAGCGCGATCAACCCGACGTTTGCAGTATCACCTTTATCCCCGGAGCGCGCGTGGGCCAGTTTTGTCAGTTGTACTTTCATAAACTATGCATCGAGCACTTCGACCACAGGATTAATCTCTTCCTTCGGAATCAACGCCGGCCAGTAAGCAACGATCTCCTCGACTTTCGGACGTCCGCCTGCAAAACCAGTAACCGCAGGTGGACCAGTCAGGATCAACGGCGCGATCTCTTTCGTAAACCGTTCAACCGCACTCCGGTCCTGACCGCGCACGCCGACTCTCAGTTGCACTTCCGGAATATCAGGATGGGGTGGATCTGCGAGTGGACCATGCGTCGCGTTCACGCCCACAAACTCGGTCAACACCTGATCGAATTTGAGTCCCAACCCATCGAGACGCCTGCGAAGTATTCGATCCGCGGCCTGTGCTTTGTCGTATGCCTCCGGCCAGGCGTAAACGAGCGTTCCCACTGCCTTAAAACCTGCGGAATAACTGATCGAGACTTTGAGAAACTCAGTGGCCGGGCGACCTTCGACCCCAAACACGCGAACACGATCGCGCCCTTCGTATGCGAGCTGTATCGTCGTGAAATCGGCGATGCAATCCGGCGTGATGTACTCGCGCGGATCGCCCATCTCGTAAACCAGTTGCTCTTTGATTCCGGGAATGATGATCCAGCCGCCGGTGCGTTCGTGCTTTGTAACTACGAAACTACCGTCCGGTGAAGCTTCGACGATCGGGAAACCGACGTCGGCAAGATTCGGAATGCTGCGCCACTCGTACTGGCAATTACCTCCGGACGCCTGTGCGCCACACTCGATGATGTGTCCCGCGATCGTTCCGGCGGCGAGACGGTTCCAGTCGTTGTTGGCCCAACCGAATTCGTGAATGATTGGCGCGAGCGTCAGGCCGGTGTCGGTCGCCCTGCCGGTGATGACGATCTGCGCGCCCCGGTTCAACGCATCGACGATGGGCCAAGCACCGAGATAAGCATTTGCGCTCTGAATCTTGTCGCGCACTGTCGACAGCGGTTCGCCAGTGTCCATGTTGCGCAACTCGATGCCGCGCGAGAGCAGCTCGTCGAGCCGCGGCATGATGTCGTCGCCGGTGACGATTCCGATGCGGACTTTACCTGCGAGATCGAGTTCGCGAGCGACGTTGATTACTGCGTCGGCGCAGCCTCTGACGTTAACGCCGCCGGCGTTTGCAGTGACTTTAATGTTGCGCTCGACGCATGCGGGAAGTATCCGGCGCATAAGCGGGACGAAATCTTTGGCGTAACCGGCGTTGGGATCGCGTGCCTTCTGCTTCTGCATGATCGACATCGTGACTTCCGCGAGGTAGTCGAGCATGAGGTAATCGATTGGTCCGCCTTCGACCTGGCGCACGGGTGCGTCGAGAAGATCTCCCCAGAAGCCCTGTCCGGCTGCTATGCGTATGTGTTGTTTCATCGGAATCGAGGAATCTACCAGACGCCGCAAAAAAGCACAAAAACGCCGAAGGCGTTCGCCTTCGGCGTAATCGAAACTACTTACCCCTTCACCAGCGTGGGCTGGGGCTTGGGCTCGGGCTCGGACTGGAACCCGGGCTCGGCGACGGCATCGGTTCGCCTGGGCTCGGACTCGGGCTCGGCATCGGACTTCCACCCGGCGTCGGACTCGGCATCGGTTCACCCGGCGTCGGACTCGGCATCGGCTCCGGACTCGGCGTCGGGCTCGCAGTCGGACTCGGCGACGGCGTCTGCTCCGGCATTGGGCTTTCAGTCGGCGTTACGGCCGGAGTTGTCGGTTCCGTTTCAGTAGCCGGCGTCGTAGGCTGAGCCTGCTGATTTCGTCTACCACGCGCCGTGCCTCGACCGGGCGTAAACGAACATCGCATCGCAGCTCCCGACACGGGCGTCAGGATCAACCGGTTACCACTCTTTCGCCCACGCATCGACACGATCATCGGAGTGCCAGTCGCACCTGCTCCGGCTGTCGTCCCCGTTGCCGCGGTTGTCCCCGCCGCACCGGCTGTGGTACCAGTCGCGCCGGTCGCACCCGCTGCTCCGGTGCCTCCCATCTGAAGTGCAACTGCCGTGTACCCACCAGTCGTGGACGCAACGATCCGGCCCGTCCTGCCATCGGCCGTTGTAAATTCATTGCCGGTGATCGTGAGCGTCGTCGGTCCCATCAGACCCAGCGGCTCACAATTGAAAGTGCCGGTGTAAGTTCCTGAAAGATCGGTTTGGGTAGTCGCGGAAACCGCCGGCGGATCTTGCCTTACGTTACTCGGATTCTGCGGATCCTGCGCCTGGAGCGCCAAAAAACCGCCGGTTGCTACCGAAAAGGCCAGCATTATCAACAACGAAACTTTCTTACTCATAATTCTCTCCTCCCATGCTCGTACGCGCGCACTTCAGCTTTCGCGCTGATGCACCACTCATCTGTCCGGGGGTTTTGTCTACAAGAAGGAGGGAACGATGATCTTGTACCACTCACGCCGCCAGATCTCAAGCCCTACGATAAAGATACAGGGAATAAGGCTTTGTCTCTTCGTGCCTTTGTGGTAAACATGTTTCGCACAACCTAAAAACGACCACCGAGGAAATCAATGCGACGAGAAAAATCCATTCGATCGATCTCCGCCTTTGTTTGCGCAGTGTTGTTTGCTTTGTTACTTGCAGGGTGCCAGCCTGCGACGACGCCTTCAACCGGCGGAGGCGGCGGCGCTGCCGGAGGCAAGCACAAACTCGCTTTCGTCACGAACAATGCATCCGACTTCTGGGTCATTGCCCGCAAAGGCACTGAAAAAGCAGCCGCTGAAATTCCGAACATCGAAGTGGAATTCAGAATCCCTTCGGATGGCTCGGCCGCCGAACAGCAACGCATCATTGACGACCTGCTCGCGAAAGGAATTCATGGAGTCGCAATCAGCCCGGTCGATCCCGCGAACCAGACGGGAATGCTCAACCGCGCCGCCGCTCAGACACTCGTCGTCACCCAGGACAGCGACGCACCAAACAGCGATCGCGCTTGTTATATCGGCACTGACAACGTTGCGGCCGGACGCCAGGCAGGCGAGCTCGTGAAAGAAGCATTGCCGCAAGGCGGCAACATCATGGTGTTTGTCGGCATCCTGGATGCGGCCAACGCTCAGCAGCGTTTACAGGGTTTGAGGGAAGCACTCGAAGGATCGAATGTGAAGATCCTCGACGTGCGCACAGACAACACGGATCGCGTGCGCGCGAAGTCAAATGTAGCTGACACACTCGTCAATAATGCCGACATCGCGGGAATGGTCGGTCTGTGGTCCTACAATGGTCCAGCCATCCTTGCGGCCGTCAAAGAAGCAAACAAAACTGACAAGGTCAAGATCATTGCCTTTGACGAAGAAGACGCGACTCTCGAAGGAATCCGGGAAGGTTCGATCTACGCGACCGTTGTGCAGCAACCATACGAGTTTGGTTATCGCTCGATGGCCTTGATGGCGAAGTTTCTTGATGGTGACAAATCGCAGATACCGGCGAGCAAACAAATCTTCGTCCCTACGATCGCAATTAAGAAAGCTGAGGTTGACGAGTTTACGAAGAAGCTGAACGCGCAGAGAGGCCGCAGTTAGCCCGCAGTTTTCGCAAACGACCCAGATGACCGAGCCAACCCCAATCCTCGAGATGGAAGGCGTCAGCAAACGCTTCCCCGGCGTCGTCGCGCTCGATCAGGTAAGTCTCACAGTCGGCGCCGGTGAGATTGTTGCGCTCATCGGCGAGAACGGCGCGGGTAAGTCGACGCTGATGAAAATCCTCGGCGGCGCGGTCTCGCCCGATACCGGATCGATCAAGATCGACGGCAAGTCGGTTGACATCCGCTCACCACGCGATGCGAGTGCGCTCGGGATCGAGTTTATTCACCAGGAGCTCAGCGTACTCGACAATCTCGACGTTGGGGCAAACATCTTTCTGCGTCGCGAACCGACCAAAGCCGGCGTGCTGAAACTGATCGATCGCAAGCGCGTTTATCGCGAGGCGGATGAGGTCATTCGCCGCGTCGGGCTGGACGTTTCGAGCCGCACTCCCCTCGCCCAACTCTCAATCGCACAACAACAACTCGTCGAGATCGCGAGAGCACTCAGCGCGGGCGCGCGCATCATCATCATGGACGAGCCCACGTCGAGTTTGACGCTCTCAGAAACACGCCGTTTGCTCGAGATCGTAAAGGAGCTCAAGAAACAGAACGTCAGCATCATCTACATCTCGCATCGCATGCACGAAGTTGAAGAGATCGCGGATCGCGCAGTCGTGCTTCGTGACGGCAAAAACGCGGGCGAGATTCGCGGCGCTGAAATCACTCACCAGCGCATGGTACGAATGATGGTCGGGCGCGATCTCAAAGACTTCTTCAAGGGCGACTCAACAAAGCCGAAGTTTGACGGCGACGGTTTTGAAGTGAGACGACTGCGCACGCTCCGGTATCCCAATCACAAGATCGCGTTCAATGTTCGGAAAGGTGAGGTGCTGGGTATCGCGGGACTCGTCGGCGCCGGACGTTCGGAAGTAGCAAGGGCGATCTTCGGCGTCGAGGAAACGATCGAAACTGAAGTCGTACTTGACGGCAAAAAACTTCTCATCAAAGATCCGCAGGACGCGATCACACATGGCATTTATCTCGTCCCCGAAGATCGCCGCCTGTGCGGGCTGATCGTGGATTTCAATGTGCGCGAGAATATCTCCCTGCCGAACCTGGAGAGCTACTCGTCAGGAAAAATCATCAACCGCACGAAAGAATTGAATGCCGCACGCGAGGCGTGCAAAGACATCAACATCAAGACGCCGACGCCTGAAATGCGCGCGGCGAATCTGAGTGGCGGCAACCAGCAGAAAGTTGTCCTGGCACGGTGGCTTACGTTTTCGCCGCGAGTGCTGATCTTCGACGAGCCCACGCGCGGGATCGACGTCGGCGCCAAGTCGGAGATTTACCAACTGATACGCAACCTGGCGGCAGAAGGCGTGTCGGTAATCGTCATCAGTAGCGAGATGGAAGAAGTGCTCGGCATCAGCGATCGCATCGCGGTGATGCACGAAGGCCGGTTGACAGGCATACTCGAGCGGTCGCAGTTCAGCGAAGAGGCGGTCATGCGCCTCGCCACCGGCACCGAAGGATAGCTACAAAGAAGCACAAAAGCACAAACGTTTCTTTTCAAAAGTAGCAAGCCTCCAAATAGGTCCTATAGGACATATAGGTCCTATAAGTCCTATGAGGAGTTTCGTGGCACAGGATAGCGGCTTATGAAAAAAGAGCTTGGCATCTTCGTCCTGTTGATCGTTCTCTGCATCATCGTCTCGACGATCAACCCAAACTTTCTGCTTGCGACCAATCTCCAGAACCTGGCCCGGCAGATCGGGATGTATGGGATCTTCAGCATCGGCCTCGGCCTCGTCATCATCACCGGCGGTATCGAACTTTCCGTC
>DASTQB010000341.1:0-13838 GCA_035761985.1 Pyrinomonadaceae bacterium
TTCGTCGATTCAAACACATAAATCGAATATCCACTCGCCAGCGTACGAAGCAACGTCTTCAACAGTATTCGAGGGATCGTTCTTGACTCAAACTCCATCGACTTCTCGACGATCGAAATCTTTCCGATGCGCTCATAACCACTTTTCACAAACACATCTTCAGGACTGTCGGCAGTAAACCTGAAGGTCGCGCCCATGCCGGTAAGCTTTTCATGTATCGTGCGCCCGTACTTCTCGAAGAAACGTCGGTTCATCAGATCGCAAATAAGTTTATGACGAGGAAATAGACGGTGCAGTGTTTCAAGCAACTGCTTGATCGTGTCTTCCTCGAGATACATGAATACACCTTCTATAACAACTACGACCGGCGAACGGCGTGCGAATGAGGCTAGCTTCTCTTCAAGCGAGTCGGTTGAAAAATCTATCGCGATGCGATGAAGCGGGTTCGAAGATTGCGAAGCCGGTAGTCGCTCGTTCTTATAAGTGATGACCTGCGGCTCATCGAGTTCTACCCACGTGCCGCCGTTCAGCCTGTAAGCACGACTATCGAAACCAGCACCGATGATCACGACGGAAAGATCGTGGTTCGACTGGAGTTCGCGACGTAGCAAGTCGTCGATGATGCGATGTCGCGCGACGTTCGAAGCGTTTGGGCTTGTTTCGTCTTTGAACGTTTCGAGGATCCTGAGTCCGTCCTCGTTCATGAAGACTTTCGCATACGTGTCGCCGCAGACAGGCTTACTACTACGTTCAGCATCACGCATGCGTATGCCGCAACAATAAAAGGCTGTTTTGGAAATGGGTTTCACGCGGTCAGCCGTGAAGTGCTCAATGAAACCAGTCTAGCCGTCGGATGAGCCAGTACCACATTGGATCGCCCCAGCGGGCGCAGCAGTACGCGATGATTAGCGCTACGACGCCGATACCGACGACGAACCACGGCATGGTCTCGAACAACTGCATACTGACCGCCACGCCCAGTATGCCTCCGAAGAACAGTCCACAGCCAAAATGTACGCGGCGGTCGTGTGGTCCTGAAATTTTCTCTTCGTATCTCAATACGTGTTACCGGCCCGCGCTCGTCGTGGCTTTGGAACCCCCGTTGTTCTTGTTACGGATTGAGTAGAGCTTGTGTTCCGTCCGGATCAACAAACGCTCGCCGGCGAGAGCCGGTGACGCCTGGGCCATGTCGTCGAGATGATTCACGTGCAATAACTTAAACTCTTCGCCCGTCGAGACAACAAACGTTTGGCCTTCTTCGCTCAGGCAGAACAGCTTACCGTTATAAGCCCACGGCGACGTCGTGAAATTCGCTGCCGCCGGATCGATTCGTGTCTTGTAACTTTGCTTTCCGGTTTTCGCGTCGAAGCGATTCAGGATTCCGGTCTCGGTTAACGTGTAAATCGCGCCCTGGTAAGCAACGGACGACGGCAGGTAAGTGCCGCCGCGCGCCTGCGACCATACCACAAACTCGTTTGACTCCTGACCCTCTTTCAAAGAAATGTTGCCCGAGGCGCCGGGACGAAGCGCGAACAACGGACGGCCTCTGCCACCGTTGATGTAAAGCAAACCTTCATACGCAAACGGCGTCGGGATCGGCGTCAGGGCCATTCCCGACATGCGCCACAACTCTTTGCCTTTTAAGTCGTAACTAACGGCCTCGCCTGGTCCAATCGACACGATCTCCGTGCGCACGCGGTTTCTCCAGACAAACGGTGTGGCCCAACTCGAGCGCTGCACCGGCGGTTTGTTGCCGCCGAGATCACGGTTCGTGCGCCAGACCTGCTTGCCGGTTTTCTTGTCGAAGCCGGCAATGTACTGCTGTTCCTGGTTGTCGCTGAGGACAATCAGAAGATCATCTGCGAGCGCCGGCGAACTTCCCGTGCCGAGGTCGAGATAGATCTTCTGCGCTTGAAGCGGCGTGGTCCAAACCTGATTGCCTTTCAAGTCAAATGCCCACAAGCCGAGGTTTGCAACGTACAGGTAAATGAACTTGCCATCGGTCACAGGTGTCTCTGAGGCGAAGCTGGCTTTGCGATGACGCCCGCCCGGCGGTTTCCCGGTGTGAAACTCTTTGGTCCATTCAACTCTGCCGCTCTTGAGATCGAGGCAATACAGGAAGTAGTGCACCGTCACCTCGTCTGGCAACTCGATGTCGCGCTCCGTTACGCGCTTGATGATCTCCTCCATCGAGAGTCCCTGCTTCTGAAGTTCGGCGACGGACTCGTTGCTGTATTCGGTGCCGGTCTGTGGTGGCTTCGATTTGCCCTCAGTGGTCACGGTCGTCACGTAGACTTTACCGCCAGTCACGATTGGCGAAGACCAGCCGCGACCGGGAATGTCGAGGGCCCACTCGACGTTTTCGGTTTTGGACCAACGGTCGGCGAGCCGCGCATGAGTTCCAACCGGATTCGATTCCGGCCCGCGGAACTGCGGCCACTCCTGCGCGTACGCTGTTACTGAAATCAATAACACCGCGCATAGCAAGGCGGCTTTGTACGAAAGAATGTAGATGTTGCGACGATTTTGGAACCTGGGAGATGTACTCATTGTTTTCTCGTGTCTTTAATGTGGGATACTGCGCGTGTGTTCATACGTAACGCACGCCGCTGGGGTTTCCCGGACAGGTTTTCAGAATTTTCGAGATTGACATGGCTCGCAAGACAGAACAGTTAACCGTTGGGCGCCGGCGGATTGCCGTTTCGAATCTCGACAAGATTTTGTATCCGGGAGGGAAGTTTAGCAAGGCGCGAGTAATCGACTACTACGTCAACGTCTCGAAATATCTGCTCCCGCATTTGAAAGACTATCCGGTCACGCTCAAGCGTTTTCCCGATGGCGTATTTGGTGAGTTCTTCTATGAAAAGGATGCGCCGGCGTTCACGCCCGAGTGGGTCAAAACTGTTCCTGTGCCGCGGCGCGAAACACCTGGTCCTGACATTCGTTACATTCTGATCAACGATCTGCCGACGCTCGTGTGGGTTGAGAACCTTGCAAGTCTGGAGCTGCATCCGTTTTTACATCGAGCTTCGCAACTGAATCGTCCAACGAGGATCGTTTTCGATTGCGACCCGGGTGAGGGAGCGAACATTCTCGATTGTGCGCGCGTTGCTCTGATGTTGCGCGAGGTGCTGAAGGAGCTCGGTTTCGAGTCGTATGTCAAAGTGTCGGGATCGAAAGGTTTGCAGGTTTACGTTCCGTTGAACTCCGCGGTGACGTACGACGAGACGCAGCCATTCGCACAGGGCATCGCGCAGCTCATGGCCCAGCGAGAGCCGAAGTTGATCGTGTGGCAGATGCCTAAGCGATTGCGCGCGAAGAAAGTGTTTATTGACTGGAGTCAGAACGTCGACTTCAAAACAACCGTCAGCGTCTACTCACTTCGTGCGAAGACTCACCGTCCTTACGTCTCGCTCCCGGTTAGCTGGGATGAACTGTCGGATGTTGTCGAGGCGAAGGACATCGATTCGCTGTTCTTCACGCCTGAAGAAGCACTCGAACGAGTAGAACAGCTGGGCGACCTCTTCAAACCCGTGCTGACGAAGGTGCAGAAGTTTCCGGCGGAGTTGCGGCGATATTTCAAGCAGGGACGCGTGCAGAAGCCGAGTGAATCGCTCAAGCCGTATGAAGCAAAACGCAACTTTCGCAAAACTGCTGAACCGAAGCCGAGTGCCGTTCGACGTAGCCGGCAGGGAAGCAGGCGTCGCTTTGTGATTCAAAAACACGCTGCAAGTCACCTGCATTACGACTTCAGGCTGGAAATGCACGACGTTTTGAAGTCGTGGTCTGTTCCGAAGGGGCCACCTTTTAAGAAGGACGAGCGACGGCTCGCGATGCCCACCGAAGATCACCCGATCGACTATCTAGAGTTCGAGGGTGTTATTCCGAAAGGGCAGTATGGCGGCGGCACTGTGATGGTGTGGGACATCGGCACCTACGACCTGATCGAGGGGAACTACTACAAAGGATTTCTGCGATTCTATCTTGATGGTGCCAAGTTGAAGGGTGAATGGACCATGACGCGCTTCGTTACCGGTAAAGATGAGTCTGACAATCGAGACAAGTGGCACTTGATCAAGACGGGACGGAATACACGCGTCGTCTCGAAAGCACGTGACGATCAATCGGCGTTGACGCAGCGCACGATGACGCAGATAGCAACGGCTGCTGATGCTGTTTGGCAGAGCAATCGACGATGAAGGTTGACCTGGAACAACTGCCGAAGGCGCGTCTGGATTTTATAAAGCCGATGCTTGCGAAGCCTGTTGACCGTCTGCCGTCAGGTGGCAACTGGGTCTACGAATTGAAGCTCGACGGCTATCGCACGCTCGCGATGAAAAAGCGAGGGGTCGTCACGCTGTTTTCTCGTCGAGGCAACATCATGAACGGCCCGTTTCCTAGCATCGCACGTGCTTTCAGTTTTCTTCCGGACGATACGATCGTCGATGGTGAAGTGGTTGTACTCGACGAAGACGGCCGGCCGTCGTTCAACTCGCTACAGCACTCTCGCTTCACGCCGGATGCTTTGTACTTCTACGTCTTCGACTTGCTTGCGTATCAAGGCAGGGACTTGCGGAAGTTGCCGCTGCTGGAGCGACGGAGTTTGCTGGAAGGTTACGCGTTGAAACGCATGCGCGATCCGGTGCGGTTGTCGGCGATCTTCGACGCGACGGCGAGTGAGATCGTTGCCGCAACGAAGAGGGCGGGTCTGGAAGGTGTGATCGCGAAGCGTGCTGAAAGCAGGTACGAAACCGGTGAGCGCAGCGGCGCGTGGGTCAAGTTCAAAACCAACAAAGGCCAGGAGCTTGTTGTCGGTGGTTACAAGCCGGGTACTCATGGATTCGAGTACTTGCTGGTCGGCTACTACGAGGGGCGCGACCTGATCTTCATCGCGAAGATTAGAAATGGATTTACACCCGCGTTACGTCGCGACGTGTCGAAGCATTTTCCGCGACTCAGAACTTCCGAGTGCCCGTTTGCAAACCTTCCGGAGCCGGCCAGCGCCCGGCGTGGTGAGGCGATAACGGCGGAGGTGATGGAAAAGATCCAATGGCTGCGTCCAAAGCTCGTGGCCCATATCGAGTTTACTGAATGGACCAGGGGCAACCACCTGCGGCACTCACGTTTTGTGGCGCTGCGTGAAGACAAGAAAGCGAGTGAGGTGGTTAGAGAAACATGGACATGATTTCAGGATGTACCATGATTTACATGAAAATCATGAAATCATGTCGAACAACCAGCCATACATCGTGCTACCGGCAGTGGGCCACACGCTGAACACGATGAAGCTGACAAGCGCGAGGATGGGGTTAACAAACCTGTAGATTGCCCCCATGTAAAACGCACCCACTATGACACACGCGACGTAACATGAAAGGAGACCAACGACGTAAAGGATGATCGTCACCCAGATGGAGGCGCCTGCTGCGAAGTTGTGTATGACCGGGGCGAGAAAAGCCGACCAGCCAACCTGGAGAAAGCCGCCCACAACCAGCCCGGAGATCACGTATGCGTCGAAGTGTGAGTCAAGGTCCATTCGAAAGACGCGTTGGACCACGACGAGGATGCAGGAAACCAGAATGACGGCGGTCCAAAAGATCCAAAAACCCTTGGCTAACTGCAGGGCCATTATCGCTCTGCCCATGGGCCAGAGCAGCAGTGCAATCGCTGCCAGAAAAACCGCGTTGAGAACGATAGCGAAAAGGTAGTCGAAGAATTCTTTTTGATACTCGTGCAGTAGCCACTTGGAAAAAGCGCCCATACCTCATAGTGTATACGCAAACAGTGTTTCGGTAGCGACAATGAAGAGGATGGGAACGAAGCAAACTACGATCGGCGTGATCTCTGACACGCACGGGCTGGTACGACCGGAGGCCGTTGAGGCGCTCAGGGGTGTCGACATGATTTTGCATGCAGGCGACATTGGGAATTCAGCAGTGCTCGATGCATTGCGCGAGATCGCGCCTGTTGTGGCGGTGCGTGGCAACAACGATAAGGGTGAATGGGCGGAGTCGCTACCGGATTGGGAAGTGGTGGAGATTGGCGCCGTCTCGATTTACATGTTGCACGATCTCAAGGAGATCGACATCAGTCCGGCGGGAACGTTTCAGGTGGTAGTCAGCGGTCATTCACATAAGCCAGCCGTTGAGGAACGTCGCGGAGTTCTCTACGTGAACCCCGGCAGCGCCGGCCCGAGGAGATTCAAGCTCCCGGTAAGTTTGGCCCACTTGCGAGTCAAAAGCCCCGATGTAACAGCGAATCTGATCGAACTCACCGTCTAATCCGCCTTCATCCGTCAAATCCGCGGCACGAATTCGATGGTGTTCACCAGGCGGTCGGGTTCGGCGAAGCCTTCGACCCACTTGCGCGAGCCTTTTGTGTTGTACTTCTCTGCGAATGCAGCGGTGACGGCGTCGCGAAGGCGTGCGCTGCGGACGGGCTTGCCGCGCACAGGTATTTCGCGCTCGCCAACCTGGATCGCTCCATTGGGTTCTTGCTTAAACGCGCGAAACCATCCGGTCGGCTTGTCGTACCAGGAACGCGCAAACACCCTTCCCTCAACCACCACAACCCACACGCCCGTGTAGCCGTGCTCGCTTCCCGCGCGAACGCCGAGGATCTTTGCCTTATCTAACGCTTCAACGTCTGCCTTCTTAAACGTTGCATCTTTGGGCATTTACCTGCTCCGAGATCGGTAGTGTCTTAATTTGAAATCCCCGTGGCACGGCGTTTGTTCCTGCGCGCCACCCCCGCTTGTGTAGAATCTCTTGTGATTCTACATTTGATAGGTTCTATAGATTTCTATAGTTGTTAATGGTATACTGACACCCTCTGTAGCCCGCAAGAGTCCGCTCTTAGGGTATTGAAAACAAGTGCCGGAGACGGGATTCGAACCCGCATGTAGGGCTAGCCTACACCGACTTGGGAAGTCGGCGCGTATACCAATTTCGCCACTCCGGCGCACGTCTGGCGGCGGCAAGTTTTACGGCTTGGGAACTGTTGAACTTAGCCGCCGTTGGTTTCTTCCACTGAAACTATCAAAGGTCGATAGATTTTCTCTCCTGTTATTTCAGATAGATTATCCGTCTCCAAAATCCAGCCATCTTTCACGAGCGTTCTCATTGTGCTGCGTTGAGACTCTGCACTGATCTTACCGGCGAGCGCAGGTCGCATTTCCTCAACTTTTTTGAATAATTGGCCGCGCGTAAATTCGCCAGACAAAGCATAAGCCGCAGCCTTAGCCGCTTTTAGGACGCCGCGAACTCGCTTGTGACCGTTTAGATGATCGTTGTCCGGGTGGGACGCAGTAAAGGAGGTCGGCGCTAATTCTGCGCCGCTCTGTTTACGGATGCGATTCAGGAGGATTTCGACAGCCCGTAACGCCTCTTGCCGTTCTAAAATCTCTGCTTCAAGTACCCGCTTTTCCGCTAGTAATTCCCGCTCTTTCACTACGGGATAGAAATATACAGAGATCCCTAATCGTGGTCAAGTACGTATTTAGCTAAAACGGGGTTAGGGCGCGCTTAAGATTCGCTTCATCGGGTTCATGGCCACTTGATCTTGTCGTCAATCAATTCCTCAACCGTGCATCCTGCCAGCCTCGCGTACTTCAAAAGTATCGGCAATGATGGCTCTCTAGCACCGCGCTCGTAGCCTGAGATTGCGCTGTAATCCACTTTCAAGCCCAGCGCCTTACACATTTCCGTTTGACTCACCGCGTCGTCGAACTGGAGTTTTCAATGCACATGGAAAACGAGCTAATCGAAAAAGCTCGTAATAAGAAAGCGCGGTAACATGGGCCAACGACCACGGCAAAAACCAAAATATCTTCCCGCTAAGTTACTCGCTATACGGCGACATCTCGGAATCAGTCAATCTCAAATGGTTCGCTTACTGGATTTCCAAGTGTCCGCGCATCGGATTTCTGAATACGAGCACGGAACGCGCGAACCTAACCTCATAGTCCTACTCCGCTACTCGCTGATTGCGGGCGTAAACATGCAAACGCTTGTCAATGATCGTGTAAGTCCTAAACGCTTTCGTGATGCGCTGCCGCGTCTTTGAGCGTGTGCCGTATCCACGCTGACAGCGTATTGTGCTCGCTGTGCTTCACTGCCTTTGCGAACATTTTCAATTCCGCATCAGTGAAACGAACGGGCACGATCCGGCCCTTTGCTTCGCCCTTTGGTAGCTTTGGCCTGCCCATCTTTTTAGTGCTTTTCTTCTCGCTCACGATAGTCCCTCACAATCGATGCTCTCACGGCCATTTCCGGCGATGTAACAGGCGGTACGTGCAGCACTGTCACCGTACGTTTCGGATCGTCTGCCTGATCCGTCTCATAAGACCATGCATAAACCCTGCTCGCTTCTGCGGAGCCTGCAAGATCAAAAACCTCGACCTCGCCATCCCAAACCGTCTGCCCCTGGAATTGCTCATGTACGGGCACAGTCTCAACGTGGATCGCCTCTGCGTGGTAAAGGTGCCTGATTGCTTCTTGTAGTTCTTCGATATACGTCACAATGCCCCGTCGACTAGATCTCCGCAACTCCAGAAACTCTTTTCGATTCCGGCCATCATTGCGGGCGTCATTTTTAAGCTGCCATGTGTCCGCACAAAGTTATAGTACGCGAAGTGTAGCGCTACCGCAGCCTCAAAGTTTTCTCGCTTCTTACTCAAAGCGTAGGTAAGGAGAGTCAGGCGGCGCATGTGCAAGCGTGTTGTTCCATTCAATCGCTCAATATGGCTAGTCGAGACAAGATCCATTTCAGGATCGCTCATCACGACCATCTTTTGCATACTGGCAACTTCGGGCGCACTGTAGCGTCGTTCCTGATGATGCTCGCCTTTGTCTGCGCCGTAGTTTTTGATGATCATGCCGAAGTCAACGTTCATACCGAAGGCGTTTTCCATCGCCTCAACGTAAGCGCGTAGACCATCGCTGGACACCTGCGGGCGATTCTTTAAGCGTGAGGCAACATCGGAGACGAAAGCGTTAGCGGTGCGGTGATCGCGCTTACCACACTTGAACGAAGGAACGACTTTAGTCTCCGCATCAATCGCGCAGAATGTCGACACGTCGCCAAGCGTCGGATCGTCTGTAAGCGTGCGGTGCTTTTCCTTCTTGCCGATGAATCCCCAAATCTCATCAAACTGCAAAAAGCGGCAGGTTAGATCGCGCATCTTTGCATCCATTAGCTTCGCGCAGCCTTGCCCAACACGAACGCCAAGATTCATAATCGTATTACGGTTAATGCCCGTAATTCTCTCAACGGCGCGAATACTCGAACCTTCGGCCAGCATACTGACTACCGCGATCTGTTTGTCTTTGGGAAGAATGTTCGCCATGCACTAAATGTATTACATTTTATCCTTGCTGTCAACACTTTGTGTGTTACGATTAGTCGCATGAAACCCACTCCTATGCAGAACAATGAGAAGATAAGTAATCCCACCAAAGATGATGAGGCACAGGAAAACAGTGTCAACGATCTCTCTTATCCCCAATGGATGCCGCGAGGTCTGTTTAGGGCCATTGGCCCGATCAGTTTGGTTGTCTTGGTGGTTGCCGTCGCTGTTGGTTTTTACGCTCACGAACACGTTACGAAAGACTCCGTTCGCTTCCAGTTTTGGGTGGGGTTCATGTTCAGTTTCTTGGCTTTCGTCGTGCTTTTGGTTCAGTCTGTTATTTACGCGCAGCAGGCTGAGTTCATGAAACAACAATCGAAATCGATGCAGGAGACCGTAGAAAGAACCGACAGGATGATCGAGAACATGCAGGGACAATTGACTTCTATGGTGCATCAGGAAGAAGCGATGAAGGGGCAATTGGACGCGATGAAAGAGCAGGTAAGACTGGCAAGCAAACAGACTGACCTTAGTAGTAGGCAAATTGATTTGCTGGTTTTGAATGAATGCGCATACGTCGGCGTGGGAGATTTTCAAATACCGCCAATTAAAGACTACAACCTGATCGTGACCGGAAAGTTTTTTAACGGAGGACGGACGCCCGCGTGGGATTTCAAGCGTAAAGTTGGGATTCTGCTTGGTGACGCCCCGCCACCTGAGGGATGGACGTATAACTGGGATGCTCAGACTGTAAGGGAGAGTGATAGTATTTTTATCGTAGCGCAGGACAGTGTTAAATTTGACAGTGAGCCGCTTAAAATAACTCACGAGGATTTCGATAAGATCAACTCCGGTGAAACGGTAATCGCTCTGGTCGGTGAGTGCCGTTATCTCGACAGCTTGGGTGGCCGGCAAGTCTATTCGTTTGGCGTATTCTTTGAATTCGACCCACCGCGCAACCCCCGCGCCATAATTCGCTACCAGCACCATCGGCGCGAGAAGGCAAATCCAAATTAAGACACTACCCCGAGATCATATTCATTGACTTAGCGGAACGTCCTTCCGTATGCTCTTTCACAGCACTGAAGCCCCAATGCAGTGCCCTCACCAATCGTCCCTTAATTAACCCGCCCCGCTCACGGGAGTAAACACCGATGTCTCGCCAATTACACGTTCCAGTCGCCCTGATACTCGTCATTTCATTCAGCAGCGGATGCACGAGCCGGCTCAGGACACTCTTCGCCCAGGGCGTTAACGCCACCGACCAGCGCAAGGACGCTCCAACTCTCAGTAAAGAATCATACGACCTGATCGTGAAGGGCGACTACGAAGGTGCTATCAGAAAGGCCGAACTCGCGATCAAGAAAGATCCGAACTTTGCTTTAGCACACAAGAACCTCGCGATTGCTTATTGCGACTCGGGTCTGGTTGAAAAAGCGCTTGAACCAATCCAAAAAGCTCTCAGTCTGGATCCTAACCTCGATACAGCTTATTACGTCTACGGCAAAACCCTCTTCAAGCTCCAACGACTCAACGAAGCGATAACACAGTTTCAAAAAGCAATTCGTATCAATCCGAAGTACTCCAAAGCTTACTACCTGATGGGCCGTGCTTACGACCTCTCAAACAATCCGCAGGCTGCGGAAGCCGCACTCGACCAGGCAGTTCAACTCAAACCCGACGACTCTTACTATCGCTGGAAGCGTGAATACGTAGTGGCCTACGCACGGCAGAAAAATCAAAAAACGCTCCCCGCAATTGTCCCGATCGCAGGCAAACATTATGAGCATGCGCATTACGTTTACAGCGGCATTTTCTACGAAGCTCTAATTCATCGCGACTTTGATCTTATCGATAAAGCAGCCGACCAGGCGCGTACTTCTAAAGAGAGACTTCCCGGCGGCAACTGGAAGCTTGCTTACATTTATCCAGCACTCGACGCGCCGTACGAGGCCTCATCCGACTACGAGTGGAACCAGCATCTCGACTTGTTGAAACAGTGGACGCGCGAGAAACCGAATTCAGTCACCGCAAAGGTGGCTTTAGCCTCTGGTTATATTGCTTTCGCGTGGAGGGCCCGCGGGAACGATTATTCACATAAGGTCTCCCAGGAGAATTGGAAGTTGTTCCGCGAACGCCTCGCGCACGCCAGCGATGTGTTGAAGTCTGCTCACGGCCAACAGCTTTGTCCCAAGTGGTATGGACTGGTGCAGCAGGTCGCTCTCGGACAGGGCTGGGATCGAGAAACTTACGAGGAACTGTTTACTGACGCAGTGAAGTACGAGCCGACCTGGTTTGAGTATTACAAACACAAAGCTGTCTATTTACTGCCGCAATGGCACGGCGAGGAAGGCGAGCTCGACGATTACATCAACGCTTTAGCATCGCGTCCGGATAAGACTGACGGCGCGCTGCTTTACTTCATCCTGAATGAGTACATTGGCACGACTCATCTAAAGGAAAAAATGCGCGCCGCCACCAATTATCCGCTCCTCAAGCAGGGCTTCATCGATCTGCGTAAAACTTACGGCGCGAGTCCTCGCCACATGAACTGGGCGGCTTACAAGGCAATCCTCGCGAACGACAGAACCTTCGCCCGTGAAATCTTTGCCGACCTCAAGGGTGATGCCGACTTGCAGATCTGGGGCACGCAGCAGGCGTTCGACGGCGCGAAGATGTTTTCAGAGGTCAAGTAGGGATCGAAACCGTAGCCGCGGATGACGCGGATCGCCGGGCAGGATCTTTAAAGGATAGACCATGACAATTTTGTCCTAGTGCTGTTTCTGGGGTTTCATTCGCAAATATCCTTGTTCCTCACTTTTCCTCGTTCCTCACTCTGACTAAAACAACCTACTCCACAAAAAATCACCCCGCATTTTGTTCGCGTTTTGAGTTGGCCCAGCGCTTGCTCAGGCATTGGCGCACCTAGAGTCTAATGCGATGCATGGGCTGACACGATCACAGGTTGCTCGGGCCATTCTGGACTATCTCCATCAGCATCCGGATGCCCAGGACACCCTCGCAGGAATTGCCGAGTGGTGGTTGGCCGACGACAACGTCAAGACCCGAACTGTGACGATCAAAGAAGCACTGCACGAGCTAATCGAACAGGGTTTTGTGCTCGCTCAGAAGGGTAAAGATTTACAGATCCGGTACCGCGTAAACGAGCAGCGTCTCGACGACATCGAGGAGTTGCTCAAGCAAGCTCAGGACGAAAAGGGTTAATTGATGGCAGGCGTCGCGGTCGATGAAGCAGCAAAACAGCCGGCGGCCTACGCCAACAGTTGGGATCATTTGTCTGACGAGTTGCAACGTCTGGACCTGCTGATCCGCCTGCAACTCTTTCGTCAACGTCGCAGGCAACCGTCAAACCCTTTGGACCAGTTCCGCGGTTTGGTTGTCACCGAGACGGAAGTCGAGTCGCTGCTGGCTGATGAAGATCCAGAGGACGAGTTTGATCCCGGCCGCGCGGAGGAATACTCGCTCGTCGCTGCACTTGCCCAAATTGAAATCGAAATCGCGGAACGCGAGAAGCAGAGCGAACGGCACGAAACGTATCTTTCTCTTCCTCACCTGAGCAGGTTGTTTCAACTGACGCCGTTCCAGCAGAACGTGCTGCTGTTAGCTCTGGCCCCCCAACTCGATCGCAAATACGAAAAGCTTTACGCGTACCTCCAGGACGACGTCACGCGCAAAGCTCCCACGGTTGATCTTGCAATGACCCTGTTCCTCGGTACAGATGAGCAACGATTGGAAGCGCGCTCGGCGTTTGATCCGTCGGGCGCGTTGCTGAAGTTCAGGCTCCTGCAAATGCCTGAGAACGAATCGGAAATGACGCCGTTGCTGTCGCGGCAACTGAAGCTCGACGATCGCATGGTTAACTTCTTTCTCGACAGCAATCGCCCCGAAGCCCACCTCGAGCGCGCACTCAAACTATCGGCGCCAAAGCGCGATTCCGATTCGCGGCTCGGCAAAGAAAAAGAACAGCAGTACGTTCGTGCGTTCATTCAATCAAGCTCATTAGCGGAAAACATCATCGTTCACTGTCACGGAACCTGTCGCGCAGCAAAGGAAGCGTTTGCCGAAGCCGTCGCGGGGGATCTGAACCAGCGGCTGCTGATCGCGGATGTGGCGCAGATGATCGAAGGCACAGTGCCGTTTGAAAACGCAGTTTGGCTGACTGGACGCGAAGCACTTCTGCAACCCGCGGTCCTGTGTCTCGACAACTTCGACGTTTTGAACGGCGAAGACGTCCTCAGCCGCGCGCGATTGAAGATCGTGCTCGACATGGCAAAAGCCTGTTGCCGGCAACTCTTTCTTCTCGGCCGCCGTGCGTGGCACCCGCGCGGGCTCGTCAACGATTCGATCTTTGTCGATCTCGATTTTCCAACTCCCGACGACAGCGACAGAAAAGAAGTCTGGGAATCTCTCGCGACGGATCAATTCGCCCCTGACGTCGATCTCGGCGCACTGGCGAGCAAGTTTCACTTCA
>DASTQB010000342.1:0-17538 GCA_035761985.1 Pyrinomonadaceae bacterium
CGTGCGTAAGCAACGCGCAGCAGTGCGATACGAATTCCGACATCGCGCGCTGCGCGGACGACTTCTCGTGCGAGAAGGTTTGGATCCTCGTAAGGCGTTCCGTCGGGGGCATGATGGATGTAATGAAACTCCCCAACGGCGGTGATCCCCGTCAACGCCATCTCAAGAAACGCCATCCGAGACGCCGCATAGATCCCCTCGGGCGTCAGCCTATTCGCAGCCGCATACATCTGCTCCCGCCACGTCCAGAAGCTATCACTCGTATTCGGCGACCGTCTCTCCGTCCTGCCCCGGATCACACGCTGGAACGCATGGGAATGCGCGTTGATTAGGCCGGGCAGCAGCGCACGGCCCCTGAGGATGATTGGATTCTCAAGTTGATCGGGATGCACGATCTGCTGAACATTCCCATCATCGCACACGACGGCGCGATCGGACTGAAAGCGTCCGTCAAGGTAAATCAGATCCGGCAACCAGGTCTGGCTTGACATGATTTTCATGATTTACAGGATTAGCAGGATGATTTCTGAAATCCTGCAAATCCTGCAAATCCTGTAAATCCTGTCTAGGGTTTTATCGCGAGCACCTCGCGCGCCGCGGTCCGATCACCCGTACAACTAATCCGCCGCGGCCCATCAAGATACGTCAACTCAAATCCCAAACTCTCATACAACTGAACAATCCTCGCCGTCGCCTGGTTCGAAATCACCACTGGCCCAGTATGCCTCGCAAGCAAGTTCGCCGTCCTCACCTGATCGGCCCACGAAAACCCACCGGCACTGTAAGTCGTGAACTCCACATCATAAGGCGGGTCAGCATAGATGAAGTCATCTGGCCGCAGATGAAGACTTTCGACATCGTCATTCTGAAATTCCCATCCGCGTAAGATCTCCGCATAATCCGCAAAATCCGCGGCGTAGTTGATCGATTTATACGTCCCAAACGGAACATTAAAATCGCCGCTTTTGTTGAACCGACAAAGCCCATTGAAACACGTGCGATTGAGATAGTAGAACAACTGCGCGCCTTCTTCACTCTGCGCTTTGCCTTGCCGAATCAACCGGTTGAATCGATCGCGATGACGATAAAAAAGCTTCTCATCGTTGCGCATCTGAATGCGCATCGCGAGTCCATTCTGCACGTGACGATAGAAATTGATCAGGTGAGGATTGACGTCATTCAGCAGCGCCCGTTTGGGTTGAAGCCCAAGCACAACCGCAAGCCCCCCACAAAACGGCTCGACATATCTTCGCTCTGAATTGGCTTCCCATAGCGGTTTGACATACGAAACCAGCCAACGCTTGCCGCCGGCCCACTTCAACGGCGGCTTAAGCATTGCGCGTTACTCTCCGCAATAGAGAATTGCCATAAACCCTCGACAACCGCAGTGGCCGAACAGCGTAATACAAACCATGCAACGACGCCGGCAACTTGACAGCCTCCCAATCCGTAAACGTCGGAACAAAAATCGCCCGCAGTGCAGAGATCAGCGCATCGCGTTTCCGATCCATGATCCGCAGATTGTACAGATTGGTCTCCGTCGAATCCGCGGCTCCGTAAACAGCGAACAAATTAACGCGGATCTGCGCTGCCATGCGCTCCATCGCCTTATCCGCGTCAATCCTACCCAGGACGCGAGAGGGAACTTTTACATCTGAGAACCCCTCGACGAGCCTCAACCCCAACGCCAACATCCGCGTCATCCGCGTCCTCTCTGCACGTTGCACCAGCACATCCCAGTCAATCTCGGATTTTAGACACCCAGATAGCGCAACGATCCACTCCAATCTCCGCCACAGATGCTTCGCACCATGCATCGATTGATAAAGCACGGAATCTTCATCACTGAATGTCTCGACCATCGTGCCCGCGACCGAGATCGACTGCAGCCTCGACATCACTTCATTTATGTCGAGGTTGCAAACAAAACTCTTCGGCGCGAGCTCCCAATGTAGATCGATGACTGTGAACCAGTCGTCACGCATAAACGTGATCTCGCAGTGATGATGCAGATGAGATGCTAACTGCGCCGGAGTCAACTTCGGGAACATTTGGTAACCGAGCGATTCGAGTAGAGATTTAGCTTGAGGGAAATCGTGGCGATGGATCAACAGATCGATGTCGCCGGCCTGGCGCAAAGCGATCTCGCCATAAGCCATCTGCGAGAGCACTGCGCCTTTGAAAGTTGCAACGGGCACCTTGTTCTCCCGGAAGAGATTTAGAACACGGATTTGTTTGCTGATGAGGTGCAGGACCGCTTGCGTGTTTGACACGGATTGGCGCTTGAGATGATTGCGCGCGTGAGGTGGGATTAGATCCATGCCGACGTGTTTGTGGAGAAGTGGGAGCAGGCCGTGCGCGGATGCAGTCGCGAAGAGATAGTCCCAGTTCAGCGGTTGCTGAACGAGATCCGCTGCGCATCCGCGTCGAGCGACGCGGAGGATCAAATTATCTTCCGGCCGATTCGGCATACAACCCGTGTTTCTCCAGCAAACGAAAGTGGCTGCCCGATTCGACGATACGTCCATGGTCCATCACGTGAATCACGTCAGCGTGCATGGCTGTAGTGAACTTGTGCGTGATTATGATCGCCGTTCGGCCAACGGCGAGTTCGCGGAAGCGTTCGAGCCAGTCTGCCTCGGCCCACGGATCGAGCGCGCTTGTAGGCTCGTCAAGAATGATGATCGGGGCGCGACGCAGAAACGCGCGCGCGAGTGCGATGCGTTGCCACTCGCCGACGCTCAGTTCCGTGCCGCCTTCAAACCAGCGACCGAGAAGGGTTTCTTCTTGTTGTGGGAGGCGCGAGACAATTTCGTCGGCGCCCGCCGCTCGTAGCACAGCGCCGACGTCACCCTTGCGCTCGACATCTCCGTACAAAATATTCTCACGCACAGTCGTGTTGTAATGGACCGGCTGCTGAAACAGCACGGTGATCAACCGGCGCAGATCGTCAGTTGCAAAATCCTTGAGGTTGCGGCCGTCGATCTCGATATCGCCGCTGTCCGGATCGTAGAAACGACAGAGAAGCTTCAGCAGGGTACTCTTGCCCGCCCCGTTCGGACCGACGATCGCGACGATCTTCCCGCTCGGAATCTCCATCGAGAAATCGTCGAGCGCCTTCTGCGTCGAATCCGGGTAACTGAACGAGACGTTTCTGAAGCTAATCCCAAATTCAACGTCTCTAACTTTCGAATCGCCATCAACCACCATCGGCTTGAGCGCGAGAAACTCAAACAGGTCTCCGAGAAACAGGCTGTTGCCGTAAAGTTGGCCTGCGCTTTCAAGCAACGTGCGCATCAATCCCTGTCCCTGGCTGAACGCGACGTAGATCAGTGCGAGTTCGCCTGGCGTCACAGCACCGTGCAGCGCTTTCCAAAACATCCAGCCGAGCGCCGCGCCTGTGATCAGCAGCGCCACAAGGCTCGCGCCGAGTTCGGCCAAACTCTGCCGTCGCGTCAACCGCAAACGCTCGCCGCGCAAACGTTCTCTCAGTTCGTCATGGCTCGATCGAAAATACTTGCCCAAACCAAACAGCCGGATCTCAGCCGCGGCTTCGGCCGTCGTCATGATCCAGTCGTAATACCACGTGCGCCTGTCGTCGCCGGTCGTGCGCAACCGCAACTGATACTCGGCGAGTGCATAATGGACTACGACGTAGAACGCGGGCAGCGTGCTCAGCAAGAGCGCAAGCGCGAGCCATGGTCCAAGCGGGATCAGGAGCGCGCCCATCGCGATCAGCGTGATGCTCGTTTGCAGCAACGCACCGAGGTTTCCAAGCAATGCGATCGGCCGGTAGCGAGCTCCTGTGCGCGCGCGGTGCAGGTGATCGTAGTAGTCGGCGAGCTCGTAAAACGCGAGATCTACTGTGACTGACTTCGCATGAATCAGCGACGTGATGTGATCCTGTAAAAGTTCCGCCTGGACCGTGCGCACCCACTTGATACCGGTGCGCACAACTTCCATCAAAACGAGCACGCCGCCGAGTGCTAACAACAGCAGCAACACGGGTCGAACATTTGCGCCGCCGTCGCGCACCGACGCGACAACACCATCGACTACGAGCTTCGTCAGGTAAACAGTTGCAACCGGCAGCAGTCCCTGCACGAGCAACAGAACGATCCATGCAACGGTCCACGGTCGCGCGACTTCCCAGACGAGCTTGAGAGCGCGCGGCAGGTACGGCAGTTGCGCCAACACCTTGCGAAGCTTTGTGGTGAGAATTGTCCGTGAGCTGTTCAAGTTTATTGTCTGAGTTCTCGCAGCTTTTCGGCTGAAAGCGGCACGCCGAAAAACGTCGACTGTTTGAAACTTACTTTCGGGCGCGTCTCGTCATCACGTGAAAACACATCCGTGTCCCAGCACCAAACATAATTATCCTCAACCATCTTCGCGGTTAGCCGCACGCTGATGCGCTCGCCTTCCATCACCTCGACAGGTTTCACGAACGGAAACAAGCCGTTGCCGTAGATCAATTCCGGCTCGTTCGGATGATTAGAAAACCCAATGCCATCAACAAGAACGGTATCAAACCACACGGCGATTCCATGCGCGCTCCCCTTTCGCCCCGCGCGCCACGAGATCTCAGCGCGAATGTCAGGACTATTCACTTCGTAATAGTCGATCGTGGTCCAACAAATCGGATCGGTCAGCAACTCGGCAGGTTCGATCCGCGTCTTGCGCCACGTGTTTGTGACGCGACGTGTCCCTGCCGAAAGATCGAGATCAAAACCATTCCCCTCCCACGGCCCAACAATCTCTTCGTACGCGTTCGCGGATTCGACGACTGCCGCCCACAGAACATCGCGCCGCGGAATCAACGTGCCGCCACGCGCCAACAATCTCTGGCGAGCGTCGATGATCGCCGGAATGTGTTGTTGAAACCACGGCAACACTCCACGCAAATCAGAGACGATGATCGTCGCAGGCTCAGGCAAATTAATGCGTGTAGAAAACTCTTCAAAGAACTCAATTTGGTCAGCATATCCGTTTGCCGCAGCCGCTTCGCGCGCGATCGCGATCACGCTCTCAGGCTCAACTGCATACACCCGCCGCGCGCCCAGCTTACACGCGAGCAGCGCAAACACGCCTGGACCACAACCAAGATCCATCACCACCGAATCCGGTTTGATCGTGTGGTGAAGCGCGGCCGCGTATGCATCCATGCGCGGCCCACCAGCGATCATCCGGCCATAAAAATGAAGACTATACATGCGCCGCGTGGTTAGTATTTCGATCTGCGTCTATCCGCGAAAATCCGTGGCCGTAATCGTTCAGAATGCTGTCGCAAAGCTCGTAAATACGTGCCGGATCCGTATGAGGGGTCACGCGCCTTACGGCGACGTGGCGCAAGACGCGCGTCAGCACTTCAAACTCCCGCGCACGCATCTGCTTATCCATCAACTTCGTCGCATACGTGTTCGCGACCAGCGAGATCAATCCTTCTGCGCGATCGACTGGTTCGACAAACGGCGCTGCCGCACTGTTGCTGCGCTCGCCGAGTTGATAGACCGCGGCGAGCGGCAACGGCCTGCTTTGAAACTGCTCGGGACGCTCAGTCAGATCCAAATATCGCTTCTCCCAGTTTGGAGTGAGTTTTGGAAGATGTGTTTCCGATCCGTAAAGCGCCTTCACGGAAGACGGCCACAAACGAATACACGGATACGCCGGTCGAACCAGAAACTTACGCCCATGATCATCGAGCGTCACCACATCTTCTGCGAGCACACGATAGCCGCGCTCTGAAAACGCTGCCGCTGTCGTCGATTTCCCGGAACCTGCTGGTCCCAACACAGCAATCGCTTCATCACCGATCGCGATCGCGCTCGCGTGTAAACAGACCACGCCGCGTAGCAACATCACGAAACCCATGATTGGACCAAGCAGGTACGTCGCAGCATCTTCGAGCGTGAGTGGCTCGGGCCAGTCGGCCCAGATCTCAGTAGCACCGTGATCGAGAACAAACTCAGTTCGATCCGCATAGCTGAACCGGTAGTACGCACCATCGCGCACGCGAAACACTCTCAACATCGGATTCCCGCAATCGTCGTTGTAATCGGCGACGTAAGAGGTTTCGAGCTGAGTATCTTCGCGCACCCACTCAGGCAGCGACCCGAATGAGATACGAACGTCCGCGGCTGTGATTGGTGAGACTGGAACGCCTGGAATCGCTTTATTGGAGATGACTCCAAGTCCGTAGATCGAGCAGCGATAAGGCATGAATTGCCGCTAGTGAGTTAGACCCCCGTTTTTGGTCCGGCCGCAGCGCCGCCGCCGCCGTCGAGGTTACCTTTCGGGCCCGCGTTTCTGGTGATCTCGCGGATGTTTCCGTAAATGATTACTTCCGGTTTGTGATAAGGCTTTTTGCGTTGCGGCTCTTCGTTTTCAACCTCAGTTGCCGGTTTACGCTCCATAGAAATCTCCTGTAGGCAGTCTAGGCGATTGAGGTCTTGTAAGCGCGATCGTTGTTAATCAGATTTCGTCGAACGATTGGTTGGGAGTTCGTAAGCCAATGGTTCAACGCGTAAACACGAAGATTGGCCCAGAGGCCATCGGAAGTCTGTTCATCCGCCAGCGGTCGCCGGCGATCCAGATTAACAAAACGCTCGAGCTGCGGATTGACCTCAAAACTGTCGAGCCATCTTACACTAGCGCGCCGCACCAATTGAAGAGCAGGATCGCCGGCAAGCGGAGTTTTTGGCCGATTTATTATTGCCGCTGGAAGGCGGTCCTTCATCGCCTCACGCAGAATGTGTTTGTTGACGCACCACGGCGCGTGCGGTATCGCTAACAAAAATTCGACTAGTCGCAGATCCATAAAGGGGTGACACACCTCGAGGTCGAGTTTAGTTACGCTTCGGTCGTAGCCTTCGAAAATCGCGGGCCACATTGGTGAGTTCAGGACGCGGATCCGCGCGGATTGTTTTCGGATTGGTTCGTGATGGAAACTGGCTTGCCATCGTTCATGCAGATTGGTTCGCTTTGCGAAGGATTCGTCGATCCACGCGGGATGTTGATCGAGCGGCTTACGAGGGAGCAGTCTTTTCAACAGTGATCGAAGACCAAAGCGACTCTGCCGGCGCTCATTCATCAATGCATCGCCATCCCAACCCGTCAGCGCGACTCGACCGTGATCCGCGCACGCTCGCAGCGAATCCTTGAACTGCCCTCCCAGCACCGAAATGAAAAACGGCTCCGGCTGTTGCAAAACCCCCTCAAACAATCCGTACCCATCCGCGTTAATCCGTGTCCCCTGTATTCCAAGATGCTCACGCGCGATTGTCGAATAACGCCCCTCCTCATCACGGATCAACTCGTCATAAGCGACCGTACACGCCCGCACCTCGGCCATCTCGCACGCGATCGCCGCCACGCTCGTTGAATCCAGCCCGCCACTCATCAACACGCTAACGCGCTCTGTCCCGACTCGCTCTCTAACTGCCTCCGTCAAAAGCTCCAAAAAACGATCCACATACGATCGCTCATCACGAAACCGAATCTCGTTCGAGATCGACGGCTCCCAGTAACGACGGACCACAACCGATCCGTTCGAGACGCTAAGACAATGTGCCGGCGGCAACCGGTGAATATCTCGAAACGTTGTACTCGAAAGATCCTGATTCACGCCGAACAGGAGATAGTCGCCAATCGCCGTCTCATTCAACTCGTCAGACACTTCCGGGTGCTCGCGCAACTCCACAAGCGCGTCGCTGAAGATCAAGCCGCCGGAAACCTGCGCGTAAAAGAACGGTTTCACGCCAAAGTGATCGCGCGCACAGAAGAGCTTTTGCCGTCGGCTGTCGCAGATCGCGAACGCAAAATCGCCGGTCAGGTGATTGACGCAGTCTTCCCCCCACGTCTCGTACGCCTCAGCAATCGCATCGAAGCGTGCCGCAGCGCTAACGCGGAGACCACGAATCTCACGAGTGATCACGGATGAGCAGTCCTTGTGCGATGAGATTGTCTACGAGTTCCAGCAGGTCCTTTTTCAGCACTTCGCCGTCGACATCATATTCCTGCACAAGTGTTTCATAAGCGGCTTCGATCGAACCCGACGTGGTGAGGACCGACAGCATGCGCGTGCCGATTGAGTCGAGCCCGTAGTAACGTTCACTGTCGAGATTCAGGATTACCGACTCTTCCTGCAGGTTTGAAATCAGGACGTCGTCAGGGATCTTTACGCGATCCGCGAATGAAATCGTCATGGCGGGGCATTCTAGCCACAGATTACACGGATCACAAAGAACGATAGTTCACGGATCTGAGTTATCTGCGTAATCGGCAATTCGGCGTAATTTGTGTAATCTGTGGATCTATGATGCCGGCCCTCGTTTTGAGAGACATTTCCCGTTCGTTCGGACCGACCGTCGCACTCGACGGCGTGGATCTGGAACTGCGCGAAGGCGAGGTGCACGCACTCATCGGCGAAAACGGCGCGGGCAAGAGCACTTTGATGAACGTGATCGCCGGCTCCGTGCGGCCCGACCGAGGAACGATGGAGATCCAGGGCAACGCGTATTCGCCTTCGGATCCACTCGACGCACGCAAACACGGCATCGCGTTGATTCACCAGGAACTTTCTCTATGCCCGCATCTCAGCGTCGCTGAAAACGTGCTCATGGGCATCGAGCCGGCACGCTTCGGCTGGCTTGATCGTGATCGACTTCTCACGCGCACGAGCGACGTGCTCAAGACGTTTCATCACGCAGACATCCGGCCGGAAAAACGTGTCGGCGATCTGTCAGTCGCATCGCGGCAGATCGTCGAAATCTCTCGCGCTCTGGCCGCGCGAGCACGCATCATTTTGATGGACGAACCGACGAGCAGCCTGCAACGTGAAGATGTGGCCCATCTGTTCAAATTGATCCGCAAACTGAGCGCTGAAGGGATCTCAGTCATTTATATAAGCCACTTTCTCGAAGAGGTGCGACAGATCGCAGATCGATTCACAGTTCTCAGAGACGGTCGAAGTGTGGCGACAGGTGAGATCTCGAGTGTCACTGACGACGAACTCATCGCGAAGATGGTCGGTCGCTCGCAACAAAATCTGTTTCCCGTTCGCAGTCGTGCGAATGCTGGTGGCGAAACGATTCTAAACGTGCGTAACCTATCGTGTCCGCCGTTGTTGAAGAATGCGAGTTTCGAGCTGCGGCGCGGTGAGATACTCGGCATTGCAGGGTTGATGGGCTCGGGCCGCACGCCGCTGTTGCGCGCGATCTTTGGTCTTGAACGTCCTGAAAGTGGCACAATCGAAGTCAACCGGAAGAGTGGACGCGGCACGCCATCGATGCGTTTGATCGAAGGGCTTGGTTATCTGAGCGAAGATCGCAAAGGCGAAGGACTGACGTTGAACCAGTCGATCGCCGACAACATAACGGTCACGCGATTCGACTCATGTTCGCGCTGGGGCTGGCTGGATCTCAGTTCGCAGCGCAAGCAGGCAGAGAAGCTCGTCAACGCGTTGAAGATCAAAACTCGCGGCGCGCAGCAACAGGCCGGATCGCTGTCGGGAGGAAACCAGCAGAAAGTCGTCGTCGCGCGTCTGCTGCATCAGGACGCAGACATTCTTTTGCTCGACGAGCCAACACGCGGCATCGACATCGGCAGCAAGGCGCAGGTTTACGAAACGATCGCGGCTTGTGCGGCGCAGAACAAAGCGATACTGATGGTTAGCTCTTACTTGCCGGAGTTGTTTGGGATGTGCGATCGGCTTGCAGTGATGAGCCGCGGACGGTTGTCGGAAGTGCGGCCGGTTGATGAGTGGACGCCTGAACGCGTCATGCAAACGGCTATAGAGGCCGCGGATTTACGCGGATAAACACGGATATGAAAATCAGTTTACTGGTACTGTGGGTTGTTTTTATGGGCGCGATGGTGAGGGGACAGACGCCTTTGCAGGAGATGGTGAAGACTGAGCAGGCGTTTGCGAAGATGGCCGAGGAGAAGACTGCGCGCGAGGCGTTCATGGCGTTTATTGCCGACGATGGATTGTTGTTTCGGCCGGGCGCCGTTAACGGCAAGAAGTGGATGAACGAACATCCGCTTCCGGCCTCGACCAAAAAACCGTTGCTTGCATGGCAGCCGTCGTTCGCCGGAATGGCGAGCGCCGGCGATCTCGGGTTTACTACTGGACCATCGGAGTTCAAAGAAGACGTCAACGATAAGAAGCCTGCCTGGTACGGCCACTTCGTAACATTGTGGAAGAAGCAGGCCGACGGCTCGTGGAAGTTTGTTGTCGACCTCGGCATCCAGCATCCGAAGTCAGGTGGACCACTGAAATTGTGGAACCCGAAAGACAAGCCATCCAACGCAGAGTTCACACCAGGACTAGTCAAGCCTGAAGATCTCATCGAGAAAGATCGGAAGTTTGCGACAGCTGCGGCGCAGGGATTGTTCCCCGCATTTCTCTCATTCGCTGCGCCTGACATTCGTCTCTATCGTCCCGGCAATTTGCCTTACATCGGAATCGAGAAGTCGGCAAACGCGTTCACATCGACCAAAGGCAACCTGAGCTGGACCCCGATCGGCGCCGACGTTTCGCGCTCCGGCGATCTCGGTTACACGCACGGCACTTACGAAATCACCGCCCCCGATGATGCAAAGAAAGTTCTTGAGCGCGGCAGCTATGTTCGCATCTGGAGAGCAGAGCCGGGGCTGGCATGGCGAGTTGTGCTGGATGTAACCAATGCCCACTGAAAGCCGTACTTTTCGAGCGCCGGGACGTGTAAACCTCATCGGCGAACACACCGATTACAACGACGGGTTTGTGATGCCGGCCGCGATCGACTTTTCAACGTGGGTCACGGCTTCGTCACTCGACTCGCGCAAGCTGCAAATCTTCTCGGAAAATTTTGACGAAGAAGTCGAGGTGGATCTTGACGATCGAAACCTCGCTCGACGCGGGCACTGGAGCGACTACCCTGTTGGCGTCGCAGTGATGCTCGAGCGAGCGGGGTATCGTTTGCGTGGTGCGCGGCTTCGTGTTCGCGGCGAAGTGCCGATCGGATCGGGATTGAGCTCCTCTGCCGCGATTGAAGTCGCCACTGCGATCGCACTCACCGCGATTTCGGGCCTCGACGTCGATAAACGCGAGCTGGCGCGCATTTGCCGGCAGGCTGAGAACGAGTTTGTAGGCGCGCGCGTCGGGATTATGGACCAGTTTGTGGCGTTGTTTGGCCGGGCGCAGAAGGCATTGTGTCTTGATTGCCGTTCGCTTGAGTTCAGGTTGTTGCCGGTGCCCGACAACGTTCGGTTGATAATTTGCAACACGATGGTGAAGCACGAGCACTCGTCAAACGCTTACAATGAACGGCGTGAGCAATGTGAAGCCGGCGTGAAGCACCTGGCGAAATTTCTGCCGCATGTGACTGCGTTGCGTGATGTGACTTTGCCGGAACTGGAGAAGTTTGGCCGCGATCTTCCGGAAGTGGTCTATCGACGCTGTTTGCACGTCGTCACAGAGAATGCGCGAGTGCTGGAGGCAGGTGACGCACTCGAGCGAAGCGACCTCGGCACGTTTGGAAAGTTGATGTACGAGTCGCATCGCAGCCTGCGAGAGGATTATGAAGTTAGCTCGAAAGAATTGGATGTGATGGTGCAGCTTGCTCGCGAAGTGGCAGGTGTGTATGGCGCGCGGATGACAGGCGGCGGATTTGGAGGTTGCACGGTTAACCTGGTTCCGACCGAGCGCGTGGAGGAATTTCGAAAGCACGTGAGTGAAGGCTACGAGCGCGCGATGAACTTGAAACCCGAGATCTACATCTCCACCGCCTCAAACGGCGCGGAAGAAATCTTATGAAACTAATCATTCTCGCGGCAGGCTACGCTACGCGCCTTTACCCGCTGACACTAAATCAACCGAAGCCACTGTTGCCCGTCGCCGGCAAGCCGATGATGGAGCACGTGCTCGATAACATCAAAACGATTCGTTACATCGATCACGCGTACATCGTTACGAACGCGAAGTTTGCGGGCCACTTCGAACGCTGGGCCGAAGGCTACAAGCCTGAGGGCCTGCACTTCGGTTTCACGATCGTCAACGACGGCAGCACTGACGATTCAAACAAGCTCGGCGCCATCGGCGACATGCATCTCGTCATGACCAAATACAACATCGACGAAGACATCATCATGGTCGGCGGCGACAATCTTTTCAGCGAGGACCTGGCCGGGTTTGGCGATTACTGCATCGAGAAGAATTCGCCCGTGACAGGTGTTTACGACGTCGGCGATCTGGAAGAGATCAAGAAGTACAACGCGATCGAGATCGACGAAAACGATCGCATCGTCTACTTCGAAGAGAAACCGAAAGAGCCGAAGAGCACGCTGACAGGCATCGCGCTTTACTACTACCCAAAGGCGACGCTCCCGATGATCCATCAATATATTGCGGAAGGAAACAATCCGGATCAGCCGGGCCGCCTGGTCCAATGGCTGTACCCGCGCACGCCTTTCTACGTTTGGCGTGTGCCCGGCATTTGGTTCGACGTCGGCTCCGCCGAAACTCTCGAAGAAGCAAATCGCGTTTTTAGCAACCTGTGAAAATAACGAAGCGACACTTTGGCACGATGCCCGACGGCGTCGAGGTCTATCTATACACGCTCAGGAATGATCTGGGGTTGGAAGCGAGTGTGGCGACCTACGGCGGCGCGATCACCTCGCTCTACACGCCCGATCGTCAAGGCACGTTTGGCGACATCGTGCTTGGTTTCGAAACCCTCGACGAATACGTTAAGAACCCGCTTTACTTCGGGCCGTTGATCGGACGTCATGCTAACCGCATCGCGAACGGACGGTTTTCGTTGAATGGAGTCGAGTACCAGTTGGACCAGAACAATGGGGGGAACCACTTGCACGGTGGGTTCAATGGCTTTGATAAGCGTGTGTGGACCGCGAGTGAAGATGAGTCGTCGTTGCGTCTTTCGTATCTGAGCAGGGATGGTGAAGAAAACTATCCGGGTAATGTTCATGCGGAAGTCATTTATACACTGGGAGATGACGAGCTAAGGCTTGATTACCGCGCGACGACTGATGCGGATACCATCGTCAATCTTACGAACCATTCGTACTTCAATTTGAGAGGCGGAGGGTCGATCCTGGACCACGGATTAACGCTGAATGCGGATCGCTTCACCGCGGTTTCGAGTGAGCTTATTCCGACGGGGGAGTTGAGAGCGGTGGCTGAGACGCCCATGGATTTTAGAACTGAGGAGCGGATTGGAGCCCGGATCAGAGAGGGATACGAGCAGCTCGGATTTACCGGCGGGTATGATCATAATTTTGTTTTGAATGATTGGGATGGATCGCTGAAAACTGCGGCGCGCCTTTATGAGCCGGAATCTGGGCGCGTGCTCGAGATGCTGACGACGGAGCCGGGCATTCAGTTTTACTCGGGAAACTTTCTTGATGGGAGTTTTGGTGGGAAGAGAGGAATTGTTTATCAGCGGTATGGAGGACTGTGTTTAGAACCGCAGCACTTCCCGGACGCTCCGAATCATCCGCACTTTCCGTCGACCGTTCTGCGTCCGGGTGAGGAATACACTCACACGACTGTCTTCCGGTTCAGCGCTTCGTAGGCGCTGATCGCGTCTTCGTGACGTAACGTCAAACCGATATCATCCAACCCCTCCAGCAAGCAGTACCTCTGAAACTCACTTACCTCAAACCGAATCTCCAATCCGCTTTCATCCGTGATCATCTGTGTTTCGAGATCGACGGTCAATTTTGTGCGCGTCATGAGTTCTTTAACGCGCTCGTCATCGAGCGTGATTGGCAGCATTCCATTCTTGAAACAGTTGTTCGCGAAGATGTCGGCGAATGAGGGCGCGATGATCACGCGGAAGCCGTACTCGCCGAGCGCCCACGGAGCATGTTCGCGCGACGATCCGCATCCGAAGTTCTTACCCGCAACGAGAATTGTTGCACCCTGATAACGCGGATCGTTCAGCACGAACTCCGGATCTTCGCGCCAGTCGTAAAACAGAAACTGCCCGAAGCCTGTGCGCTCGATCCGCTTTAGAAATTGTTTAGGGATGATCTGATCCGTATCGACGTTCGCACGATCGAGCGGCGCTACAAGTCCCGTGTGTTTCGTGAATGCTTCCATGTCGTTTGCACAAGATTTCAGGATTAGCAGGATTTACATGATTAAATCCTGTAAATCTTGGAAATCCTGTCAATCATGTCGAAAGGTCCATTGCCGCACGTCTGTGAAGTGTCCTTTGATCGCGGCGGCGGCGGCCATCATCGGACTAACGAGGTGCGTCCGTCCGCCGCGCCCCTGCCGCCCTTCAAAGTTTCGATTACTCGTCGACGCACAACGCTCTCCAGGTTTCAAAATGTCCGCGTTCATCCCCAAACACATCGAACACCCGGCTTCGCGCCACTCAAATCCTGCTTCACTGAAAATCCGATCGAGCCCTTCTTTCTCCGCCGCTCGCTTCACATCCTGTGATCCCGGCACGACCATCGCGCTCACCGATGAATTGATCCGGTAACCTTTAACCACGCGCGCCGCTGCCCGCAGATCTTCAAGCCGCGCGTTCGTACACGAGCCGATGAACGCGCGATCGATCGCGATGTCCTGAATATTTGTGCGCGGCTCCAATGCCATGTACTCGAGCGCGCGTTCGGCTGCCGCGTCAACCGGATCAGGAACAAAACTCGTCACCGGCACGACCATGCCCGGACTCGTCCCCCACGTCACGAAAGGTTCCAGCCGCGACGCATCGATCTCAATCGTTCGATCAAACACGGCATCCGCGTCACTCTTGAAAGTGGCCCAGCGAGCGACTGCCTGCTCCCAGTCCGCGGGAGCGAAACGCCGGCCCCTGAGATAAGCAAACGTCGTTTCATCAGGCGCGATCATCCCGGCGCGCGAGCCCGCTTCGATGCTCATGTTGCAAAGCGTCATTCGTCCTTCCATCGAAAGACTCCTGACCGCATCGCCCGTGTATTCGATCACATACCCGGTTGCGCCGTCAGTGCCGATCTGCCCGATGATTCCGAGCGCCAGATCTTTCGGCGTCACGCCTTCCGGCAGCGATCCTGCCGTTTCGACTTTCATCGTCAAAGGCTTGTTCTGCGGCAGGCACTGCGTCGCGAGCACGTGTTCGACTTCGCTCGTCCCGATTCCAAACGCGAGCGCGCCAAACGCACCGTGCGTGCTCGTGTGACTGTCGCCACAGACGATCGTCATGCCGGGTTGAGTCAGACCCAGCTCTGGTCCAATCACGTGAACGATACCCTGCTCGGGCGAGTGGATGTCGAAAAGTTGAATATCGAACTCGCGGCAGTTTCGCCTCAGCGCATCAACCTGCTGCGCCGCAGTTGCATCGGCGATCGGAAGACTGCGATCGGTGGTTGGTACATTGTGATCGACAGTGGCGAAAGTAAGATCCGGGCGTCTCACTTTTCGGCCCGCGTGTCGCAAGCCGTCAAACGCTTGCGGCGACGTTACTTCGTGTACGAGATGAAGATCGATGTAGAGGAGTGTGGGCTCGCCACGCGCTTCACGAACAACGTGCGCGTCCCAGAGCTTGTCGAATAGAGTTTTCATGTACTGCTAAACAGCGTGATATGCGTGGCGCAGGTCGGCGATCTCCGCCACGGCTTCGCAGATCACTTCGCCCATCTCGTCAGTCTTCACAACATATCCGCCCGTGCCTGACGCGATGTCGGGCGTGCGATAACCGGCTTCGAGCACCGACTCGATCGCCAGCTCGATGTCGCGCGCATCCTGTTCAAGACCGAACGAGTGACGTAGCATCAGCGCCGCCGACGCAATTGCGCCGCAGGGGTTCGCAATGCCCTGGCCCGCAATGTCCGGCGCAGAGCCATGGACCGGCTCGTAAAGTCCGACTTCGCCGCCGATCGTCGCCGACGCGAGCATACCGAGCGAACCGGTGATCACCGCCGCTTCGTCTGAAAGAACGTCGCCGAACAGGTTTTCAGTCAACAGCACGTCGAAGCGTCGCGGGTTCGTGATCAGGTGCATCGCACACGCATCAACGTAGAGATGTTCCAACGTCACGTCCGGATAATCCTGCGAGACGCGAATCACTGTTTGTCGCCACAATTGCGACGTCTCCAGCACGTTTGCTTTATCGACTGAAGTCACTTTGCCGCGCCGCTTGCGCGCGGCTTCGAATGCAACGCGTGCGATGCGTTCGATCTCTTCGACTGAATAGCGCATCGTGTTGCTGGCGCTTGTAGACGTGATAGTGCGTGGTTCACCGAAGTAGAGACCGCCGAGGAGTTCGCGAACGATGAGAATATCAGCATCGCGAGTGACTTCGCTGCGCAGCGGAGAACACGCAGCGATGGTCGAATAAGAGATCGCGGGCCTCAGGTTCGCGTAACCACCAAGCGCACTACGAATCAGCAACAGCCCGGCTTCAGGTCGTTGATTTGGCGGCAGTCGATCGTACTCCGGCGCACCCACAGCGCCGAGCAACACCGCATCGCTCGCCATGCACGCGTCGAGCGTTGTCCTCGGCAGCGGCGAACCGAAACGTGCGATTGCAACACCGCCGATCGCATGTTCTTCAAAGTCGAAACGATAACCGTTGATATCCCCGATGGCTTGTAAAACGCGCACAGCCTGTGCGGTTACTTCGGGACCAATTCCGTCACCCGGAAGAGTTGTAATTTTAAATCTCATAATCGGATTTAGTTCCGCGTTATCCGCGGTTAAGCGGCCGCGCCCATGGTCGTGTTCAGCAATGAAATCAGATCCTGATCGTAGATTCGCTTCTTTCGATCGGCAAGATTTGTAAAACGCTTGTAGGCAGCGTCGAGCTCCGCAGGCGAGATATCGTAACCGAGTTCCATGTAACGAAGCGACAGCGCATGACGTCCGGAGTGTTTGCCAAGCACGAGCGAGTTTGCCGGAACGCCGACTGACTCAGGCGTCATGATCTCGTAGCACAGCGGATTGTTAATCACACCGTGTTGATGAATGCCGGCCTCGTGCGCGAAGGCATTGCGGCCGACGATCGCTTTGTTTGGCTGAACGTCAAACCCGACGATGCTCGAGAGCAACTGGCTCGTAGGATAAAGCTCGGTTGTGTCGATGCCGGTGGTAAACGGCAAACGATCGGCCCGCACGTGCAGCGCCATCACGATCTCTTCGAGCGACGCATTTCCCGCACGTTCGCCAATGCCGTTGATCGTGCATTCAACCTGCCGCGCTCCTGCTTCAATCGCCGCAAGACTGTTCGCTACTGCGAGACCGAGATCGTTGTGACAGTGGACGCTGATGATCACGTCGCGATCTTTCACGACGCGTTCGCGCACCTGCTGGACGAGATGAGTAAACTCAACCGGCGTCGTATAACCAACCGTATCGGGAACGTTGAGCACGGAAGCGCCCGCCTCGACTGCAACGTCGAGCACTTCGCACAGGTAATCGACGTCGCTGCGCGTCGCATCTTCTGCTGAAAACTCGACTTCATCCGCGTAGTTGCGTGCAAGGCGGATGGCAGTGCGAGTCATCTCGATGACTTCGGCCCGTGTTTTCTTCAGTTTGTGTTCGAGGTGGAT
>DASTQB010000343.1:0-26291 GCA_035761985.1 Pyrinomonadaceae bacterium
GCTTTATCACGATGCGACCATACAGGCTGTCCGGTGTTTGCCTTGTAGCAGGAGACGACTTCGTCTTCACCACGTTGCTCCTGTGTGTAAACGAGATCGCGGTTGACAGCAAAAGACGACCAGCCTGGACCAACCGGACGACGCCAGATTTGTGCGGGAGGGGAACTGGACCAGTCAGTCTTTATACGCACACCGCGAACGATGCCGTCGCGGCGTGGTCCACGGAAGCCGGGCCACTCGGCCTGGGTTTCTACTGCTGCTGGTTTAGCGGTTTCGGTTGCGGGTGTTGGGGAAGGCGAAGCTGTTGTTGCCGCGCTACTGACCGGCGCGATGGTCGGTGCTACTGCGGGCGCTGCGGTTGGCGGTGGTTCGTTCGAAGTCGCAGCGAGTAGTCGTTCTTCCGAGCTTGCCGCCCAGCGCCAGCCGAAGTCGGCGTTGTGATCGCCGTTGATGCCGTCCTGCCTGAGCAACAGCCATGCACCGCAAGCGACTACGACGGTCGCGACCATCGTTGCACGACGGACTCGATTCGGAAGATTTCGCGTCGCGACTGCCCAGGCGACGAAGGCGATGCACAGCACCGGAATCGCGTAAGCGAACAACCATGGCAGCCACATCGAATCGTGTTTGAGTAACCACGTGACGCCGAGTGTCGCTGCGATCAAGGCGAGACCGCCAAGACGTTCCGGCCAGGCCGAGCGGCTGAAGAACGCCCACCATACGAAGACGGCAAGGGCAAAGAACAGCGAACCCATGATCGCCATTCCAAACCCTTGTATCCCGGGGATGAGTGCTTTCACAACGAAACGCGCGATCAACAACAGCACGACGGCAACGATGCCGGGCCACACTCTTAGCTTGCGGGGATCTGGGTCCCCAGTCAGAGGGATGTTCATAGGGCTCTATACTTGCCCCGTGATGAAATTGTTCCATTCGGCTTGACAGAAAACTGTGTCTAGTTTGTGCGACTCGTAGTGACTGGTTTCCTCACCACTGTCAGCTTCACCTCTGACGGGTACTGCCGCGAATGATGCACTGCGTTGCGCGCAATGACGCCTTTGGATTCGTCGTAGTTCCTGCCGCCGGTGTTGAGGTTGCGATCGAAACGTGGAAAGTTGCTGCTCGAGATTTCGATCCGGATTCGATGTCCGGCTTCGAAGTAATTGCTCGTCGTCATCGGTTGCAACGTCACTTTGTAAACCTTGCCCGGCTCCATCCAGACGTTGGGCTTGTTATAGCCGTCGCGATAACGCATGCGTTGAATCGTTTCATCGAGGTTGTACGCGCGCCCGTCGGGATAGACGTCGATCAGCTTCACTGTGAAGTCCGTGTCTTTCGCATCGCTCGAAACATACAGCGTGACCTCGATTGGACCACTGACTTCGATGCCTTCTTTCAGTGGCTCAGTCGTGTAAACGAGAACATCGGGCCGCGCTTCGATCTTGCGTTGATCGAAAGAGCCGGCGGTGATCGCGTTTCCAGTGCAGCAAACGTTACCGCCGTGCGACGGCACAGGGTTCATCGGATCGTACTCAAACCTGTCGGCGTTATCTGTTGCGGGAGCGGCCTGGACCAGCACGCCGTCGCCGTCGAGCGTGTTTGCCTTGCCGCCGCTGGAAAGAAACAGGCTCATCGGCTCAGCGCCGCGCGGCGGCCACGTGTCTGACGACTGCCACTTGTTGCTGCCCATGGTGAAGTAACGCACGCGCGGCATCTTCTCAAGAATGCCGTTCTTCTCGCCTTTGAGGAAGTGATCAAACCAGCCGTAGGTCAGCTCATCGTAGTTCAGGCGCGCATCGCCCATGCTGCGCTCGCCCACAATCGTGTTTTCAGTTGCACGACGGAACGCGCAGTGGAGTGTTGGCGCGATCACGGCATACTGCTGATTCGCGATCTCAGGCGACGCCGTCTTCCTGACGTGATTGAATGCTGCGAGGTTTGGTCCAACCGACACGTCATACCACGACATGAACCAGAAGCCCGGAATGTTGATCCGCATGTTGTCGTGCCAGAGCCCGCCTTTGTACCACGCCGGATCGTTCGGCTCGCGCTGGATCATCATGCCGCCTGTGTCGACGGGCATGCGGTCGGCGAAGATCCCGCGTGGTCCACCTGCTGCTTCCATGATGTCTTTCGCAGGTAGGTGGCGCAGGGCTTTTGACCAGTCGACTTGGGGCAACTGCGCTGCGAGATCGAACGCTTTCGCGGCGCGAACCAGTTCTTCCTGTGTCGTGTTCGGCGGGAACATTGGACGCACCTGGTTCTGCTGTCCGTAGAGCCAGGCAATGAACAACATCTGCACTGCGCCGCCTCGATACCAGTTACCCTGTTCGTAGTAAGGAGCCACGCGTCCGACGCCTGCGCCGAAGCCCTGCGCGATCATCGTCGTAAACGCCGGCGCGCCCTGCGCTGCAACCGCCAGTTGCCATTCAGCCGTGGAGGAGCATCCGATCGTGCCGACTTTGCCGTTGGACCACGGTTGCCTGGAGATCCATGCAAACTCGTCGAGGCCGTCTGTGAGTGGTGGGCCAAGGATGTCGTAGTTACCTTCTGAGAAGAACCGCCCGCGTTCGTTCATCTGCACGTATACGTAACCGCGCTTGACTGCCTCGAGTTCGCTGGAAAGATCGCGTGGCGCGCCGTTGCGGACGTCCCAGTAGTTGAAGTTATAAGGCGTGCGCACGAAGATCGCTGGATACTTCTTCGACGTGTCTTTTGGGCGATAGACGTCGGTTGCGATGCGTACGCCGTCGCGCATGGGGATCATCAGTTTGCGTTCGACGATCGCGATCGATTGCAGTTCGCTTTCGATCGCTTTACGCCGCTCGATGACTTCAGGCGTGACGGCGCCTCGCCCTTGCGAGTAGACGCTTTCGGTGGCAGGGAAGTTGATGATCAGTACTAGCGCGACTACGGCAAGCGTGAAGATCCAGAAGCTCTTGTGCTTCATAGCGTTTACTCCGTTGTGGATGTTGGCGAACGTCGAATCGTTGGGGCTCAGATTGTAGCTGAGTGTGGTCTGATTTTGGAACTATCTTCGGGCGACGTTATGAGCGCGCGTGTAGACGATTAACGCAATCGACGCAACCAGCAGGAGGGGCGAGGTATACACACCCGGCATTAGCTTCCACACGTAAATCGACCATGCAATATGGAGCACTCCATTCAACAGCATCACGACCGCAAACACGTGCGAGATCGGACGCATGGCCCAACGCCCCTTCCACACGAAGTACGATGCAGCAACCAGCGCAACGACAGCGAAGATCAGCAGCGCGATCCACGTCTCGAAAGTGAACGTCGGCAGTGCTATTGACGGATATCGCTCCCGCATCGCAACTGCGGCCGGATTATAAACACCCAGAAAATCCGTCACCGCCTCATCAACAACATGTATCGCCAGCGCCGCACACAACCCCATCCACGCCCACCAATGCCGGCGATATCGTTGTCGTCGCCTTTGAAGATCACCGTCCACGGCACAGGGGGTATCGTCGGAGAAGCTTACAAATCGGTGGGTTTTAGACCGGTGTGCTTTGCTATACGCGGCAGCATCTTTGGGCCAATCTCGTCGCTATCATGAAATGCAAAAACGACATCGGGCCAACCCTCACGAGAGAGCGTCTTGTGAGAACCGGATTGACGTTTGATACTCCAGCCGATCCGCAGCAGCGCGGCGAGAACGCGCTTAGCTTTGGCTGAGGGCAATGACTCATGCAGCGGCGAACGAGATGCTGACAAATTCAGGTTTGCGCTCGCCGTGCTCCAGACGATCCGCCAATACACGCAGCGCCAAAGCCTGGGCTTTGGCTAATGCCTCATCAGAATCATTGCCGTAGGCAAGTACCCCGGGTAATTCCAATACCTCGGCAAGCCAGCGGCCATCATCTTCTCGCTCATACTCGACGGTAAAGGTCATGCGATCACCTCTGTGCGATAGTACCACTACTTAAAGAGGTTGAAACAGTGCGCGACAGGTCCCGCGTGAACGCGAACTTGCGTTCGCGCCCGGCCTTGTACTTCACGAGGCCGACGCGTTGCATAGCCAGAGGGATTTCGGGGTTTTGCATGAACCAGTGCCAGATGCGGGCGGTGCGCATGTTTTCGGCGCTCAATAAAATGATTCCGACGTTGATGCCGATGACGTCGGTGTCGATCCAGCCGGTCTTGGGGTTGAAGGCGTCGACGAAGCCGTACTTGCCATAAATCTTTGCACCGTACTTCTCGTGCATGGTCCAGAGGGCGCGCGTTGAGTGTTCGGGCGTGAACATTAGCGAGCCGCCCGCGGCTGATGGCACGATCGTTCCATCGATGTCGGGATCGCGTGGTGGGCCACCCCACGCGAGGTAGCCTTTGGCACTGTCCGAAGCAGTGATGCCCCAGATATCTGGTCCAAAATCGGGAAAGTCGTGGCGGAGGTTCATGCAAAACGCGCGATGGGCGAGCGTCGCGGCGATTGAGTTGCGGAAGTAGTCGATGCGGTCGCCGGTGGTTTCGCGCCTGTTGCGGAAGTCTACCCACGCGTGTGAGTACTGGTGCATGAACAAAGGCACGCCGATCGTCGTGTAGTAATTGTGACCCTCGTAGCGATAACGATCCTTCCACAACGCATGCCACGAACGCGGCGTGATCGGGTAGGTCGGGGAGCCGATTGCGAACAGGTAGAGAATCGCGTTTTCGCTGTACGTGTCCCAGCGTGCGCGCAGAAATCCGGTCTCAGGTTTCCAGCCGTGCGACAAGAGCAACGGATCGCCGTTGAGCATCCACCGGAAGTCGACTCGCCTGTAAATGCGATCTGCAAGTCTTACGATTTCCGCATCTTCGCGAAAGCACTGGCGCACAGTGAGAATGCCTGCAAGCAACAACGCCGTGTCGATCGAAGAGACTTCGCTGTTCCAACGGCGCTCGCCTGTCTTCGCGTCGAGCCAGTGATAAAACCAGCCACGCTGCTGAAACGCGCGAGAGTCGAAGAAGCGCAGCGTCTTGCGTGTGCGTTCGAGTGCTGCCGCGCGGTCGATCCAGCGACGATCGACAGCGATGCAGATCCCAGACAGACCGAAACCCGTCGCAGCAATGCTCGCGACGTTTTGATGACTCGGCGGCAACGCTGATCCGTCCATGCGCGCGCGATCAGGCACAAGCCCGGTTTGCGGATCCGCCTGCTCCCAGAAGTAACGAAATGAACGTTGCTGGAGATCGTCGAGGAACGCTTCATGCTGTTGCTGCGCGCCGAACGCAAACACGCGAACGACAACGAAAGTGAGAAGCGCAGCGCGTCCTATCCGTGTTATCCGTGGCAATCTATGGACTCACCTCAAATTTCGCTTCAATCACATCCGCGGAACTCGACCCGATCATCACCCTGAACTCACCCGGCTCAACCACATACCGCATCTCACGATTCCAGAATCCAAGATGCTCCTGGTCAAGCACAAACCCCACACGCCTCTTTTCACCAGGCTTCAGCGTCAACCGCTGAAAACCCTTCAACTCTTTCACCGGCCTGCTCATCGACGCGACCACGTCGCGAATATAAAGCTGGACCACCTCGTCACCGCTCCGCTGGCCAGTGTTCTCAACGTCAACAGTCACTGTCAACGTCCCATTCGCCGCCATCCTCGGCGCGCTCAATTGCAAATTGCTGATCTTGAACTTCGTATAACTCAGACCATACCCAAACGGAAACAGCGGCGTCCACGGCACATCGAAATACTTCGACGTGTATCTATTCGCGGCTTCAGGCGGCCGGCCCGTGTTCATGTAGTTGTAATGGATCGGCACCTGGCCCACATTCCGCGGAAAAGTCACCGGCAACTTGCCCCCGGGATTCACGTCGCCAAACAAAATATCCGCAATCGCATGACCCGACTGGCTCCCAGCCATCCACGACTCGAGTATCGCGGGCACGTTATCAACGGCCCACCCGATAGACAACGGTCGTCCATTCACGAGCACAACAATCGTGGGTTTACCAGTGGCATGAATCGCCTGGACCAACTCGAGCTGCCGTCCCGGCAAATCGAGCGAACTGCGCGACGCAGCTTCACCAACCATCTCGTGAATCTCACCAACAAAAACCACTGCAACATCCGCCTGCTTCGCGATATTGACCGCTTGTTGGAAACCGGCAGTCGAGGGATCGAGCACGTCGCAACCCTTCGCATGAAGAACCATCGTTTGCGGAGACACCGCAGCTTTTATTCCTTCGAGGGGCGTAACCGTGTTTTCTTCTTTGCCGTCACCTGCCCACCAGCCCAACGGCGCTCGACGATCGTCGGCGAGTGGTCCAATCACGGCGATCGATCCGATGTTCTTGTTGAGCGGAAGCGTGTTGCGATCGTTTTTCAACAGGACCATCGAACGTGCGGCGATTTCCCGCGCCAGACGCAAGCTCTCCGGCCTCAGCAGGGCACCAGCTTCACGCGCTTCATCCGTGTAAGGCCGATCGAACAGTCCGAGTCGAAACTTAATCCGCAAAATGCGACGTACAGCTTCGTCGATCGTAGCCATCGACACTTTGTTCTGCTGCACCAGTTGCGGACCGAATGCGTTGTAGCTTCGACTCACCATCTCCATGTCAACGCCGGCGTTCAACGCTGCAGCGGCTGCTTCTTCTTCGTTGGCTGCGACGCCGTGATTGATCAACTCTTTCACTGACGTGTAATCACTCACGACAAAACCATCAAACTTCCATTCGTCACGAAGCACTTTCGTCAACGTAAAATGATTCGCTGTTGCGGGAACGCCGTTGATCGCATTGAACGAACTCATCAACGTGCCTACACCTGCGTCGATAGCAGCCTTGAATGGCGGAAAGTAGATCTCTCGCAACGTGTTCTCGGAAAGATCGGTCGTGTTGTAATCGCGACCGCCTTCAGCGGCGCCGTAGGCAACCCAGTGTTTCGCGCACGCTACAACTTTGTCAGGCGCGCCGTAATCATCGCCCTGAAAACCACGCACACGCGCCCGGGCAAAGGCAGCGCCGAGAAACGGATCTTCACCGGCGCCTTCGGTGATTCGACCCCAGCGCGGATCGCGTGCGATGTCAACCATCGGCGCGAACGTCCAGCGCACGCCGGAGTTGTTTGACTCCTGCGCGGCAACAGCTGCGGAGCGCTCGGCGAGTGATGGATCCCAACTGGCGGCTTCGGCGACTGGGATTGGAAAGATGGTTCGGTAGCCGTGAATGACGTCGAAGCCGAAGATGATCGGGATCTTCAAACGCGATTCGTTCATCGCAACGCGCTGGACCTGATTTGTGCGTTGCGCGCCACGCACGTTGAGCGTTGAGCCGAGGAGTCCTTTGCGGATCAGATCGAGATGTTCGGGACGGAAGTTTCCGTTCGCTTCGCCGTCGAGTTGCTGAAGCTGGCCCAGTTTTTCGGCGAGCGTCATCTGGGCCAGCAGGGCATTGACACGATCTTCGACGTTTCGAGGACGCTGCGAGTGTGAGGTGGTGAAAAGGCAGACGAGGATTAAGACGATCCAGATAAAGCGAGCTTGTTTCATATCCGAGACCTTTTGACAGGATTACAGGATGAACATGATTTACATGATAAATCCTTAGAAACTAAACCGTGCCTGGAACTCCACGACGCGACCCGCCAACGCATTCTGAGCCCTGCCGAAATCCCGATTGTCGACGTTCGGCGAGAAGAACCCAAACGGTGCCAGGTTCAGATTATTAAAAGCATTGAAGAAGTTGGCCCTCACTTCAAGAAACGCACCTTCACCGAGAAACGACGGCATACCAGTTCGCTTCGCAACACTCAAGTCGACCGCAAAGTATCTTGGACCACGGAACGAATTGCGACCAATACCCGGCGGGAACACGCCATTAGGATTCTCGTCCTCGAAATAAAGCAACCCGCCGCCGGGGAAATTTCCGCCGGGCCGGATGAACGCCTCGTTATCAGTATCCTCGAGCGCTCCGCCAAAATACTGCGTGGGCCGCGACGGGCAAACGAAATCCAGCGAATTCGCCGAACGCACGCACTGACCCGTATGCGGCGTCCACGGAAAACCAGTATGCGACGTGAGTATTCCATTGATCTGCCAGCCGCCGAGCACTTTACCGGCAAAATCATTTCGATTTCGGAACAACGGCAATTCCCAAAGCCCTGAAACCGTTAGCTGGTGTCGGACGTCGTAGTCGGATGGACCACGCTCCTGTCGCAAGTCCTGCGGGAACGTTTGATTCGTCACAGCGCCCGGACCTTCCGCCGACAATGTGTCGATGCTCTTGGCCCAGCGGTAGATGGCGTCAAACTGAAATCCGCGAGACAAGCGACGCGTCAGTCGTGCATTCATCGCGTTGAAGTTTGCATTTACATCCGGCGTGGGAATGAACACCGCATGCGCAAAGAAGCCTGGCGGAATCACGGGATTGATGAACCGTTGATTCACCAGACGGATCAACTTGTGACTCGAACTCCCCTGATAACCGAGAGTCGCCGTCAGTTGGTAAGGCAGCGCGTATTGCGCATCGAGTGAATAAGCGTAGACGTAAGCTGTCGGAGTATCGCGAAGCGCGCCGTAGATCTCGACTGTTCGATTCGGCGGCGTGCCGGTCGCGGGATCGATCCCAACCGCGAGCGCGGGATTCGCCGGGTAACTAAACGGCGAATTGCTTGTGCCGAGTGTGTAAAGAATCTGCCCGTCCGCGAAAGGTTCACCGAAATCCGCGGACGCGGTGCCGCAGCAGATCGCAAAGCGCGCGAAGAACGGCGGGTTACCGCGTGTGTTGGTGAAAACAACTTCCGGTATGCGGTTGTAATAAATTCCGAAACCGCCGCGAAGAACGAGCTTGTCCTGAAGGTCGAATTGTCTCGGGCTCCATGCGAATCCAATGCGCGGCGCGAAATTGTTTCGATCAGGATCGTAGAGTTCACTCGTGGGCTCAACCCTGGAGCCGGCCAGGCCACCACCTGGACCAAAGATGAAGTTCGAGACGAGATTGTCTCGTTCTTTCAACACTTCGAAATACTCGTACCGCAGTCCAAGGTTCAACGTAAGGTTTGGACGCACTTTCCAGTCGTCCTGGAAGAACAATCCATAACCGCCGGATCGAAAATGGCGTTGTGCGTTTGCGATGCCGCCAGTCTGCGGATCCGCATTGATCTGGTAAAAGAGCGGAGCATCGTTCGCGAAGTTGAAGAGTCCTGCGAAGGTGTACAACGGTCGCGAGGAGCCGTTGAGATTGTCGTCGTTGCGTTCCTTGCGAATCTCACCGCCAAACCTGAGCCCGTGATTGCCGCGCACATGATTCACGATGTCGCGAAATTCGAAAGTGGTTTCCGAGAAGATACCCGGCGTAGTTTCAGCCTGGTTTGCGCCGAAACGAATTCGCCTGCCCTCGGTCAGAAGACTCTCGACTTCAACTCTCGGAATACCGAAGTTTGTATTGCTCGACGATTCGACTTCGTTGAATGCAAAACGCGTGAAGTTGAACCGCGCTTCGTTCAGCGTTGTCGCAGAGAACGTGCGGTTGTAGAGAAACGTTAAAGCGGAATTGCGCGGTCGCGTAGTGATGTCGGTTTGCGGCCGTCCGCCCGCGCCACTGTCGCTGCCGACGAAGAAAGCTCTCGTCAGGTATGTGCTGAACGTCAACTGATCGTTCGAGCCGGGAGTGAAGTCCAAACGCACGTTGTACTGGTTTGGTCTGTTGGTCGTCGGCGTGGCAATGATCACTTTCTGAATATCCGGTATGCCGTCGAGACCGCCACCGCCGAGTTCTTGTCCGAACCTCAGATACTGGCCCAAGCCGCCGATCGGAGACCCTACATCGAGACCGCCCGCAAGCTCCTGGCACGGCAGGCCGCCTTGTACGTCACCACACGAGGCCTGCAACACCTCGGTTATACGCGGCTGCACTCCGGAACTGCCGAGTATCGCGGCTGTAATTCCGCCGGGACGAGCGTTGATAATCGACTGCCGGAACTGCGGTGTTTCGACATAAACCGTCGAGGGCGTCGCCGTTCTCTCGCGCAGGCCTTCGTACGAGAAAAAGAAGAACGCGCGATTCCTTCCGCTGTAGATCGCTGGTCCACCTTCGCCGAAGCGGGGCAGGATAATTGGACCACCAACGCTACCGCCAAACTGCCTGAAGAAGCGCTCGACTCTTTCAGTCCGTCCGCGTCCGAAGTCATTCGGATACTTGTTGAAGGCGTTCAGTTTCGGACTGTTGTATTTGAAGATTGCACTTCCGTGAAAATCGTTTGTGCCGTTCTGCGATACGACTTTCACCTGCGCGCCAGAGTTTCTGCCATCTTCGGCCAGGTAACTCGTCGAAGTTACCTGGATCTCTTTGACCGACTCCTGGTTCGGAGTCACAACGGCAGCGCCGCCGTGCGTAAGACTGTTAACACTCACGCCGTCGATCTGGTAGTTGTTTGCCGACACGCGCTGACCGTTGGCGCTGATCTGCGGCTGGTTTTCAGCCTGGAAGATCGAGTTGTTGGAACCGCCTGGTCCAACGCTGTTCGGAAGATTGTTCGCGTTACCGTTCGCACCGCGTGCCGCGTTACCAAAAATTCCGGGCGTTAGTCGTACAAGCTCGTAAGGATCGCGCCCGGCCTGCGGCAGACGTTTAACTTCTTCGGGCGTGATGCTTTTGGAGACGCTGGCAGTCTCAGTCTGGAGTTGGGCCACTGCTTCGTCGGTGATCGTCACCGTCGCAGTGATCTCGCCAATCTCGAGAATCACGTCTACCCCCTGAACGTTTTCCGCGGCGACTGTTACGTTCTCTGAAAGGCTCATCTTGTAACCGGTTTTCTCCACGGTCAGCGAGTACCTGCCCGGCGCAAGGCCGATGATGCGATAGAAACCTTCTTCACTGCTTGTCGTTTCCTGGATCTTTCCGGTTTGCGCATCTTTCAGAGTGATCTTCGCGTCCGGGACGAGCGCTCCGTTGGAGTCGGAGATCGTTCCCTGAACGCCGGCCCTGAACTGGGCCTGAACAGTGATCATTGAGCATAAAAAGACGAGACCGCACACAACTATGCGGCTAAGAGAGAAGCTGGTTTGTAACATGCTGGGCCTCCTGTGACCGCGGAGTACAAAGGTGGCAGCCATTCTATGGCCTCAACCTTTTCATAAGCATGTTCTTTTTGTTGCGACGCTTTACGAACCACGGAGGGAACGGATCCGAAAGCGCGGATTTTGTTTCTGGTGTCGTTGTGGTTAAAGTTCTCTACTGAGATGACTCGGTATGCGCTTGAACCAGGCGAAGTGCATGTTTGGCGCACGGAGTTGGTGCAACCCGACGAGGTGTTACACAAGTTTTGGCCCACGCTCAATGCAGATGAAGCGCAGCGGGCGAACCGGTTCCACTTTGAAGAGCACCGTCGGGGATTTGTCGTTGCGCGCGGATTTCTGCGAGAGGTGCTGAGTCGTTATCTCGACGCGAAGCCTGAATCGCTGCAGTTTTCGTACAGCGCGTATGGCAAACCGGCTTTGAACGGTGAACACAAAGGCACACGTCTGCGGTTCAACCTGTCGCACTCGCATAACCTGGCTCTGCTTGCGGTCACTGAAGACAGCGAGATCGGAGTCGACGTTGAATACATGCGTGCAGACTTCGCCGGTGCCGACATCGCACGACGCTTCTTTTCGCGCGCCGAAGTTGCGACGTTCGACGCACTGGCGGAGAAAGATCGCGTCGCTGCGTTCTTCCGGTGCTGGACGCGTAAAGAAGCGTTCATCAAAGCCACGGGCAAGGGTATGTCGCAGGCGCTCGACGCTTTCGACGTAACGCTAGCGCCCGGAGTTGCGGCGGAACTGTTGCGAGTCGATCAGGAAGATGCATCGCGGTGGTTCCTGAGTGATATCGAGATCGATAGCGGGTATGCAGCGGCGCTCGCGGTTGAAGGAAGAGTTTCGAAGATAAAACTTTTATGAGCCACGTAGCAGAACACACAACATCCGGCGTGATCGATCCGGTTTGCGGCATGACGGTCGATCCGGATCACGCGGCGGGATCAGTCGAATATCAAGGTAAGACTTATTACTTCTGTAGCACACATTGCGTACATCGTTTCCGCGAAGATCCGGAAAAGTTTTTGAACAAAGCGGCGCCGGCGATTGGAATCACGCGACAGCCGGTTGAGATCACGCGCGAAGAAAAACCGGTTGCCGGTCGGAAATACACCTGTCCGATGCATCCGGAGATCGTGCGCGATGGACCAGGCAGTTGCCCGATCTGCGGCATGGCGCTCGAACCGATGACGGCTTCGCTCGATGAAGAAGAAAATCCCGAACTCGTCGACATGACTCGCCGGTTCTGGGTCTCGGTGGCCCTTTCGATTCCGCTGCTCGTGATCGCCATGGGCGACATGCTTCCCGGTCAACCTTTGCAACGACTGCTGCCGGGGTCTGCAATGCAATGGCTGCAACTGGTCCTTGCCTCGCCCGTGGTGTTGTGGGGCGGCTGGCCGTTCTTCGTCCGTGCGTGGCAGTCGGTCGTCAATCGCAGTCTCAACATGTTTACGTTGATCGGTTTGGGTGTGGCGGTTGGATACCTGTTCAGCCTGATCGCCGTGCTTTTGCCCGACGTGTTCCCGGCGTCGTTTCGCGATCATCACGGTAACGTGCCCGTTTATTTTGAAGCAGCGGCGGTGATCGTCACGCTCGTGTTGTTGGGCCAGGTGCTGGAGTTGCGCGCGCGTAGTCAGACCGGTTCAGCGATTAAGGAACTGCTCGGGCTCGCGCCCAAGACCGCGCGACGAATCAAAGACGACGGGCAGGAGGAAGACATTCCGCTCGAGCACGTTCATGTTGGCGATCGTCTGCGCGTGCGGCCGGGCGAAAGGGTTCCGGTCGATGGTGTGGTGCTGGAAGGTTCGAGTTCGGTTGATGAGTCGATGATCAGCGGCGAGCCGATTCCCGTCGAGAAGACAGCCGGCGATCAGGTGATTGGCGGCACGATCAACTCGACCGGATCATTCGTGATGCGCGCCGAACGCATTGGGTCTGAAACGCTGCTCGCGCAGATCGTTCAGATGGTTTCCGAAGCGCAGCGGAGTCGCGCGCCGATACAGCGACTCGCGGACGTTGTGTCGAGTTACTTCGTGCCTGCTGTTGTGATCATCGCGGTGCTCACTTTTATCGTTTGGAGTATCTGGGGACCTGAACCGCGGATGGCCTACGGTCTTGTGAATGCAGTCGCCGTGCTGATCATCGCGTGTCCGTGCGCGCTGGGGTTAGCAACCCCGATGTCGATCATGGTGGCTACTGGAAAGGCGGCGCGCAGCGGTGTCCTCTTCAGGAATGCAGAAGCGATCGAGGTGCTGCGAAAGGTTGACACACTCGTCGTCGACAAAACCGGAACGCTGACCGAAGGCAAACCAAAACTCGAAAGCGTCGTCACGGGTGGCGCGATTGATGAACGAACGTTTCTGCGGTTGGCAGCGAGTTTGGAGAGAAGCAGCGAACATCCGCTCGCGGCGGCTATCGTTGCGGGCGCACGCGAACGCGGCATCGAGCTGGTCGATGCGGCCGGGTTTGATTCGTTGACTGGCCGCGGTGTGGTTGGCGACGTGGATGGTCATCGAGTCGCGCTCGGCAACCGCGCGCTCTTTGAGAAACTCAACATCGATCCGGGGGAGTTAGCGAGTAGGGCAGAAGAGTTGCGGGCCAACGGGCAGACGATCATGTTTGTTGCAGTTGACGGTAAGCCTGCCGGACTGATCGGCGTGGCCGATCCGATTAAGGAAACGACGCCCGACGCCGTGCGGCAACTTCATGCGGACGGCATTCGCCTCGTGATGCTTACCGGTGATAGCCGCACGACGGCGGAAGCAGTCGCGCGAAAGCTCGGGATGGATGAAGTTGTTGCCGAGGTTTTGCCTGATCAGAAAGTTGAAGTCATCAAGCGTTTGCAGAACGCGGGGTCCATCGTCGCGATGGCAGGCGACGGAATCAACGATGCACCCGCGCTCGCGCAGGCGCACGTCGGAATCGCGATGGGAACGGGAACTGATGTCGCGATGAAGAGCGCGGACGTGACACTCGTCAAGGGAGATCTGCGGGGCATCGTGCGCGCACGCTTGCTGAGCCGCGCGACGATGAAGAACATCAGGCAGAACCTTTTCTTCGCGTTTATTTACAACACGCTAGGCGTGCCTATTGCGGCAGGTGTGCTTTATCCGTTCTTCGGGATCCTGCTGAGCCCGATGATCGCTGCCGCGGCGATGAGCTTCAGCTCGGTTTCCGTGATCGCGAACGCGCTGCGTCTTCGTAGTGCGCGAGTTTGATCAGCGTAAGCGGTGGCTGAGCAGGCGATTGCCTGACGCGACAAACATCAGCCCGAGCACTTCGTCGGTTACGAAGCGTTCGTCGAGATCTGCCAGGCGTATCTCGCGCTCGGTTCTGCCGTTATCAATATTCACGCCGGCGAGGCCGTTGCCGTCACGATTCTTTAGGTCGGTGTAGAAGTACATCCACTGCCCGCGCATCGTCGCAAGCCGCTCGCGATGCAAGAGATAACGAGACAAGCGATCGAGCTGCCGTGAAGGATCGACACGATCCACGATTCTCTCGCTAACGCGTCGATCCGAGTTTCTTCTGCTCGAAGCTGTTGCCAGTGTTTGCAGGTTTGAAAACGAAGATCGCGACGCCAGTCCGGACCAACTCAAACCCGAAACTGCACGCGCGATCTGCACGCCGCGCACGGCCGTCACCGCCGTGCCGCCATATCGAAAGTAGAGCGACGCTGCGCGAGCGGCGATCGCTGCGACAGTGCGAAAGATCCCGCGACCCGGAGGCGTGTAACGCGCGCGCCAGAGTTGCCGGCCACTCGCAGGATCGAAAGCCGCGAGTTCCGATTGACCGCCGATCACGATGTCTCCACGTTCGTTCAACACTCCAAACGACGCACGCTCGATCTTGTGTGACACGCGAAGCGTCCGCTTGCCGTTGCTCGCGTCGATCAGGATCAGATCGTCACGATCTGCCATCGCGATCGTGTTTCGAGCAGGCAGCAGAAGATTTGTGATGCCTTTATCTGCGCCTTTGTAACGCCAAAGCACTTTGCCCGTGAGGGCGTCGATTGCGCTCACGCCGTACGAACCACGCTCGACGATGTCGCCGTCTTTGAGACGCGTGAACTGGCCGCCTGTACGAACGTAAAGCACGTCGCCGACGAGAAACATCTCGGGCGTGAGTCCGAGATCTTTTGCTTCCCACTCGGTGTCGCCTGTCCTTCGCGAGATCGCTCGCACGCGACCGTGACCGGACACGAAGATCGCTGACTCGGTAAAGATCGGCTGCGCTTCAGTGAGCGCGAGGCCGTCTTCGTTTACTCGATACTTCTTGCGCAGGCGCTCTTTGCCGTTGCGGTTGTCGAACGACGTTACGCCTTCGTAGAAGAGATAGAGGCGGTCGCCGTCGAAAACGGGTGGATAGTAGTTGTCCAATGTGTAGTTGACTTCTTTGTCTGAGTCTTCCGGCCAGCGCGCGGGTATCATCTCGACTTCGCTCGCTTCGTATTTCCAGAGCTCTTTGCCGTCGCCGAGATTTAGGACGTGCACGAGCGGGCGGCGTTTGAAACCTTCACGCGCGCGGCTCTTTGCGTCTTTGGCGAGCACGACGGCGAGCATGTTTTGATCCGGATGGACGGAGATCTGCATGACGGCGCCTTTGAGTTTGTCGCTGCGCCAGATGGAGTTGCCGGTGACGGCGTTGACGGCTTCGATCCGTGCTTTGTCGCCTTTCTCGAGGCTGAGGAGCAGGAGATCGGTGCCGGGTACGAGGGCGACGTCGGTTTCGTCGAGTGAAGTGTCTTTGCGCTGCCAGAGTGTTTGGCCGTTCGCGGCGTCGATCGCGTAGAGGGACTTTTCAGTGCCGGCGATGATGATGCCGATTTCGGTCAATTGATAGAAGCGGACGTCTTTGTCGAGCTTGGAAGTCCACTGGGCGACTGTTGGAAGGGAAGAGAACAGTAGAAACAACAAGCAAAACAGGAATTTCATGCAGGAAAGAATACCACTTGTCAGGGGTTGGAATTAATAGGGCGAATAGGTCGTATAGGACTTATAGGACCTATAAAAACCTATATGGCGTCGCGGGTTGAAATCGATAGGTCATATAGGTCGCATAGGTCCTATAGGTCCTATACAAACCTCAAGCCTCTTTGTGTCTTTGTGTTTTAGTTTCTGCTATTCTTCCCGCGTGATTCGAACAGCTTGCCTTCTGCTTTCGATCCTCGTTGCCGCGACGGTCTCGTTCGCACAGTCGCTCGATCCGAACACGCCTGCACCGGTGCGCACCAACACCGTCACCGGCCGGATCGGCGCTCGCGATCTCGGCGACGCGCGGCTAACAAATCACTACTACGCGTTCACAGGCACGCCCGGCGATCTGCTGATCACAGTTCGAAGTCAGAACCTCAACGGTGATGTCGACGTGTTTACCGCAGGCACACTCCGCCCGCTTTTGAAGCTCACTCTCTACGCCGAAAGCACCGCGCCGGTCACCAAAGGAATCTACCTGCGCAAGCGCGAAGATCTGATCCTGCGCGTCGAAGCACGCACTCCCAACGACGATGAGGGCACTTACAGCTTGTTCTTCGGGGGCTCATTCGAACCGATCTTTGGCGGTCCTGAGATTGCCGAGGCTGAAGAACCAACGCCGACACCGACGCCACGCACAGGCAGGCGCGTATCATCTGTCGGAGCACGCATCGAAGAACCTGCGCCACCCGTAACCGAAGTCGCCGCAGCACCGACACCGGAACCAACGCCGGAACCAACTCCGGAAGCCAAACCCGTCGAGTCGCCGTCTCCTGAGCGAGAGAAAGTTGCAGAAGCCGAACCTGAAAAGCGACCTGCGCCAGCGAGAAACACTCGAACGCGCCGGCCTCCTACACGCCGGACGCCGCCAGCGCCAAAGCCGGAGCCAAAGGCCGAAGCCGCCGAGCCCGAACCGGAAGTTGGACCACGACTAGTGATCGAAACCAACGACGGCACGCTGATCAATCGTTCGATGAGTACGGTGAGACGTGTGACAGTTGAGAATGGTCAGGTCGTCGTAGTGGGACGCGACGGCAAGGTCGAACGCATACTCCTCTCCAACGTCGTTCGCATGTCGATCTCGCCTTAATTCGTGTTCATCCGCGAAGATCCGCGGCTTATTTTCCTGCTTTCAAACTCGCCAGCCTGTCCCGGAAATTAGGCAAATCCTCGGCATTCGGATCAACCTTCTCCAGTTTCGCAATCGCATCTTCCGCGGCTTTAGCATCGCCTTTCAGCAACGTCGCATGCGTCAGTCCAGCGAGCACCATCACGTCGTCTGACTTCATCTCCATCGCCGTTTGATACCACTTCACCGCGGTGTCGTAGTGTCCGGCGTCGAGGTTCATCACGCCAAGCATGCGAACGGTGTCGTAATCGGTGGGTCTGATCTGATTGGCCTTCACCAGGAATTCGATGGCTTGATCGTAACGTTGAATCTGGTAGTAGAGCCGCGCGGCCTCGACCTGAGCCTCGAAATTGTTAGGCTCTGTGCGAGCTTTCTCGAGTGAAGCACTGACTTGCTCCCGCACAGCCTGCGGGTCGGTCTCGCCCTGCCTGCCTGCGACTGGCGGATGGTCCGCAGGCATCTGTTGCGTACTCGCCGTTTGCGGCATCGCCATTTTCTGGCTCATCGAACTGGCAAACATGAAGCCCACGATGAAGCCCAGGAGAATTCCGATAATTGCAAAAAGTAGATTTTCTCTCGACATGATTTCTCTATCTGTTAGTACCTGCCGCCAGCGTCTTTGCTTCGTTAATACGCGCTGTGATCTGTTCCGCCACTTCCGACTTCGGCGGAACCTGCTTCAACACGCGCTCCCAGTAGCCGACGGCCTTCTTGTAGTCTTTAGCCTGAAAAGCGGCGCTGCCGGCTAGTTGTAGCGCCTTCGCGTTTTGCGGATCAACTTGCAGCGCCTTGTCGATCAACTCCTTCGGCCGCCCTTCAAGACTCCTGCCACTCGCCATCGCGGTGACAAATGCAAACTCGGCCCAGAGGTCTGCGTCCTTCGGCGAGAGCTCGGTTGCTTTCGCGTAAGCACCCGCAGCTTCGCCAAATCGCTCCATCGAGTTGTAAGAACGAGCGAGCATGGTCCAACCCTGCGCGTCGTTTGGGTTCTCCTGCAAACGTTTCGCAAGTGCGGCAACGTTGGCTTCGATCTGTTCCTGTGTACGCTCGGTGGGCGCCGAACCCATCGCTCGGGAAGGCATCGTCGTCGGCGCAGCTTCGTTCGTGATCGCTTTCGGATTTCCGACGTTCAAATAAAAGACGATTGCGGCGACAGGCAATGCGAACGCGATCGCGTACGCCGTGCTTCGTGCGCCGACAGCAACTGTTTTCGTTTTTGTTTTGCTGGTCGATGTGTCGTCGAGTAGACGCCGTTCGATCTCCTCGCGATCTTGTGCGTACTGCTCCGGGCTGGTTATTCCGTTTCGCAGATCGGCTTCAAGCTCCGCCAGTTGATCGCGATACACGGCGATGTTTGCGTTTCGTCTTTCGTCCTCACTTTCACGCTCCGATTCGTCGGAGCGTTGAAGTATGGGCGGCAGGATGAAAGCGAGTGCGAAGAGAATGAACGCGGCACCGATCACCCAGAAGAGAGTCATGCAGTCTCCTTTCGGGAGGCGGCGAGCAACTCTTTCGCGCGACGCCGATCATCATCGGTCAACGGCTGTTCCGTAATAGAATCGCGTCGCTGCCTGATGTAGCGGAAGAGCACAAACAGTCCGAGCAGTAGAATGACGAAAGGTCCAAACCAGAGCAGGTAAGTCGCGGGCGTGACGCGTGGCTTGTAAAGAATGAAGTCGCCGTAACGTGCAGTCAAAAATGCGACGATCTCCTCGTCAGTCTTGCCCGCGCGCATCTGGACGCGTATCTCGCGGCGAAGATCTTCGGCGAGTCCGGCAGGTGAGTCGGCGAGAGTCTGGTTCTGGCACTGTAAACAGCGAAGTTCGTGCGAAAGCTTTGCGAGCCGTCGCTCGATCGCGGCTTCGTCAGTTTGGGCGTTCGCTGTTACCGCAGCAAACAGGCAGAGTAGTAAAACTGAAAGCAGACGAGTGCGCGTCATTTAGTTGTCCCCTGACGATTTAATTCCTGGACCAGCGGTAGAACTTTGGTCGACCACACGTCGGGCGACAACGGACCCACCTGCTTGAACCGAATTGTGCCGTTTTGATCGATGAGATAAGTTTCAGGCGCGCCATAAACTCCGTAATCGATCGCGACACGGCCATCGAGATCGACCGCGCTCAGGACGTACGGATCGCCGAGTTCCTCCAACCAGGCAACGGCGTCTTCATTCTTGTCCTTGTAATTCAGACCGTAAATCGGCACGACGCCTGAACGCTCGTACTCGAGCAGCCATCCGTGTTCGTCACGACAGCCGACGCACCACGACGCCCACACGTTCAGCAACCAGACTTTCCCGCGCATCTCGTCCGACGAAAAGGTTTTCGTGGGATCTTTGAGTTGCGGCAGGCTGAATGCTGGGGCTGGTTTGTTGAGCAGTGCAGACGGCAGCTTTGTGTCCGGATCGCGCCGCAGCCCGATCGCCAGAAACACGACGAGAACAAGAAATAAGCCGAGTGGAATTAAGTAACGCACCACAGATTTACGCCGATAAACACAGATCAGATCTAAGATTCAGTTTGGACGCGTGCGGCGACGGTCGCTGGAACTTCTGTTGCTTTAGCCTTCGTCGTTTTGGCTTCGCGTTCTTTTCGCGCCGCGAGCGCGTATCGACGATCGCTGAGCGCGAGGCCGCCGCCGAGCGCCATCAACAGCGCTCCGCCCCAGATCCAGCCGACGAAAGGTTTGTAGTAAACACGCACACTCCACGCGCCGTTGCCGACAGGTTCGCCGAGCGAAACGTAAAGATCGCGAAACAGTCCGCTATCGATCGCGGTCTCCGTCATGACGTCGCCGCGCGCATTGTAGTTGCGCTTCTCGGGATACATTCGTTCGACTTCCTGCCCGTTGCGACTAACGATCACTTCGGCACGTGCTGCCTGGTAGTTTGGACCAGTCACAGACGTCGCACCGTTGAATTTAAACTCGTATCCGCCGGAGTTGATTGTGCTGCCGCGCTCCATGCGCACGTCCTGCTCCGACTGGTAACCGGTAACCATCGCCACGCCGATGATGAAAACAGCAACACCGAGATGTGCTACCTGCATGCCATAGTAACTACGGCTCTGCGTGCGCAACTTTTGAAACGTCGTGAGCTGTCCTGACGTGACGCGAACGCGTTCCCAAATGTTCAGCACAATCGTAGCGACGATCCAGATCGCAAGCATCCATCCCAAACTCGCCAGCCATTTCCATTGTCCAAACACAAACGGCAACGCGATCGCGCTCACGACGCTGATCACAAACGCCCAGCGCAATCTCTTCGCGAGTTCAGGCAGGCTCGCTTTTTTCCAGCGCGCGATTGGTCCGATGCCCATCAGAAACATCGCGGGCGCCATCAACGGGACGAACACGAGATTGAAGTAAGGTGGACCAACGGAGAGTTTGCCCCAACCGAGTGCGTCGACTATCAATGGGTAAAGCGTTCCGAGTAGCACCGATCCGGCGGCCACGGTCAGCAGCACGTTGTTCGACAGAAGAAACGATTCGCGAGACACGAGATCAAACTTGCCGCCGATTCCGACTTCTTTCGCGCGCCATGCGTACAGCAACAACGAGCCGCCGATCACGATGACGAGAAAACCGAGTATGAACACGCCGCGCTTCGGATCTGCTGCAAAGGCGTGAACTGAAGTCAGCACACCTGAGCGAACGAGAAACGTTCCTAAAAGACTCAATGAAAAGGCCGCGATCGCGAGCAGCACCGTCCAGCTTTTGAAGCCACCGCGCTTTTCAGTAACGGCGAGCGAGTGAATCAAAGCAGTGCCGACGAGCCACGGCATGAACGAAGCGTTTTCAACCGGATCCCAGAACCACCAGCCGCCCCAGCCGAGTTCGTAGTAAGCCCAGTAACTGCCGAGCGCGATGCCGCAGGTTAGAAACATCCACGCGACGGTGGTCCATGGCCGCGACCAGCGCGCCCACGTTGCGTCAAGCCTTCCGCCGATGAGTGCCGCGATCGCAAATGCAAACGCGACCGAGAAACCCACGTAGCCCATGTAGAGCATAGGCGGATGGGCCACCATGCCCGGATCCTGGAGCAGTGGATTCAAGTCGCGACCGTCGACGGGCACCGGAAAGATGCGCGTGAACGGGTTTGACGTCAGCAGCATGAAAAGCAGAAAGCCCACGCTGATGATTCCCATCACGCTTATCACGCGCGCGACCATCTCTTCGGGAAGATGACGGCTGAAAAGCGTGACGGCCGCAGTCCAGAGTGCGAGCATCAACGTCCACAAAAGAAGCGAGCCTTCATGCGAGCCCCAGCTTGCCGCAAGACGATAGTGCAGAGGCAGTTGTGAGTTTGAGTTCGTCGCGACGTTCAGAACTGAAAAGTCGTTAGTGATAAACGAGTAGGCAAGACAGCCGAAAGCGATCGTGACGAAGACAAACTGCGCCTGGCCCGTGGGGATAGCGAGCGCGATCCACGTGCGATTGCCGCGCGACGCGCCGATCAGCGGGAGCGTCGCCTGGGTGAGAGCGAGCAGTAGGGCGATTGATAATGCGAACTGGCCGATTTCAGGGATCATTTTTTAGCCACAGATTAACGCGGAAAAGAACACGGATCGGAGCAATTATTCATCGACAGTTTCTAATTACCCACGACAGTCTTGGACGCTTCTTTAGCGTGCTTGGCTTTGTCGATTGCTTCGCCTGCTTCGGGTGGCATGTAGTTCTCGTCGTGCTTGGCGAGCACTTCGTCAGCCTGGAACACGCCGTCGGGGCCGATGCGTCCCTGTGCGACGCAGCCGCGGCCTTCTTTGAATAGATCGGGGAGTATGCCTTTGTAGACGACGGGGATGCTGTGCGCGGTGTCGGTCACAGTAAACCTGACAGTCAGGCCATCGGTGTCGCGTTTGATTGTGCCTTCTTCGACCAGTCCGCCGATGCGAAACGTTCGGTTGACCGGCGCTTCTTTGGCTGCGACCTGAGTTGGGCTGAAAAAGAAGACAAGGTTGTCGCGGAAAGCGTTCGTCACCAGGTAGGTAGCGAGCGCGAGTCCGGCTAATCCAACGGCGATAAAAGTGATTCGTTTATGACGACGTTTCATTGGCGCTCTCTCTTAAGACTGAAGTGGGAACAGAATTAGATGCCGACTGCTGTTGAGCGAGAGTTTTCTTCCGGTGACTCAGGCTCCACACTTCCCAGACGATTGCGATCAGTGAAACCAGGTACGATCCCCATACATAGAAACCGTAACCGCCCATCGATAGATCCGGCCAGTTCATGATTAAACTCCCACCTCCGCGAAGCGGGACGCATTTTGTTCCCGCTCCAGAATAATGCATCGCAAGCGAATGAGCACAACGGCCACCGAGTAGAGCCAGCACGCAGCAAGCATGATCAGCATCGCCGTCAACATTGGCGCGGCGATACTCGGTTTGCCGAGTAAGCGAATAGTGGCGCCCTGGTGTAGGGTGTTCCACCATTGCACGGAGAAATAAATGATCGGAACGTTGATCACGCCGACGATTGCGAGCACGGCGGCAGCACGATCGGCGCGCCGGATGTCGTCGATGGCTGAATGTAGCGAGATGAAGCCGATGTAGAGAAAGAGCAGGATCAACGTCGAGGTCATGCGTGCGTCCCACGCCCAGTACGTGCCCCACGTTGGTTTGCCCCACAATGCGCCGGTAACGAGCGAGATGGCGGTGAACAATGTTCCCGTGGGCGCGATTGCCGATGCCATCATTGAAGAAAGACGTGCATTGAACGCCCAGCCGACACCGGCATAGATCGCCATGAGCACGTAAAGAAACATTCCCATCCATGCGGCAGGCACGTGAATAAAGATGATGCGGTAAGCGTCGCCCTGCTGAAAATCGGTGGGCGCGATAAAGAATCCCCAGAACATACCAAGAGCAAAAAGGATTGCTGCGGGGATCGCAAACCACGGGATCATCTTGCCGGCGAGTGGGTAGAACGTCGCGGGGGAAGCGTATTTGTAAAGGTTCATGTCTTGAAAACCGATTATAGGTCTTATAGGTCGTATAGGTCCTATAGGACCTATTTTTTCACTCAAGCGAAATTCTGAGCGCGGCGGCCGCGGCCCACGGGGAGAAGAGCAGCGAAACGATCGCAAACGCTCCAAGCAGCGACATGTGCGGCGCGGGGCTCGTGCCCATGATGCTGGCCTCAACCGCGCCTGCGCCGAAAATCAACGCCGGAATGTACAGCGGCAACACCAGTATGGAGATCAAAACGCCGCCGCCACGCAATCCCAACGTCAACGCCGCTCCGATCGATCCGATCAAACTCAACACCGGCGTGCCTATCAATAAACTCGCAAACAGCAGCCACAGCGTTTCCCGGCTGAGATCGAATTGGACTCCCACGAGAGGAGCAACCAGCACCAGCGGCACTTCCGCGACGATCCAGTGCGCGAGTGTCTTTCCGAGTACGACTAAAAACAACGGTTGTGGCGTCAATAATAACTGTTCCAGCGTCCCATCGTGATAGTCGTTGGAAAATACTCTTCCCAGCGAAAGCATGGACGCGAGCAGCGCCGCCACCCAAACAACACCCGGCGCGATCGTTCGCAACAACTGCGTCTCCGGCCCGATGCCAAGCGGAAACAGGCTCACAACGATCACAAAGAAGAACACGGTCGACAGCATGTCAGCGCGGCGACGCCACGCCAGCATCAGATCGCGCCAAACGATCCAGCGCAACATCGATAAGCTCGAAGGTGCGTTCACGTTGTGAGTTCGAGTCGTTTGGTCAGGCCTGCCGACAACTCCAGTTCCTGATGTGTTGCGACAAGTGCAATCCCGCCGCCCGCCAGGTGGTTTTCAATCAAAGATCTAACAAGGGCAACGGCGCCTTTGTCCAATGAGGTCAGGACCTCATCCAGCAGCCAGAGTCGGGTGTTGCAAACGAGCAAACGCGCGAGCGCCAGTCTCCTTCGCTGTCCTTCTGACAAGAGCCGTGCCGGGAGCAGTTCTCGACCGGCAAGACCCATCTGTTGGAGAACACTGCGAGCGCGTTCTTTGCTGATTTCGAGGCCATTTAGCGCATTCGAGATGCGCAGATTTTCAACTGCAGTGAGCTCGTCCTTCACACCGTGACGGTGGCCGAGGTAAGTGACTGCCGTGAAATATTCCTCAGCGAGCGTGCGAATGTTCGCACCGTTCCACTTGACCTCGCCTTCGGCCGGCGCGAGGAGTCCGCACAGGATTCGCAGCAAGCTGGTTTTACCGCTGCCGTTTGGTCCGGTGAGTTGAATGTAGGTTCCGGGAGATGCCGCAAAGTTGATCCCGCGAAAAAGGCGGCGGTCTCCACGCACACATCCGAGCTGACTGACCTCTAAGATTTTCTGTCGTCCTCCGGCGACATTGTATTGGGGAGCAATTGTAATTGCCAATTGCGGATTGCGGAAAATAGGTCAATATAGGTCCTATACGTCATATAGGTCCTATAGGTCCTATTCCTATCCGAGCTATTTCTGCTGCACCGGGCCGCCGGCCTTCAGCCACTCGTGCCAGCCGCCTTGCAGCACTTTCACGCGCGTGAACCCGCTGGCCTGCAGCGTCTGGGCCGCCGCTTTGCTCGATTGATCGTTCGGGCAAGCGCAGTACGTCACGATCTCTCGATCCTTCGGCAGATCTTTCAACGGTGCGAAAGAAACACGGCTCTTCAGTTTTCGCAGCTTGAAGTGAAGCGCGCCCTTGATCGTGGTTGAACTCGCCGCATAGCCTTCGGCACTACGCACGTCGATGATCGTGATCGGCTGGTTCGTCGCGAGCTTTGCCTTGAGCTCTTCCGCAGTGATCATCTCTACTGCCGGCGCCGGCTTTTGTGCGTGTGCACGCATCACGCGCGACTTGTGAAACACGCCCGTCTGCTGCGCTTCGCCTTTGAACGACTTCGGGTCGTACCACGAATACGTCGCAGATGCGAAGTAGAGGTAACCTTCCGCACCCTGCAACTTTTCGCCAATCAGGTCGCCCTGCGGCCGTGGTAACCGTTTGCCACTATGCGCCTTCACAAACTCTTTCCCGCTTTGAACTTTCAAATCGCTGCCTACGACGTTCTTCAGTAGAAACGTTTGCGTTGCTTCCGGATCGCGCCAGTCGTTGGTGCCGTACCCGTGAATCACCGCGAGCAGCACTTCACCTTCTTCGATTCGCAATGGCGTTCTTCCGGACCTGTTCGCGCGCGGATCACGCAGCAGCCACGGCGGATACTCCTGGTTCATCTCATCAAGTTTGCCGGGCGCGGGTTTAAGAATGACTGCAATGTCCTGCGACGTGTCGCCGTTGAAATCTCCGGGGAGAAAACTCGGATCGTAATTGTTATCGACTACCGCTGCGTCCTTGAAAACTCTTTTGACTGCGTCCTGCACCTCGCTCAGCTTCGCCGCTCTAACCTCAGGGAGTCGTACCGGCGTGGATTGCGTAGCCGGTTGATAACTGGGCGGCGCTTCAACTATCGCCTTGTTACTCGCAGTGCTGCACGCACCACACAAAAGCATCGACAGCAACAGCAGTAGACTTCGTTTCATGATTGCTTGCACGAGGAGCGAAACCGAAGCCCGCCGGATTTCCCGACGAGCTTCGGCGATAGTGCTCCGTCGATTCGGCTGCCGAGAGAAGATCAAAGCGACAGCACGAATGCTATGAGATCCGATCGCTGTGCCGCCGTCAGAGCATTGAAATTATTTCTTGCTGCTGTAGCCTGACCGGCGTGCAGTTGGATCGCATCGAATATGGTGATGTTCAGGCCCTCATGCATGAGCCTGTTGCGTGCGCGAATGCCCCACAGCGCTGGCGTTCGCAGTTGATTGGCGGTTGCCTGCCCTCCGTTCTGAACGATTCCATCCCCAGTCCCGACGTTGTGCAAAGCAAAATCGCTGAACGGGTGAATGATCTTGTTTCCGAGAGCTGCGGGTACAGCGAACGCGCCGCCATTGATTAGTGTTCCCGGAGGAGCCGTCACAAAAGTGCGTGTGTGACAAACTGCGCAACCGATTTGAGTAAACAGCGGATCGCCGCGTGTTGCTGCGGCTGGAATGGGTTGTTGACGACGCGGGGCTCGCGTTGCTGCCATGAAGTCGGCAAACGCCAACACGTCGAGTCCATCGTCCTCGGGATCTGGTACTGGATCAAAAGGTGATGGGAACGTGACGTTGATCACACCTTCAGCAGTTGTTGCCG
>DASTQB010000344.1:0-11486 GCA_035761985.1 Pyrinomonadaceae bacterium
TCTGTCAACCCGGGCCAGTTCTCGTGGTGACGGGTCGCCCACACGGCGCCCATCCCAGGGTTTACCCGAATGCCTCCGCGAAGGAATGGTTGAAGGGATCGGTCCGGGCGCCTCGCGTTCGAGCTGCGACTCGAACTTTACATCCTCGAGGTCTGGCAATATGCCCTCGGGCTGACGATGCCTGGGTCGTGCTCTTCGCCCCTCATCCTGAGTTGCTCCAATTGTGAACAGTGAAACACCGGGCGTGGGCAGCAGTAGTGCGGCGCTGATTGTAAAAGCAAGGACGGAACGCTGGGTGAACATAGTGAGACCTCCAGTGAGATTTGGAACCCAGCACCCGCTTGTTCGGTTAACTCGCCGTTACACGTTGAGGGGAAACTTAACGACGAAGAGTTATGGATAAAGCTTTCAAACGTGAGCGGCAATCTACGCTCGGTTCGAACGAAAGTCAATAAAGATGTGTCACCGCATTGACAAAGGCAACTCAGGGGAGAAGAATGAGGGCGCTATGATGAACCAGGCCGGACGATTGATCGTGGTCCTATCCGTGGTTTTCTCATTCGCGCTCACTCCGCGGGTAGTGGCCGCGCAGCAGCAGGAACAGACTGCGATCGAGGTGTTTCAGGTCCTCGAACTTCCGATCACCACAACCGACGCCACACTCGTAAAAACTAAAAACGGCTACTTCCTAAAGTGCGTCCTCGCCAACAGTTCTGAATTTCGACAACTCGGATTCAGATACGCGCTCGCCGTAGTCGACTCGACCAACACGCCCAGCGCGATCGTCAGTCGAAACGAAGGTTTCCGGCTCGCTCCCTACCAGACCAAAACGATCACTTTCAAAACACCCCTCCGCTTGAACCTCAAAGGCGATGAACGTTTCGTGCTGATGGTGGAACAGGTCGTCGGTGCTGACTATGTGTGGGACGTTCTGAAGTCGAAAGACTCTCTCGCCGCATACATCGGAGGCGACTATTCAGTGATGCCGAAGGTGCTGCGCGTCAGCAATCACGTCGATTCGATAATGCCGTTGCGGCTGATGTTCTAAGGACCGGAGACGACGATGTCGTCGTCCGTGTTCGGCTTCCCATCAGGTCCGGCGGAACGAAGCGAATAACGATCCTGCGCACCTTCGTAATGGTAAGGACGATGCCACGGATCTATGCGGATAACTCGAGCGAGATAGCGCGGGCTTAAGTGATCGATCAGCACTGATTCGCTTTTCGAAACTACGAAGTGACCACGATCGCGACGAAAGTCGCCTAACGCTTTCGCAACCGTCAACAACTCGTTCGTGGCCGCAGTGCGTTTCACCTGGTCCATCGCCGCAGGAATTCCAGCGACACTCACCCAATCACGATTGCCACTCTTAAACTCAGTTACGCTCCAGCGTCGCGCCTGGCGCGCAAAACGAAAGTCGACCCGAACAAGTGCAGTCACGAGCGCCGACGACTCCGCCCCAAGCGACAACCCAAACGGCGACAACTCGCGAATCCTCACGTCATCCGACGGCAACTGAACCCCGAGCAAATCAGCAATCAGACAACGCGCACGCTTGTTAGTCAGCTCTGAAGGTGACTTGACGTATGTGAACTGCGCCGGCGCATCGCATTCCGATTGCCGCAACTGAACTCCCGCCGCCTGCGCAATCACATCCAAGCGTTCCCAACGATCCTGTCCGGTCCTGATCTCGCGCAACTGCCAACGCCCCTCGCGCAGCCCCAGACGAAAAACCGCCTGTATCTCGGCACGCACCTCCGCAGCTTCATCACTGTTCGATGTAAACGATTCAATGCGAACAGCGCTGCTGGGCAGAGACCAGCCGCCCATCGTCTGAATGAGTTTGCGAGCGTTGCTCTGGCTGAGATCGGCGCGTGCGTGAACCGGCGCCAGCAAAGCCAGTAAGAGGCAGCAAAACCACAGACGTGTTCGCAACATTACTCGGCAGTCTTCTTCCCGATCAGCATCTGCAACATGATCTGGAGTTGTCCGGTGGTGAAAGGTTTCGGCAGAAACACCATAGCGCCTGCTGAGAAACTGTCAGACGACAATTTCGGATCCTGTTCGGCAGTCATCATCATCACCGGAATCTTCCGCAGCCGCTCTTCGTTCTTCATGAAACGAACGAGTTCGGGTCCGGAGATGTGTGGCATGACCACGTCGAGGATCGCCGCAGTGAAGTTTGGATCTGCCTGCAGGATCTTATAGGCCTCGCGCCCGTCGCGCGCGGTCACCACTGTGTAGTTTTCTTTTTCGAGGATGGTGGCAATCAAGCGCAGGATGGCGGGATCGTCGTCCGCCACCAGCATGCGCCGGTTCTCATTTGTAACTGCGTCGTTATTGTCCATGTGAGTGTTCTTCTCAACTTTTCAAACTTCCACTGCCCGGCAACTCTCGCCCGCTTGTGTGGAAAGCTCGGCTGCAAGCTTGATCGCGGCAACCATACTCGAATGTTCCGCGAGTCCTTTACCTGCGATGTCAAAAGCAGTGCCGTGATCGACCGAAGTCCTTATAAAAGGCAGTCCTAATGTTACGTTAACTGCCTCCCCGAATGACAGACACTTTACGGGAATCATCGCCTGATCGTGATAACAGGCGATAACTGCGTCAAACTCCCCACGCGAAGCGCGCAGAAAAACCGTGTCCGCCGAGAACGGACCATGCACATTAATATCATCAGTACGGCGGGAAGCTTCAATAGCCGGCATGATTTCCGAAGCCTCTTCGACTCCAAACAGGCCGCCTTCAGCTCCGTGCGGATTTAGCGCCGCCACTGCGAGACGCGGCCGTTCGATGCCCCAGCGCTGTAGCTCGCGATGCGTAAGGTTGATGACCTTCATCATGCGATCGCGTTCCACGAGCCTGATCGCTTCCGACAACGGCACATGCGTCGACAACAACACGATGCGAAGGTTGGCAGCGACGAAAGCCATCGCATACTCCTCCGCGCCCGTGATATGTGCAAGAAACTCCGTGTGACCAGGAAAACTATACCCGCCGAGAAACAACGCGCGTTTGTTGATCGGCGCAGTCGCTATCGCGTCGATGCTGCCCGCAGCGCAGAGTTCGACTGCGGCTTCGATATAACCAGCTGCAGCTTTACCTGCGGCGCCCGACTCGATGCCGGGCTCGATCAAGCCGCTGATGTTGTCGAGATGATAGATGACTGGTTCGGTGAGTTGATCCGGAAAGGTTTCGCCGGTACGAATGATGTCGTAACCCGACTGAAGATCAAGAGTGCGTGCGGTGTGTGCGAGCAATTGAGCATCGCCGATGATCACCGGCACGCAAACTCGTCTGATCTCCTCTTCGGCAACAGCTTTGAGAACGACCTCAGGCCCAATCCCGGCAGGGTCTCCCATCGTAATGCCGATGCGCGGCAAAACTCGCCTGGGTCGAGGTCCAGGATTGGTTGAGCTTTGGTCTGAGTGTCGCATGGCTTGAGGCGACGCACTGTTGTCCAGAGCGAGAACTCAGGGCGAGGCTGCGTTAAGTTCCCTATGCGCTGGCTTTTTCAACCCGCTCGTCGGCCTTGTAGATGTACTTAATATTCCGTTTGAGAATCAAAAGATTCGGCGCACCCTTCCGGTTAACCTTCAGCGCGCCACGATCGTACCACTCGATCGTGCCTTCAATTTCTTCGCCGTCGGTTAGCACGATAACCATCGGAGTGTGAGCGTCGATCTGTTTCTTGTAATAAAAGATCTCCGCGTTTGTTTCGTTGGGAGGCGGAACTCTTTTCTTTACCTGGACCGACGTGTGTTGTTGTGCGGCACGTGCCTGGCCGCCTTCGTTCGAGGCGCGGGAGCTCCCATTCGAACGCTCTCTGGGCTGCGGAACTTCTCTGGCTTTGCCCTTCACTTCCGCGAGTGTGGTTCTGATGAGTTTACGGTTCACGTGATTATTACCTCCAAAAAATCAAAGGACGGGGTGAATTTCCACCCGGTCGAAAACTGAGCGATGTATAGGACTCAGGGCTTAGATGTTCAGATCAGTGTCAAACTTCTCGCAGGCTGCGGCCCATCCGAGGAGAGGAAACGTACATTACCCGAAATGGAATTTCCTGCAAGGAATGACCGACATGCTACACAACAAAAGAAGAAATTGCAAAGGGGAAAACTGGTTGATTTCAAAGATTTTACATGCAAGAAACAATGCTAGACAGGATTACGCGACTAACATGATTCACATAACAAAAAAAGTGGGAAGGCCATTTACGGCCTTCCCTGCAGCGGGCGATCAAAATGATCTCTAATCGGCTTTCTTTCGAATGAAAGTCGGCACGTCGAGATCGTCAACTCGCGGATTGCCCATCATTGGCCGCGGGAGATCGTCGGCCGGCCTTGCTACGAAACGAGGCGGAGGCGCGGGAATCGCCGTGGTCGCAGCGGCAGACACAACTGATGCGGCTTCTCTGTCAAATCCGGTCGCAATCACAGTGATCTTCATCTCGTCAGTGAGATTCTCATCGATCACTGCACCAAAAATAATGTTTGCATCATCGTCAGCCGACTCGCGGATGATCGATGAAGCAGCATTCACTTCAAACAGGGTAAGGTCAGGCCCTCCGGTAATATTGATCAAAACACCTTTCGCGCCCTGGATCGTCGCTTCTTCCAGCAGCGGCGAGGATATCGCCTGTTGAGTTGCTTCGATGGCGCGGTTTTCTCCAGTCGCTCGTCCTGCGCCCATCAGGGCCATGCCCATTCCCTGCATGATCGACTTCACGTCGGCAAAGTCGAGATTGATCAAACCGGGCACGGTGATCAGATCGCTGATGCCCTGCACTGCCTGGCGCAGCACGTCGTCGGCAACTTTGAACGAGTCGGCAAGCGACACTCCGCGATCGACTGTATGCAGGAGTCGCTCGTTAGGGATCGTGATGACAGTGTCAACACACTCGCGCAACTCTCTCAGTCCCTGATCCGCCTGTTGCATGCGTCGCCGGCCTTCGAAGTGAAACGGCTTTGTCACAACTGCGACTGTCAACGCATCGAGCTCGGTCGCGAGTGATGCGACGATCGGCGCGGCGCCGGTGCCGGTTCCGCCACCCAGACCGGTTGTGACAAACACCATGTCCGCGCCTTCGAGCACTTCGATGATCTTGTCAGTGTCTTCCAACGCGGCTTCACGACCGACGCCCGGATCTGCACCCGCGCCGAGTCCTTTAGTTAAGCGACTGCCGAGTTGAATCTTGATTGGAGCACGCGATCGTTTGAGGGCTTGAAGATCGGTATTGGCAACGAGGAACTCGATCCCCTCGATGCCTGCTTCGATCATTCGATTGACAGCGTTACTGCCGCCACCACCGATGCCGATCACTTTGATCCGTGCTCCGGTGAGTGGGGGATCATCATCTATAAAAATATTAATGCCTGTTCCGGGTTGACGAGTGTCCGGTGTCATAGTTAGTTCCTCTCTCCCAAAACGGGATGGCTTCCAAGGCCTCTTCCTTCTATGTTGGGGTTCTTGAGCCATCGGCATCGATATCTGGCGGACAATATCTTGTGCAACCGGGGCGCAAGCATACAACAACTTGTCAGAAAATACTAAATCTATTTTTGAAGCGTGAGACGAAGTGCGTGAGCTTTCCAGTCGAGCCACGCCGGCTCACACCTGTTCGTATTTCCGCGGCTTGAGTGCGATATGCGAGCAATGCCAGGCCCGCAGCCGCAGCCCATGCAGGACTCTGAATGTCTTCAACCAGACCGCCGAAGCGATCTCGTTCGGGATAACCGATCCGCACGGGCGCATCGAAGACCTGTTCGGCGATCTCAGTCATGCCGTGAAGCAGTGCGCCGCCTCCGGTCAGCACGACGCCACTCGAGAGTTGCCGTTCCCAACCTGACTCTTTGATCTCATCGGCGACGTGCATCAACACTTCTTCAGCGCGTGGTTGAAGTATGTCGCAGAGGATCTGTCGCGAGAGTTGGCGTGGTGGACGTCCACCGACTGACGGGACATCGACGAGTTCGCCACGTTCCATCTCGCTCAACGAACTGCTGCACGCGCAGCCGACTGTTCGTTTGATCTTCTCGGCTTCCGGGATCGGAGTCCGCAAACCAAAAGCGATGTCGTTAGTGAAATGCGAACCTCCGAGCGGGAAAACCGCCGTGTGCTGAACAGCCCCCCGCTGGTAAATAATTAGCCCCGTTGTCTCGGCGCCAACGTCGACGAGTGCAGCGCCAAACTCTTTATCGTCTTCAGTTAGCGTAGCTTCGGCCGCGGCCAGTTGCTCGAGAACCATGTCAGCGACGACAAGTCCCGCGCGGTTCACCGCATTGATGGCGTTCTGCCGTGCTGTGACCGGGCTGGTCACGATGTGAACTTTCACAGCGAGACGCGCGCCGATCATTCCCACGGGATCGTTGATGCCGTCCTGATCGTCGACAATGAACTCCTGTGGGAGTCGATCCACGATCTCGCGACCCGCAGGCAGTTGAATCGCACACGCTGAATCGATCGCGCGTCGAACGTCCTCAGCGACGATCTCTCGATCGCGGCCGGAGACGGCGACGATCGCCTGGCCGTTGAAACCGAGTATGTGTGAACCTGCGAGATTGATCGTCACTTCTTCCGCTTCGAGCCCGCTCATGCGTTCGGCTTCTTCGACTGCTTTCTTGATCGCATCCACCGCCGCATCGGGATTCACGATCACGCCTTTGCGTAATCCACGAGCTTCGGCCTCACCGATGCCGACAACTTCGAGCAATCCACCTTCACCAGGCTCGCCGGCGATACACGTCACCTTGCTCGTCCCGATGTCGAGACCGATCGTGTGGTGTGTACGCTTGGCCATTGCTTGTCGGGCTCCTGGTTAACTTCAGAGTAAGCGCATATCAGTCGTTCTTTCCTTCGGCGATGGTCTGGTTGCCGGTAACCAGTCCAACGATTGCTCGCTTGCCTTGCGTAAGATCGATGTAGCTGATCAGTGGTCCACGCGACGTTTGACGTTGAGCATCGAGCACTGCGAGCGCCTTGCTGAGTCGTGGACCCTGGTCCTGTGAACCGAGTCGGACTTCGATCTGCGAATCGTCACCCGCGAGCTGCACTCGCACGTCGCGCAGATCGTGCAGGTTCACTTCACTCACGCGCTCCGACAACCCCTGCGTTTCCCATTCGCGTTGCAACTCGAGAAACTTAGTCACGCGTTCGCGATTTTCTGCTCGTGCTGCGTTCGAATTCTCTTCGTTCCAGCCGCGCAGGAAGAACGCGGGCATCTGATCCGTTGGCGACATCTCGCCGAGATAAACGGCATCGTCATCGACCCAGATAAATCGTCCCGCCGCAGTGCGTACAACGGCGCGCGGCACACGCTCAGTGATGCGAACGCGAATGCCGTCCGGCAAAACACGCGTGACTACAGCCGTGCGTACCCACGGCAAACGTTCGAGATGTCCGCTCAACTCCTGTAGATCCGCTCGCCACACACCGGTTTCACTAACATCTCGACGCACGAGCGTTTCGATCTCACTAACAGAAGCACGCGAGGCGCCGCGTGTCTCAACCTTTCGAATCTGAAAGAAACTAGCGGAAGCAGCGGCGCGATAACCCACAAACGCGATGAGGCAGATGATCGCAATCACGCCGATTCTCAACGCGAGCGGCACGTAACCCAGTAACGACTTGAGCCGCCCACCGATCGACTCGGCCGGCGCACGCTTCGCAGGCCGCTGACCTGTGCCTGATCGACCTTTACCAATCCCGCTCCGGTTCCCAACTTTCTGTGCCATGATCGGATCTCTCAAGCCTCAGCCCTCCTTCCCGCTTTGATCCGCTTCATTCTTCTCGTTCGCGGATCTCCAGAGTTCCACTTCGTATTCCAACTCAATTCCCTGCTCGCGCTTCACGCGCTCTCGAATCTCTTCCGCGAGCGCGAGCGCATCCTCGGCGCGCGCGTTCTCGCCTTCAGTCACGATGAAGTTCGCATGCACCGGGGACACAACAGCACTTCCGCGGCGCTCACCTTTCATGCCCATGTCGTCGATGATCTTGCCCGTGCCAACAGTGCTCGCCGGCGGGTTTTTGAAAAAACAACCAGCGGAGCGCGCGCCGTGCGGCTGCGTCGCGAGACGTTTGCGCTTCGCTTCGTCCATGCGTTCCTTGATGCGTTCGGGATCGTCATTTTGCAAACGCAGCGTCGCTCCCAGCAGCAGTTCTCCTTCCTGAAACGAAGTGTGCCGGTAGTTCCATTGAACGCTGCTACCCGGAATCTCAATCACTTTTCCCTCGCGCGCGACGCGCACTGCTTCAGTCACAGTTCCGATCTCACTACCGTACGCACCGGCATTCATCCAGAGTGCGCCACCGACAGTGCCCGGAATGCCGCCGAGACCTTCGATGCCCGACAATCCGCTGCGCGCAACGTCGATGCACAAACGCGGCAACGAATAACCTGCACTAACCCAAACGCGCTCGCCGTCGATACGAACCTCGCCTTTCATGTTGCTCAAATTGAGAACCACGTAATGATGATCGCCATCGTCAGCAAGGACGTTGCTGCCGGAACCGAGCGGCCGCCAGCCGATGCCGGCCTGGTCCAACTCGTAAACGATCGCCGCCGCCTGCTCTTCAGTCTGCGGTTCAATGACCCAATCGATCGCGCCGCCGACACGCAAACTCGTTAACTCCGCGAAACGTTTTCCACGCTCCGCACGCACGCCGAGTCGTGCTGCGATTTCTTCGATGACTCTGTCTCGTTCTTCCAACACACTCTTTCTATTTAGCCGCGGATAAACGCGGATGACACAGATCAAACCTGCGTTCATCCGCGTTCATCTGCGGCACTGTACTGTTCCCTCATTAAAAACAGCAGTTGATCGCTCACGCGATTGACGGTGCCGGCGCCGAGCGTCAACACCAGATCGCCTGGTTGCACGTGTTCGCGTAACACGGCGGCAGCGTTGTCGAGTGCGCCGATGTAGTTCACGTCCTTGTGACCAAATCGCTTGATCGCCGCAGTTAGCGATTCGGCGTTCACGCCTTCAATCGGATCTTCACTGGCCGCGTAGATGTCAGTAATGAACAAAACGTCGGCGTTGTTGAATGAACGCGCAAACTCCTGCATCAGATCATGCGTTCGCGTGTAGCGATGCGGCTGAAACAGCACGACGATGCGACGTCCACCGGAACCGAGTTTTGCGGCAGCGAGTGTTGCCCTGATCTCTGTCGGGTGATGTCCGTAATCGTCGACGACCAGCACGCCGTTGACCTCGCCCTTCGCCTGGAACCTGCGGCCCGCTCCGGTGAAACTGTGAAGCCCTTCGACGATCTTTTCAAACGACACTTCCAGCTCAAACCCAACGGCGATCGCCGCTAGCGCGTTGTAAACGTTGTGAACGCCAGGCACGCGCAGGATCATCTCGCCAATCACGTCCGTGCCGCGCCACACCATGAACGACGAGCCAAAATTGTTGTCGTGACGAATGCCATGCGCGGAAACGTCCGCCTGCGCGCTCAAGCCGTATGTCAAACGACGGCGTTCGAGCAGGGGAATGATCGCCTGCACGTTCGGATCGTCGAGACACAAAACCGATGAACCGTAGAACGGCACTTTATTCACGAAATTCGCGAAGCACGTACGCACGTCGTCCATGTCGTGGTAGTAGTCCATGTGTTCGCGATCGATGTTTGTGACTACTGCAATCGTCGGCGTCAACATCAGGAACGACCGATCACTCTCGTCGGCTTCGACGACCATCAGATCGCTCGTGCCGAGATGCGCGTTCGATCCAAACGCTCCGACCACGCCTCCGACGACCATCGTCGGATCGAGCCCCGCATGGCCCAGGACAGTCGCGACCATCGACGTTGTCGTTGTCTTTCCATGCGAACCCGCCACCGCTACCGTGTGCGGTTTCAGTCGCATCAACTCAGCGAGCATTTCGGCGCGCGGGATAACAGGAATCGAACGCCGGTTAGCTTCGATCACCTCGGGATTGTCGTCACGCACGGCAGTTGAACGCACGACAACGTGCGGATGGCCCACGTTCTCCGCGGAGTGTCCTTCGAAGATCTCAACACCCATCTGTTGCAGCCGATCGGTGACCATCGAGCGCTTCAAATCCGATCCGGACACACGGAAACCGAGATTGACCAGCACCTCGGCAATACCCGACATGCCAATCCCCCCGATCCCTACAAAATGAACGTGTTGAATTCTCCTAAACATTATTGTTCTTCAAATCCGTTTCATCCGCGGCTAAGTTCTTCGATCATATCCACCGCCGCCGCAGCGGCATCACCATGCGCCAACTTCCGACTCGCTTCTTCCATGCGATCAATCTCTTCCGGCGCCTGGACCAACTTCTCAATCTCCGCCGCCAATCGTTCCCCCGAGAGATCTTTTTGCAAAATCATTCGCGCCGCGCCCGCCGCCTCCAATGCCTCCGCATTCTTCCGCTGGTGATCATCAGCCGCAAACGGAAACGGGACCATGATCGACGCCTTACCTGCTGCTATCAACTCCGCTGTCGTCGTCGCCCCCGCACGGCAAAGGACGAGATCCGCCGACGCGAAATCTGCCATCATGTTGTCAATGTAACTGCGAACGTCAGCACGTTCGCCCCAGCCACCCGCGTCGTAAGCGGCTTTCACTTTTTCAACGTCGGCGGTCCCGGTCTGATGCTTGATTCGAAGCTCAACCGGCAACTCTTTCAAACGCGGCAACGCTGCGATCATCGACTCATTAATCGCGCGCGCACCCTGCGAACCTCCAAACACCAGCAACGAAAACTTCCCCGGCTCGCGGCGCTTCGCAGGTATTTCAAAAAACTCTCGCCTGACCGGATTCCCGGTCACTTTCGCTTTCCCCCGAAAGTAAGGCAGCGCTTGTTCAAACGAAACCGCCGCACGATCGACGAAACGTGCAAGCACGCGGTTGGTCCAACCCGGCAACGCATTCGACTCCATCACGAGAGTCGGCCGCTTGGTCAGCGCCGCAGTCAAAACCACCGGACCGGAAACGTAACCGCCTGCGCCTACAACTACGTCCGGCTGAAACTGTCGCATCAGGCGTTGCGCCGAAAGAAAACTCTTCGGCAACACTGCGACGCCTTTAATACGCGCGCCGAGACTCACGTTTTTCAACCCGGCACTTTCAATGAGCGATAACTCAAAACCCGCTTGCGGTACGAGCCGCGTTTCCAGTCCACGTGCAGTGCCGACGAACTGCACTTTCGAACTCGCATCGCGCCGCATAATCTCCTGGGCCACCGCGATCCCGGGATAGATGTGTCCGCCAGTGCCGCCGGCAGCGATCAGTACTCTCATCGCCAGTTTTCAATCGCTGCTTGATGTTCTAAACGCCCCTCGTACTTCTTCTTCAAATTCGAAATCGGCAGTCGAAAATCGGAAACGGTCCCGCTCGCGTGTTGCGACACGTTCAGCAGAATGCCGACCGCTGCGAGCGTCGGCACGAGCGACGATCCGCCGTACGAGATGAACGGCAGCGGAATGCCTTTGGTCGGCACGAGCGAGAGCACCAC
>DASTQB010000345.1:0-6631 GCA_035761985.1 Pyrinomonadaceae bacterium
GCAAGTGAATTCCGAGCTGGGGTGGCCACGGAGGGCCACCCCTACAATCGTGATCAGCGTTTTCTCAGATCCCGCGTTTCGCTTCGAGCCTTCTGCTTCTGAAAGTTCGCCTGCATGAAAGGGGCGGTGGGCGCCTCGTTCGCAGAAGTCTCACTGAAGAGAGGAGCCCCGTCCGCACGGCAGAACTTTAGCCGTTCATCATCAAACGTGCGGCTACACCTGGGACATCGCTTCATCACAGTAACTCCTACCTAGAACGCGAAAAACGAAGCCCCTGGCGGCCATGCACCCCCTAAAAAATCTACATAGCGGCAGTAAGAAATCTCGAAACTTCGAAGTCGTAAGTCTCGCCGTGGCTGAGGTATCTCACCCTGTCGGCGAAGCCAGCTTCTTCAACAGCCCTGCGGAAGTCTTCGAGAGGTGATTTGAAGACCTCGTAGTCGTTGTAATGGATAGGAATGACCTCGCGAGGATTGATGATCCTGATGGCCTCCACGCCCTGCTCCGCATCCATCGTCAACAGGATGCCGAGAATGCGCGTGCCGCCGAGATGGAAGAGCGCCAGGTCGATTTGCGGATACCTGCGCGGAATCTCGTGCAGATCGTCGTGAACGAGTGTGTCGCCGGTGATGTACAAGCGCAGCGCAACATCGTCGCCGGATTGGAACTCGAGCATGCTGCCCATCACGGGCGGCAGCAGGAGGTCGCTGAGTGCAGGGCCATGCTTACCCGGCATCGAGGTCACTCGAAGGCGTGCGTTGCCCTTTTGCACAGCGACGACGTCCCACGTGTCGAGCGCGATCGTCTTCGTAAACTTTTTCTCCTTTAGCGCCGTCGACGCATGCTCGGTGGTGATGATCGGCAGATCCTTCTGCAGGCGTTCTTCCACGACCTGATCGAAATGATCGCCGTGGTAGTGTGACAACACACAGAAATCAATCGGCGGCAGTTGCTCGAGCTCGATCGCGGGATTCGTGAGCCGCTCCGCAGTCAAACCGTAGCCGAGATGGACGTGATCGCCCGCGTGCAGGAAATTCGGATCCGTGAGGATCGTGAAACCCGCATATCGCAGGATTACCGTCGCCGTGCCTACAAAGAAGATCGACCCACGACCGAAATCGCTTTGTTCACTTGCCGGCGGTAGTCCTAGTTCGTGTTGTTTTGGCATCTGCACCCTCCTTGTGGAATATGAGCAGATGTTAGGAACCGGCGAACGCAGGTGTCTGTGCGTTGGGGTACGAATTAGAGACGATTTGCCGCGCGGTGACCTTGCCACAAACTCAACGCGGCGATCAGACACGCGAGCGGGCAGAGCAACATCGAGTAACGCATGTTGAGCGGCGTGGTCGCTGCTCCGAGCCAGTCGTTGAACTGGCCGATCACGAGCGAACCGATCCCGTAGGCGATGATCACGGCAAAGAAGTAAACACCGATTCCGAGACCGCGGAGTTGCGGGCCGGCGATGTCGTGAACGTCGGCTGCCGCGGGACCAAGCCACACGAGCGAAAGCGCGAGGAGCACGAGGTTGGCAATCAGTAGCAGCAAGAGGTTTCCTGAAAAGATAAATAGCAACCAGAACGGCACGGCGATCAACGCGGCAAGTGCGCCGAACAACATGCGGCCGCCGCGTCCAAAACGTCGAAACTTGTCTGCAAGATAGCCGCCGAGAATCGTGCCGGGCACGCCGGCGATCAACGTCAGCAGTCCGCCGTAAAAGCCGATGGTCAGAAGGTCGAGTTGATAGACACGCGTGACAAACGTTGGTCCCCAGAAGGAAAGATTGTTTGCCGCGAGACCGAAAAAGCCGTAGCCGAGGTAGTGATAACGAAGCGGGACAGACTTGAACAGGATCTTCCAGTCGCTCGCCGTGTACTTCGTCGTAGCGCTCTCAGTCTGGCCGCGTGGTTCCTCACGTAGCATGTAGACCAGCACGGCGATCGCGAGTCCTGGAAAGCCGAGACCATAAAAAGCGACGCGCCAGCCGTACTCCTGGCCCAGCCAGCCGCCGAGGAAGAATGCGAGACCGGCGCCGATCGCGATACCCGAAGAATAGATCGCCTGCACAGTCGCTCTGACGCGCGGCGGGAAGTAGTCGCTCAACAACGACAACGCCGCTGGTCCAAGTGTCGCTTCGCCGACGCCGACCATCATGCGACAGATCAGGATGGACCAGAAGCCATTTGCAAATCCCGTTAGACCTGAGAACAAACTCCAGACCGCGAGACCGACGGCGATCATGTTTTTTCGCACTGCGCGATCGGCCATACGACCGAAAGGAATGCCGAGCACGGTGAAGAAGATGACGAACGACATGCTACCGAGTAACGCCAGTTGCAAATCCGTGAACGCCATCTCTTTTTTGATCAGCGGCAGAAGGATGTAGATGATCGTGCGGTCGAGATAGTTGAAGACGTAGACGAGTGTCAGCAACCCGAGCGCGTACCAGGAGTAGTTGCGGACCGGGCTCTCGTCTTTAACTAACGTGGTTGCGGTTTCCATAGTGAACTTTAGCTGACGAGAACAGTTGCGTCGCCGCGGATGACGATCTCGTTACGCTGATTTGCGCAGATGGTCTCGAGTTTGACGATCGGTTTGTCGTCGCGGATTTGTTTTACGGTGACGCGCGCGGTGATTTCGTCGTCGAGAAAAACGGGTGCGACGAACTGGAGTGTTTGGCCGAGATAGATGCTTCCCTCGCCGGGCAGTTGGTTGGCAATCACGGAAGAAATAAGCGACGCGGTCAACATTCCGTGCGCGATGCGCCGGCCGAAGCGCGTGGCCTTCGCGAATTCCTCGTCGAGGTGAATGGGATTGTAGTCGCCTGTCACGCCGGCGAAGCCTTCGACGTCGGCGGCGGTGATTCGTTTTGTGATCTCGGCAGTGTCGCCTACGTCGAATTTCATTTTGAAGTCGTCAGGAAGTTGATCACGGCCGCGTTGAAGTCTGCTGGTTTTTCGAAGTTAGGCACGTGACCACACTCTTCGAACACGACGAGTTTCGAACCGGCAATGTCACGATTGAAGCGTTCGCCCTCGCTGAGAGGCACGAGACCGTCCTGGCGTCCCCAGATGATCAGCGTCGGGTGTTTGATGGTTTTGACTGTGGCGTCGAGGAAGTCTTCGCCGCGAATGATTGATTCGGTGATGCTGTTGATGGTGTAGCCGTCACCTGCGGCCAGCCGCGCGGCAATCGACGCGTCGATGGCGGCATCGGTGTGAAAGAGCTTGTTGTAGAAGACTTTGGTGACGAGCGTTTTCATTCCCTCACGCGTGGTTGGGTTCAAGCCATAAAAGATCCGCGGATCGACATCCTTCGAAGGCGCGTATCCCGCAGCATCCACCAACACAAGCTTCTCAACTCGATCGGGGAACGCGGCAGTGAACGCAGCGGCGATCCATCCGCCCATCGAGTTTCCGATGAGCGTCGCGCGCTCAATCTTCAGTTGTTTACAAAATTGATCGAGGAAATCGACGTAGGTGCGAATACGATAATTGACGAGCGGCTTATCTGACTTTCCAAACCCGATCTGGTCGGGCGCAAACACATGAAACTTCTCAGCCAGCGGCCCAATATTCGTCTGCCACGCGCGCGAAGACCCACCAAGCCCGTGCAACAAAATCACCGCCTGCCCCGACCCCGCCTCGACATAATGAATCTTCGGCCCAAAGACAGTCGTTTCCTTCTCAACCGCCGAGCTTGTTTGCGCCGCAACCGCCTGCGCTACACCACAAACGGTCAATACCAATAGGACTAAAATCCGTGCTTTTTTCATCCGCGTTTATCCGTGTACAGCTCTTCGATCAGATTCGAATACCGTCGCGTAATCACATCCCTCTTCAACTTCCCCGTCGGCGTAATCTCGTCTCGCGCAATCTCAAAATCCCTCTCCAGTATCGCAAACCTCTTGATCGCCTCAGTCGACGACACACGCCGGTTCACACCATCCACAATCGACTGCACAGTCTCCCGATCCGCAGTCCCCGTGATCAACGCGACGAGGTAGCTCCGTCCCTCGCCATAGACCATCGCCTGGCTGATCAGGTGATGCTCCTTCAACATATTCTCAATCAACGCCGGCGCGACTTTCTTCCCGGTAGAAGTGACGATGAGCTCCTTCTTCCGTCCCGTGATTTTCAAAAACCCATCTTCATCAAACTCACCGAGATCGCCCGTCAGCAGCCACCCATCTTCGAATACCTTCGCAGTCTCTTCAGGAGCTTTGTAGTAACCGCTGAACATCATCTCGCTTCGAACCAGGATCTCTTTATCGGCCGCGATGCGAACTTCACAGCCGGGCATCGGTGGTCCAACTGTGCCGAACTTGTAATTGTCCGGACGATTGAACGCGACGCAGACGTTTTCCGTCAGACCGTACGCCTGCAGGATCGGCAAACCCGCGGCTGCAAAAAACTCAGCCACTTCCAAAGGCAACGGTGCTCCACCGGAGGTGAGAACACGAACTCGCCCGCCGAAGTAATCCTTGACCTTTGTGGCTTTGAAGTGCGGCCACTCTTCCTCAGGCAGGCGTTGCATGTCTGACACGGCACGCGCGTGTATCTTTTCAAAGAAACGCGGCAGACTTGCAAAGACCGTCGGCTTAACTTCGAGCATGTATTCGCCGAGCTTGCTCAGATCGTCGACGAAGTAAGCCGAGGCGCCGGCGTAAAGACGGTTATAAAGACCTGAGATCCTCTCGGCTACATGACAGAACGGAAGATAAGAAAACGAAACGTCAGTGTCGTAGATGGGAATCGTCTGTCGCAGCGATTCCACGCTGTTGATGATGTAGCGATGACTCAGACACGCACCCTTCGGTCGTCCGGTCGTGCCGGACGTGTAAACCATGATGGCGACATCGTCCGGCGCGGCGCCTTCCGCGCGTTCTTTTAACAACGGGGCAAGCCGCGAGCGTTCTTCTCGACCACGCGCGATGAAGTCTCGATAACTTATGACGTCGTTCGACGTCTCAGCTTCGAGTGCGATTATCTGCCTGACCTTCGGAAGCTGATCGCGAACACTGAGAACTTTCTCGAGCTGCTCGCGCGAATCGACGAGCACAAACTCAGCATCAGAATGGTCGATGATGTAAGCAATCTGCTCCGCGGAACTCGTCGGGTAAAGCCCGACACCAACACCACCGGCAGCAATCGTTCCGATGTCGCTGATGGGCCACTCCGGCACATTCCCCATCAAAATACAAACGGATCCACCACGCTTGAGTTCGAACGACAACAGCGCCGTCGCGAAGTCGAGCGTCTCCTCCTCAAAGCGTCGCCACGAAATTCCCTCCCAGCGACCCTTAGAACGAAAATAAAAGACGTCGTTCGAAGTCCCTGCGTACTTCTGCACCCGATCCCTGAATAACGAATAAACCGTAGCCATCAAAAACCCAATCCGCGCATTTTCCGCGTTCATCCGCGGCTTACCAGCGAAACGCAACACACGCCATATTCAACCCACCACCCGACGCACACATGATCACGTTATCGCCGCTCTTAAGCTTCCCCTCCATGACAGCATCGTGAAGCACCATCGGAATACACGCCGATCCCGTGTAACCCCACTTCTGCATGATCGTGTGCGTGCGTTCCATCGGCAGTTCGAGCTTGTTCATCACTTCCTTGATCGTGCTCAGATTCACCTGCGTAAACAAAAACAACTTGATATCACTGATTTTCAATCCGGCTTTCTCGAGCACCTGATTGACAATCGCCGGCCAGCCTTCAGTATTGACCTCGGCAGGATATTTCTTCGCAAACCGCACCTTGGTCCAAACGCCTTCATCGATCACCTGCTTTGTAGTCGGCAGATGCGTTCCACCGGCGTAGATCCCCATGTGGTCGTGAAAGCTCCCGTCGGCATAAAGCTTCCCGGCGAGAAAGCCCTGCCGGTCGCTTCGCGCCTGGAGGACGAGCGCGCCTGCACCATCGGCGAAGATCGTCGCCGTTTTCTTGTCGTGCCAGTCAACGTACTTACTGATCGCATAAGCCCCGACCACGAGCACGTTGCGATAAGCTCGATCGGCGATGATGAACTTCGACGCGGTATCCAGCGCCGTCACAAAACCCGCACACGCGCAATTGACGTCGAACGTTCCCGCGTTGAGTGCACCGAGCCGGTGTTGGACCACAACTGACGTCGCGGGCGAAAGCTGCTCAGGCGTGTCGGTCGCGAGAATGATCAGATCCAGATCGCGTGCATCCAGACCCGCGGCTTCGAGTGCCTGGCGGCTCGCGTTTGTGGCGAGGTCTGCGGTGCTCTCGTCATCAGCGCTGATGTGTCGTTCGCGGATGCCAAGCACGTTGGTGACAAACTCGTTGATGTCTTCACCGAGAATGCGGCTCAGATCGTCGTTGGTGACGATCTTTTCAGGAACGTAGATTCCGGTGCTGATGATTTTTGCGAATTGCATTACGAAAGAAATCTCGTCACGATCTGGTTAAACTCGTCCGCTCGCTCGGTGAAAAACGTGTGACTCCCGCCCTCGATAATCGTTAGCTCCGCGCCTGGAATTTTAGCCGCAAGATTGCGCGAGTTTTGCACCGGCACGATCGCATCAGCATCGCCACTCAACACGAGAGTTGGACTTGCAATTCCCGCAAGCTGTGACTCGACATTGAAACGCGACGCG
>DASTQB010000346.1:0-18065 GCA_035761985.1 Pyrinomonadaceae bacterium
GATGTGCACATTCCAATTAGACGCAAGCGCCTCGGCCGTTACTCGCGCGCGCAATGACGAACTCGCATACACAGCAGCGGACTCGAGCGTTGAGGGCTCATTGCGGAAGGCTTGCAGTTGAAGTTCGCCGGTCGAGCTAAGCGGCAGATCCAGCCATCCACACATTCGCAGGCCATCCTCGCCGTTATCGACGTGAGCATGCCGGATTAGAAGCAATCGTGTTACACCCGGATCCACCTGTCTGTTCTCTCGTGAAAAGATAACAGATCAAGCTCGTCGAAGGCCCTCGTAAACCTCTGATCCAAAACTTAATCAGATCGTTGACATAGGTTTTTCCCAGAGCTAGCATTAAACACACTAATCGCCCACTTATTTGAGTCATTCTCCGGCAGTTCGTCTGTTGGAGACTTGTAGCGCTTGGTTCGTGGGTTGGTTGCAGGACAAGGGCTGGAGAAGCGGCTTGAGTAGCACCAATTGAACTGACCTCACCACACCTGAAAATCAACTCGCCCATAACTTCAATCAAGGAGGTAAGCATCATGCGCAACTACCGGACTCTCCTGAGACACATACAACTTCTCAACCGATCAGGAACCTCGCGCCCACACTCAGCCACTGGCAGGTATGCGCCGGCGTGTATGAGTCAAAACTCAATATTCACTCTGCGAGGCGGGCGTATTGTGTGATTGATACTGATGATCGACCCGCCATAAACTAAACGCGCCTGCTTCGTGGATCTTCATGCACCTCTTGCGAAGTAAATGGTCCAGTTCTCCCTGCACGCCATAGCTCCAGACGTAATCATAAGCGCCCAGATACGGCATCCACTCGTTGGAACGTTGCACCCACTCTTCAGGCTGTTGGTGAGGGGGCTGCGTGTAATTCGGCTTGTAGCGAAACGCGATGTTCACCTGTCCTTCCTGCGTGAACAGTGTCGGCACAAGAGCCTGTCGATAGATCGTAGCGTAAAGGACGATATGGACCAGAGACCGTTCAACCTTTTGTTCCTGCCTACTCTCGGATCGAACAAATATCGGGTATACAGTTGCGCCGCTGGGCAGTTGCTTCAGCACCTCAACCTCGGCAGCAATCCGTTTATCCAGATTCACCCATGTCCGCCAGATGAATACGACGCGGATCGAAGCGAGCGAAAGTAACAACAGCAGCAAGAGCCTCGCTGTAATCGGCGGGACCGACAGCTTTAGCGATAAGGTGAACAGTAGTGCGGCGGGGAGAATGAGCCGCGCGTCCGCCGAAGAAGATCCGAACAGCACTTTCGGGCTGAGTAGATAGAGGAAGGCAAATATGGCGGCTGAAAGAAAGATTGGCCAATCCACCCGCACGCGCTGAAGCCGTGTCAGCAGTACAATCAACACTCCAAGAAAACCCATCATCAAAAGCGAATCCAGGGTGTAGTTGTAGGTGAGTACCAGCGACAAAACCCCGATGATCTTTCCGCTGACTGTATTCGATTGGACGTGTCCGAGTGTGCCGCCACCCATCATGAATACGACGAAAAAGACGAGGGGCAGAACCAGCGGTGTCAAGTTGAGCGCCGCGGTTCGCAGATCCTCTTTCCCGGTGAAATAATCCCACGCCGTCACGACAACCATTGTCACACCGATAAAAAGGTAGGCGGACAGATGCGCCACAAAGGACAGAAATGCGAGTAACGTCAGCATCAAGAAGCGTCCGACTGTCCACTTCACGCGAAGTCTGAGACGGCAAGCCAGGGCAAGGCAGAACACGCCCACGCCGACGATGTAGTTGACGAATCCGTAAAAGAACATCGAGTTGTAAACAAAGAAAAGAGATGGCAGTACCAGCCATGTTGGGCGCCCGTGAATCGCTGTGCCTAACTGGTGGCAGCCAACGATGAATAGAAGGAGTGTAAGAGTTAGAAATATTTTACCCGCCGCTAGTATGTCGACGAACGGGAGCAAGGGTAAGAGGAGCAGCTCCATCGCCAGATTCGGGAGTGGTTCCAGCACTCTGGTGTACGCCGATTGATATGCGGGCACATCGGCGTATTTGTAAAGTATGTGAACGCGGGCTAAATGGTTTGGATAGTCTACAAGTGGTGTGTAAGTCACTGTAAGTACGGGTATCACCAGTAAAGAGCTGACTAACCCCAGCGCGCACCAGTAGTAAATAGTTCCACGACAAGAAACGGGGGTGGGTTTGATTGTCATACCGGTACCTGTCTGGCACTCGTCCAATCCCTACAATCCGGGTGAAGATTGCAACGTGGCGCGTGCCGGATCACATATCCGCAGGGGCGATTAGCTGTGGACTTTGATGGTGAAGAAGACTATTTGCGAGTTTGCGAGGACGCAGAGGCTCGGGCTCAGTCTTCGCTTCAAAAGTGGCGGAAGATTATTCCCCATCAAGAGAAAAGTCAACGTTCGTTCTTATATGGGTAAACCCCAGGTTGTACACACCGCTGCTGTAATGCGTGTCTAAATTCAACCGATTTCACGATCGTTTAAGTGATTACGGCGGGCCACACAAAGTTGCACTTTAAACCGGCTTCCATCCGGCCCTGCGGAGTTGCTCGATTGCGCCCTCGATCCCGACGACAAAATTCGACGACGCATCGTCGGCAAGGACTGCAAACGTCACACCGATCACCTTTCCCGTCTCTCCGAACATCGGCGTTCCCGATGAACCCTTGGTGGTCATTGCGTCGACCACGATCCGGTTCTCATACAGATCCCGGATGTGCCCCTGCGTTAGCATCGGCCTGATCAACTTACGTGTCGCGAGCTGGTCCAACAGAGTTGTTAGCGAGGCGCCATACTGGTCCATCAACCCCACTGCGTCCTTTTCCGGTAATAACGCGAGCAACCTGTCAGGCCCGGTGGGATAACCGATCGTGACAACGGGTTTACCGATCTCAACCGCGCCCGGCTCCTTGCCTAACGGAAGAGACGGAATTCCGGAGGGGATCGTCTTTGACTGCAGTGTACAAACTGCAATGTCATCGGTTTTCGAGCTTGATTTGAATTTAAGCGGGATTGGCTGGCGATGTTTCGGAAAGTAGGCCAGCAGGTGCTTCACACGAGGTTTTGCACCTGTCATCTCCATCAAGTATTGAGTGCGCCTGTCAGCGGCCCATGGCTCAGTCGCAATATGACGATTCGTTAGAACGTATCCACCGCCCACATGAAAACCAGTGGCCTCGAATTCACGTTCAAAAACGCGACCGTTGCCCTCGAATGTAAGCTGCTGCTGGATACCAATTACCAGCAAACTCTCTGCCGCGTTTTGCTCGGTCTCGGGATATCTCAACGGGCGACCGGTACGTGGTTCGACGAGTTCGAACGAACCTGCGATCAAACAAACTCCATCGCCGTACTTGCCCCAAACCGCAGGCGCGAGGGCAACGGCATGTACACTGGATGGCTCGACCTCGTTGAGAGCAGTGCCGGTGTTTTTCAGCAACGCCATCTGCTGGTCCATCTGAGTGATCCGCTGGTTGAGATTGGCGATCTGTTTATCCTGCTCGTCAATTCGCCTGCTTTGTGTCTCCGTCACGCCCAGCAGTTTTTGCTCGCCCTCGTAAGACGTCAAAACCGAACGAACCACGAAAACTATTGTGCCCGCGAAGAGTGCGACTGCGAAGATGCCGAGCACTATTCCGGTTAAACTGATCCTGTCGAGCAACTCTCGCCGCAACGTAAGCAAACCATTTCGAGGTGTAACAGGGCGCGGCATGCCGGCTGAGGTTGGCGTGATGTACATCTTTGACCTCCTGCCAGACAAACAGGCAACGTATGTGCCCGCCGCTGAGGTTCAGGAAGTCAATCAAAAGCCCCCGTTAAAGAGGATCGATGATGTGGCGGTTCAATCGGCAGCGGGTTTTTCCCTGATCATGCGCAGGTTTTCGCAATCGCAGAGAACGGGAGGCGGCAAACACCTGCTATCGCCTGTGCGGCGTTTCCACTCTCCGCAGTCTGACCGCTGCAAACAAGCCCGTGGCGAGCAACAGCACTGTCGCCGGTTCGGGAACGGGCGTGCTGAATTCGGCAAGTCGTGTATCGCCGTTTGTGTCTATGAACGTGATCGTAAAAGGGGTGCCGTAGCCCGCGACTATGAGATCAAACAGAATCAGGTCAGACGTGCCTACCGTGAATACAGGGAGAGTGTTAACAAACGAGGAGTCGGGTGAAAGCGGGATGACGCCGCTCAACGAAGCGAGGCCATCGCGTGCACGCAGCGCCAGGGTCAAACGATACTCCGGCTGTGTTGCCGTTCCGAAGCTTTGCTGCAGAAACACAAAGTGGATGAACTCCTGATTGAGGAAAGGGGTAAAGTCGATCGTCCGTGGGCCGACGGTCACCACCGGGTTTGTCTCAAGCGAAACGAAGACCGGGGAGTTGAGGGGAACCGAGATGAAGACCGGGTCTGCGCGCACGCTTGCCGCGCACATGACCAGGAACAGCAAAACCAACGGCAGCTTGAGGTGAGCCATAATGTATTCTCCCGACGGCGATTTGATCAGGTGGACCACCCGTGATCTCCGGGCCAACTTCCAGGAATCTTATCCGAAGCTTCGTTTGGATTTCCAGCGCAGTTGTCAGTCACTGCCCGGCCCCGTTGTGTACCAAAGGATAATAAAAAGGATGCCTACGGCTATCCCAACACCGATCGCGATCTTCGCGCCTGTCGAGAGGTTGTTTCCCTGAACGCTCTTTACCTCCGGGTAGGCCACGGTTGTAGCGACGCCTGTCTTGCGGTTCGTGACGGTAAAAGTTTCCGGGCCAGCCTCACTGATGTAGCCTTCAAGCTTAGTTTTATCTCGCAGCTTGACCTTCACTCGAGCCGACTCGCCGGTACCGAGTTTCATCACATTTGCTTTGACCTTCTCGGCAAATTGCGCCTGTTTCTCCTCTTTTGAGCTGGCATAAGCGAGCCTTCCGCCGCCGAGATTAAGCACCAAAGCGACCAGCAAGACTGTCGTCACTTTTCTGAACATAGGGGGACCTCCGTCGTCTCTTTCGTGATAGTTATGTTTATTCCTGAGCGGCTACGTCCACAGACACTTCGAGAGACAAACGCACTGCTCGAATTAGCTCCCGGGAACTAAATGGCTTTTGCAGATAACCCTGCGCGCCCGCCAACGTTGCCGCTTCTTTATCCGCTTCGGTAACTGCGCCTGAGCAAATCAATATTGGAGTGCTTTGATCAAACTTCCGAATCTGGTGACACAGTTCGATGCCCGTCACTTCGCGCATCCAGTAGTCGAGGATCAGAACGTCAAAGCGATCAGTCGTGACCAGTCGTAAAACATCTTCTGCATTGTCAGCCGTAGACATGCGAAAGCCGGCCGCCTGCAACTGGAATTGGACCAGCTCGCGGAGGTCGAAATCATCGTCCGCAAAAAGGATGTTCGGTCGCATGGCCGGCCTCGCGTTCCGGTTTGTGCCGGTACAAGATCACGCTGCCATAGCATCGACTGTCTCCGGCAAAACCGCGGCACGAAAGCTCAATAGTGCGGTTGTGCCATCGGCAGATTTGATCGAGAGCGCCACATCAGCGCCTTCGTGGGTTTGCTCAAGGTTTACTTCTGTTGGGTTGCTAATCGAGTGGGTGACGTGAGCGTCTGCCTTCTTTCCGGCCATAATCATGATGGTATTGCCTTCAACTTCGTCCCACTCATCCGTCAAGCCTTGCAGGGCCAACCCGCTTTCTTCGAGCTGGGCACCAAGTTCCGGACTTAAGATCTCGAGCTTGACCAGCCACCCTTCATGTTGCCGGCTGAAACGATCGAGAAATGCCGGCCATTCGGTTTTGGGAATCTGTCTTGTTCGCATTGTAATCTCCTTTCTCAAAGCCCGGTGGGAAATGTTTCGGGGACCTCTCCGACATCCCATTCGGAACTCCGTTCGAGTGGTTCAACAGCCCTCGTCTCATCGAAGTGGATCACCGCGTCGAACTGATCCGGCAGGCGGGCGTGAAAATAATGACTGTAACGTTCGGTCTCAGGGCGGTAGATAACGCCGATGGCGCGTTCCAACTTTTGCTCTCGTAAGGCCGTGGTAGCGGAGCCGTTGTTGCGGAAAGTAAGCAGGAAGCGCGGCAGTCCGACGGAGTGAAAAAGCGCTTCATAACTATCGCCGAGCGCGGGCCGAACGACTTTCCGTTCCGCTGGTCCATCCCATTGTGAAGCGGCGGTAACGGTTCCGCGATACGTAGTAAGTCCTACAAGGACTGCTTCATGCCCATAACGCTGCCGCGCCAGTTGACCAACATTCCACTCGCCCTGTTCACCCATGGTTGTAGCTGAGGCGTCACCGAGATGTGAATTGTGTTCCCAGACAACGATCCTGGTTTGAGGATGTTGCGCGCTCAGAAATCGCAGCAATGAATCGAGCGTTTCAGCCATGTGACTGTCGCGCAGGTTCCACGATAGGACGCGACCGCCAAACATCGAACGATAATAACGCTCCGCGTTTCGTACGAGCTTCGCGTTCTGCCAGGCGTAGAAATAGTCGTCAATTGCGACTTGTCCATCGAGCCGGGCATATTCGGTTGCGCGCCGGTGAATCTCGAGTAGCTGGTCGACAACTTCTTCCTCGCACGAGCTGGAAATGCCCAAACCCGTTGCATAACCGTATGCCTGTTCGTCTTTACCGAAATGATCGAAACAGGCGTAACGAGCGCGTGCTCTTTGCGCCGCCTCCGGATCGATCTTGTCGAGATATGTAAGAACAGCTTCGATCGAGGAATGGAGACTGTACAAATCAAGACCGTAGAAACCTACTTTCGGAGCTTCAGCCGGAAGCTGATCGTTGTGCGATCGCAGCCAGCCGACGAAATCGAGTACATCCGCATTCCGCCACATCCATGCAGGAAATCTTTTGAAACCTCGCAGGGCTTCGACGGCGTCTTCGTCGGAGCTTCTTGCCCTCACGTATTGATTAACACGATAGGCGTCTGGCCAATCCGCCTCTACAGCTACGGCGGTAAAACCTTTTTCTTCGATAAGCCTCTTCGTAATCTGCGCGCGCTCTCGATAAAACTCATGAGTTCCGTGTGAAGCCTCTCCAATTAAGACCAGCCGTGCGTCTCCGATCATCTTCAACAAGGAATCGTAGTCATTGATTTCGCCGACAAGCGGTTGAGCTTCATGACTCACCACATCCGTGAGTAGCACTCTTGTTTGTGCAACCATGATTCACCTCTTCCTGGATTAAGCAGCCGCCCTCGTTTGCGGAGCTTTCCGTAAGAGCTGCTGCACTTCGGCATCGGTCGTTTGTGAAAAGTCTCGGTACCACAAACCAACAGCCCGGAAAGGCTCGGGTGTAGTTGCGCACACAGCGACAGTGTCAACGTCATTCTTGAAAGATTCACAGACGGTGCGCTCTCCCACCGGGACTGCCACCACGATCTTTTTGGGATTCTTGTTCCGCAGAGCTTTGACTGCGGCTCGCATCGTGAAACCGGTAGCCAGGCCGTCATCAACGATAATTACAGTTTGCCCGGTTATATCCACAGGCGGACGTGAGCCACGGTATAGCCGCTCTCGTCGCTCGAGTTCGGTGAACTCGGTCGCCGTGATTTCGTCAACGACCTCAACCGGTATTCTGAGCTGAGAGATAAGTGCGTCGTCGAGAACACGAATTCCTCCGGTGGCGATCGCGCCCATCGCAAACTCTTCGTAACCGGGCACGCCGAGCTTTCTCACTACGAAAACATCCAAAGGTGCTTTCAGTTTCTGCGCCACTTCGTACGCCACGGGAACGCCGCCACGAGGCAGAGCAAGCACGACCACGTTTGGATCATTCGCATACTGCTCGAGCCTTTGGGCCAGGAATCGGCCCGCTTCAGTTCTGTCCTTGAAAAACTTAGTAATCATGTCGCCTCCACACGTCGCACCGACATTGGACCAACTACTAATGTCATTGATCGAATTGCACGGCACGTGCCATTTAGTTTTCTGGCGTGTTTCCGAACAACCAGTCACAACAGCTGCGGAGTTTCACGCAGCAGTGCGGTCATTTTTAAGAGAAGTCTGCTGACGGCAGTTCGCTGGCGCCCCGAAATGCGGGGTCATTTGGGCCTGAAATCGAGGGCATGCCTGTTGCTCGACCGCTATCAAAACGCTGGTGAGGGCGTCAGGGGCATGAAGAATTTGCTGTACTATCTCGAAAGCCGTTTTGCTGAGCCTGCGAAGCAGGCGCAAGCATAAAGCCTGGGGCGCAAGCCCCCAGGTCAGATCCTAAAGCCAAGCCCCGAGCCCGTGAACACGGGCGACAGCGTGAAAGCTACCGACTTTCGCCCGCTGTCGCGGGCTCCGGCCCGTCTATTGGACCATCAACCTGGGGCTCGCGCCCCAGGCTTTACGCTTACGCCTGCTATCGCAGGCTAAGAAACATCATTCGGTTTCGAGTTGGACCACAACCTGGGGCTGACGCCCCAAGCTTTATGCTTACGCCTGCGATCGCAGGCTAAGAAACATCATTCCGTTTCGAGTTTTTGTGCAAAGCGCTGATGTGAATACACACATCAGCGCTGTAACCGTAACATCACCCGAGGCGTTTCTCTGCTTCGCCACGTCCTCGTAAGCCTGTTATGAAATAGAATCGTCGCGCCATACCTGTCTCACGAACAAGCGGTCTCGACGAAGCCTTTCCCGAACCGGACTGGCATCTTTCAACGCATCCGGCTCTCCATTGCGCTCCCTCCCAGCTGCGAAGGAAACCCCAGCTCTCCACTGAAGATGTCCCTTTACGCTGACGGCAGCGGAACTGTCGCCCTTCGCCTTGTGAACGGCGTTACCGTCTCCCTGGATGGTCATTACTCCATCGACTACTACGACCACTCTGCCTCTAAACGCAACTAGTCACTCAGCCGACTTATCCCTTGCGGGAAGCTGCGCTTAAATTCCGGCGTAGCTCACATAGCAATTTACCCGCCGACTTAGGTTCCCTTCCGACCCTGTTTACCTGACTAAAAACCAGGTCTGAGACTTATCTGCCAAGATTGCGAAGCCCTGGCAGCCCCGCGACTCGCAACCAGAACCACAAGTCGCGGGGCGGTCCGCAAGATTGCCCCTTGCTTTCCGCTCGTCTCCCGTACCACTTAGTTACGTAGGTACGTTTATGGATTGAATCTCGGGTTCGACAATTACCGTCTAACCGTCTCGGCTTCCGTGACGAGCTCTGCTGAGGAGGCTAACTCTCCCGCAAGTCTCGCCCGTTTCCCCTGCAAGCTTGATCTCATGCCCACCTGTTGCGGCATCGTGCAACAGGCTTCGGCAGGGTTAGGACACCCACTGCTCCGCCAGTGACGACTGGTTCCAACCAGTCTTGCTATGCGGCCTTTTTCGCCGCGCCCTCTGGCTTCCATAACAATCCGTTCTTTCAAACAACTAAAGACTTTCGCAACCGCGACGTATAAAGCATCGCCCGCCGCTGCACTCTCTTTTCCTTTCCGTACGGACCAATCGCAAACACTATGCCTTTGACGAACCCGAGAGATCAGTAGCTTTCGCATATAACTGTTCAGAGATGGACCACGCAGTGAGTGCTTATACGCACGCGAATGCGTAGCTTTCCCCAGCCGTCCGAATCGAAAAACCACACTCTGCGGTTTACTCGTGAGGGGAGAAATGTTTTGCAAACCAGTCAGCGGCGAGGTGGCCCACCGTCTCGAGTGTTCCGGGCTCTTCGAACAAGTGCGTTGCTCCTGGAACTATCTGTAAGCTCTTTTCACATCTCAATTGGCAGAACGCTTCGCGATTCATTGCTACAACCGGATCGTCGAGCGCACCCACGATCAAGAGAGTGGGAGCTTTAACCAGTGGCAGGCAACTGCCGGCCAGATCTGGACGCCCTCCTCTCGATACTACAGCCTTGATAGGGACGTCGATTTCCGCAGCCGCCACCAGGGCCGCACCGCCGCCGGTGCTTGCGCCGAAATAACCGAGAGGCATGCCCTCTGTTCGTTCATCAGTCCGCAACCAGTTGGTGGCGGCGATCAGACGATGAGCCAACAAGCCGATATCGAAACGCAAATGACCGGTGCGAGCCTCAACAAATTCCTCGAAAGCTGTTAGCAAATTGAAAAGCAGCGTTCCGACTTTTGCCTCGTGGAGCATGCGTGCAACAAATTGATTGCGCGGGCTGTGGCGACTGCTACCACTTCCATGCGCAAAGAGAACGATGCCACTCGCGCCTGCCGGAACGACCAGGTTCCCAGTGACCCAGCAATGCCCAACGGGGATCTCCACTTCGCTTGCGGTGCCTGCTGTTGCAGGTTTAGGTGTTGCAGACATTTACTTCTCCCTGGTGAACCTTTGACAGGATTAGAATGATTTTCAAGATTTACATGTAAATCATTGTAATCATGTAAATCCTGTCTCAAGGCGTTGTTGCTTCAACGCGCGTCCCGTCCGCGATGTCTTTTGAGGGATGCGTGATCACCTCTGCTCCTTCTTCCAGGCCGCTCGTGACCTCAGCTTGAGACGACGTGATGTGTCCGATCTCAACGTCCTGCAACCTGGCCACTCCATTTTCCACCCTGAATAAACTCCAGCTTTCACCGCGGCGGAACAAAGCGCTCACGGGAACTCGTAACGCATCGCTTGTTTCCCAAATTACAACTCTTCCCTCAATACGATAGCCGTCACCTAAAGCCGTTCCCGGATCGAGCAGATCTACAATCACGTTCACGCGTTGCTCTTCAATCCCCAAAGCAGAAACTTTAGTGAACGCTGAAGGCTCGATTAATCTGACGCGCCCTTCGAGAGCTTTTGGTCCACCCCAATTTTCAATGAAGACACCAGCGCCGGGCACGACCTTTACCGCGTCCGTCGACAACAATTCGATTACAGCCTCCAGGTTTGAAGGATTACTTAGTTCAAGTAGTGGCGTACCAGCATTCACAACGCGCTCACTCTCTTCCAACACGCGCAAAACTCTGCCTCCCGTCGGCGCCTGGACCTTCACAGTAGCGGTCCCCGGTGAACGATCGATCGCTAACAGTGCCGCTCTCGCTACTTCGACGTCGTGCGCCGCCCTTTCAGCTCGAGATCTCGCGGCTTCGTATTCGCGTGAAGTCGTGGCGACCACAGTTTCGGCCTCTTCAACTTCCTGCCGCGATATGACGCCGTCGCGCGCAAGGGTCTCGCTGCGTTGCAGATCTCTGCGAGCCTGGTCGTAACTCGCTTTGTATCGCTCAACCATTCGATCAACTTCAGCTTTCGCATCTTCCGCCGCACGAACACGGCCCACCGCTTCAGCGCGTTGGCGCGGATCCAGAGGCGCCAACGGCAGCGGTTCAATCTCAGCAATCGACTGGCGCTGAACAACAGTGTCGCCACGCCGCAGCGTGATTCGCCGTAATCGTCCGGCAACTGGAGTCGCAACTACGTAGCGATCACGCACGCGCGTCTTCCCTTCTCCGTCAACCGTAACGCGCATCGGACCTCGCGACGCTTTGGCTACGTCGACGCTTACAGGCGATGGTCTAAGCCACATCGCCAGAAGGCCGACCACCACGGCGACGACGATCAACAATAGAATTGTGTTTAGAATTCGTTTCATGACGATCACTCCCGAGTTTTCAAGACCGCCACCAGATCCAGATTTCGCAGCCGCCACCTCACGAGAAATCCCGAAAGAAACGCCGACACTGCAATCACCAGGAATGCCAGCACATAAGTTCTCCCGCTGATGAGCAGAGGAAAGCGAATCACCTCAGTATCAACTGCCACTGTCAGCAATCCGGCGATTCCGTAACCCAATGCGAATCCAACCGGAATCGCAATCAAAGTCAGGATCGCCTGTTCGCCGAGCAACATCACGGCGATCTCCGCGCGCGTGAATCCGAGTACACGCAATGAAGCGAGCTCATGCCCGCGCTCGGAGAGTGCAATGCGTGAACCGTTGTAGACCATCCCAAACGCGATGATCATTGCAAAGGCGATCAGTATCACCGTCGAAACGTTGATGGTTTTGGCGATCGTTTCATTGAAGCTGGCGAGAGCTGTTTCAGGAATCGAAACCGCACTGACCGCAGGCGTTTGTTTCAACTCCGCATAGAGCGCTGGTATAGCCGGTGAGTCGACCATCAGGAATGCGCCGCTACTCGTTTCGCCCTCGTTCATGAGCCGGTGTAATGCCCGAACATCCATGTACGCCGCGAGTCCAACCAGTTCGTCGACGGTGCCGGTCACAGCAATATCGCGAACGGGCCGCGCACCTTCAAGCACCTCGACCCTAACAGTTTCACCGGGAACTACTCCGAGGACTTCAGCCAGCTTAGTCGTCAGCAACAAGCCCTGAGGTGGCAGTGCCGCCGGCTGAAGATCTTTTGTGACGACGCGGCGAAGCTCAGCAGAATCTTCTAATCCAAGTAATACGATCCGGCGTGTTCGATGCGCGAAACGGAGCCGCGCGGGCACTGCTCGATAAGGCTCTACACGCATGACTCCCGGCAGGCTGGCGAGCTCGTATTTCACAGCGGCCGGTCTTGGTTCGTGAAATACTACCGAGACATCCTCCCGTTGAACGTGATTGAACTGCACGTCGATAATCCGTTGAACGGTGTCGAAGTAAAGAAAGAAACCAACTACGAGCAGCGCTACTGCGAGTGCAGTTCCAAAGATCGACATCATCGCCTTGAACGGACGTCGCTCGAGGTTGCGCAGTATGATCCGCACCGACGTAGGAACGAGCTGATGGATATGAAGACGCTCGATGAACCCTGCGCGAAAGCCGGCCGGCGCCTCAGGACGCATTGCCTCGGCAGGCGGTAAGTTGATGGCGCGTCGTACGGCTGCGAGTGCTCCGATTGAAGCAGCACTGAGAGTGACAAGAATCGCAGTTGCAATCACTAACGGTTCCGGCGAGTAGCGTAGTACCGGAAAACGAAAGAACTGCATGTAAAGCTCTGTGACTTTCAAACCGAAGTACCAACCTACAACGATTCCCAGGACAACACCGGCCGACACGACAACGAACGCAAGCTTCAGGTAATGAAAGCCGAGTGCGTAGTTTCCGTAGCCGAATGCCTTGAGGACCGCGATCTCCTGTCGCTGTGTTGCGACCATGCGGGAAAGCACAAGATGTATGAGAAAGGCGGTGGTCAGTAGAAAGATTGCAGGGATGAACGTTCCGGTCACCTGCAGTTCGGCAATCTCACCCGAGAGAAAATGGTTCGAAACCTGGTCATCGCGGTTATAAGCACCAAGCCCACCATAGTTCGCGAGCAGATCATCGAGTTGTCTAATCACCTCCGGTTCCGATGCTCCCGGTGCAAGTGTCAACGCAACGTCATTGAATGCGCCTTTCATGTTGAACACTGGACCAAGAGCCTCGCGGCTCATCCACAAGACTCCGGAACGGCGGTTATCAGGAAAGATCTCACCGCTTCTGATCTCGTAAACGTACTCAGGCGAGAGTGCGAGGCCGACGATCTGCAACTTCTGCCACTTGCCGTTGATGACGGCTGAAATTGTGCTTCCAGGCTTTAGCTGGTTGGCATTGGCAAACACAGCACTGGCGAGCACCTCGTTTGTATGCCCCGGCTCGATATAGCGGCCTTCCTTGATAAAGAGGTCATTCAACATCGGCACCTGCTGATCCGGTATTGAAACGATTCTGCCCTTGGCAGGCTCTTCGAGACCGGGTACATCGAGAGTCACATCGGCGACGACGCGAAACTCCGCTTGTGCTACTCCTGGAATTTCACTCACGCGTGCTGAGACTGAATCGGGCGCGCGCTTTAGTTGCGCGAACACGTCTGCAAAGCGGTAGGCTTCGTAATACGAGTGTTGAGAGGTCAGCAGAGAGTTGTACGTACCGCGCATCGCCACGAACGAAGTGACGCCGCAGGCAACGACGAGCGTGATTGCAGCTACCTGCCCGCGCAAGTGAAAGACGTCGCGAAAGAGTTTGCGGTTCAATGGACCCATACCGTCACCACATCAGATCCGACGGCGCCGCTCTCTTTTCATTCCGGCGTTCGCTCGCAATGGAGCCGCTGCGCATCTGCAAAACTCGATCTGCCATCTCCGCGATCGCCGCGTTGTGCGTAATGATCGCCGTCGTAGTCTTGAGTTCCCGGTTCACGCGCTCGATCGCTTCCAGAACCAGCTTGCCGGTCTTGTAGTCGAGGGCGCCGGTCGGCTCGTCACACAGCAAGACATCCGGACGCTTCGCTACTGCTCTCGCAATCGCGACACGTTGTTGTTCACCACCGGAAAGCTGCGCGGGAAAGTGGTGCATTCGATCTGCGAGACCGACGAGCGAGAGCGCGTCTTCGGGCCGCATGGGGTTTTCGGCAATGTCAGTTACGAGCTCTACATTCTCGAGCGCGGTGAGGCTGGCGATCAGGTTGTAAAACTGAAACACGAATCCGACGTGCTCGCGACGATAACGCGTCAATTCAGAGTCGTCGTCGATCGTCAGATTGTGATCTCGATAGAAAACTTCGCCTGCGGTAGGCACGTCGAGACCACCGAGGATATTCAGCAACGTTGACTTGCCGCTGCCTGACGCACCCAGAATCACCACCAGCTCTCCGTCGTACAGCTCAAGGTCCACGGAGCGCAGTGCATGCACCTGAACGTCTCCCATTTGATACACCTTTGAGATACCGCGCGCGACAAAGGCAGTATTCAGGTCCTTTGCCGCACGCGTAATCTCCGAAGTGCGTGGGATTGTTGCTACCACTGTCGTTATCCCAGTGCGTGTTTTTCTTCAGCACCACTGAACGCCCAATGCAGCAGGAACAGGAAGGCCGGCGAGGCAAACACGACAAAAGCCCAGCCGCCGACGTGGTATTGCATGAGGTAGCCATAGATGAGATAGAGTCCCAGCAGGCTTCCGAACGTAATCGCAGCACCCAAACCTTCCCTCCACCATGCGATGGCCATTCCAACTATTACGCCGAAGGGAAAGAAAAACAGTCCAACCCATTCCCTGGGTGCCACCTGCGATGGGTGAAGCGCGTCACCTGCGAACAACATGAGCAACAACGTGATGCTGGCAACACTGCCAACGCGGGCTAACACTTCGATAAGTGCCAGTGGAACACCCAAATCAATCCTGTTGCTAAACATAACCGCCTCCTTTGCCTCAGACGTGGTCCATACGACCACGAAAGCACGGCTACAACACCGTTCGTTCTGCAAGGGATATACCCGGCGATTAGGCGTGAATTGGCGGCATAAGTTCGTCGATTGCGCAAAGTTACGCAGAAATTTGCGGGAAATTCCGAGTAAGTGATTGCTGCATGGCCGGTTGGCGGTAGCAATCACATGGAACGGAATTTTCTTTGGAGCCGGGCGGGATGAAAGTATCTATCAACGGGCGACAGTACCATTTCGAACAAGGCATTTCGGTGCTGGACGCGTGTAGTTCGGCCGGGATCGCAATCCCGACGCTGTGTCATGACGAGCGACTGAAGCCAATCGGCAGTTGTCGCATGTGCCTGGTCGAGATCGAGGGACAGTCGCGTCTCGTGCCTGCCTGCACCACCCTGCTCACCGATGGGATGTCGATTTTGACCCACACCCCCGCTCTCGAGAATGAACGAGGAATGATCCTGAGGATGCTGGCCAGGGACCATCCTGACGGGACACTTCAACAAACATCGAAGAAACCTTTTTACCAACAGGCGGCGCAGTATGGTTTGAGTGAAAGCGATTTCGACCGGCCGGGCGAACCGCGCCTCGTTGACGACTCCCATCCTTACATTCAGGTGGACATGTCGAAATGCATAAACTGCTACCGCTGCGTACGCATCTGCGAAGAACTTCAAGGTCAGTTTGTATGGCAGATACTTAATCGCGGGCATGAGACGCGAATTGTTCCTGACTCGGGAACCACGCTTGGCGAAAGCTCATGTGTCGGCTGTGGAGCCTGCGTTGACACTTGTCCCAGTGGTGCTCTCGAAGATAAATCGATACTCGATAACGGAAAGCCCAGTAACTGGACCAGAACAACTTGCCCCTATTGCGGCACTGGTTGCGAGCTGAACGTCGGCACTCATCAGCATCATATTGTCTCGATAAAGCCTGTGCTCGATGCTCCGGTGAATCATGGTCACCTCTGCGTCAAGGGACGTTACGCGTTCGATTTTGTCGACGCTGCTGACCGGATCACGTCTCCGATGATCCGGACTGACGATGGCTGGCGTCCACTTTCCTGGGATGATGCGATCTCCTATACAGCCACGCGACTTCAACAAATCGCGACCGAACACGGTCCAAACAGCATCGGAGTCCTTGGCTCAGCGCGCGCGACGAATGAGGAAAACTATCTCACGCAGAAATTTGCGCGCGTCGTGATCGGCACTAACAACGTCGACTGTTGCGCCCGCGTTTGCCACACGCCCACCGCCGCGGCGATGAAGCTGATGTTAGGCACAGGCGCGGCGACAAACTCGTACGCCGACATCGAAAAAGCTCAGACGATCCTGGTCTGTGGCGCTAACGCTACAGCGAACCATCCGATAGTCGGAGCCCGCATCAAACAAGCCGCGCTGAAGGGCGCGAAGCTTATAGTGATCGACCCTCGCCAAATCGAACTTGCCCGCTATGCCACTGTTCATCTTCAACCGCGTCCGGGCACAAATATTCCGCTCCTGAATGCACTCGCGTGCGCGATCGTCGAAGAGCAACTGGTGGATTATCAGTTCATAGCTGAACGCGTCGCTGAATGGGAGGAATTCGCTGAGTTCATTACTCAGTTCAGTCCGGAGCAAGCTGCCGGTGTCTGCGGAGTCGAAGCAAGCCTCATCCGGCAGGCGGCGCGAATCTACGCGACCGCGAAGCCTGCAATCTGTTTTCACGGTTTAGGAGTGACCGAACACACGCAAGGCACAGAGGGAGTCATGTGTCTCGTAAACCTTGCACTTCTAACCGGCAATCTAGGCAAGTCTGGCGCCGGCATCAATCCGCTTCGTGGTCAGAACAATGTGCAGGGTGCCGCACACATGGGCTGCGATCCCGGAATACTTACCGGTAGTGTTTCCTTACGCGATGCGCGATTACGATTCGAGAATGTGTGGCACGCGCCAGTCCCTGAAACGCACGGTCTCAATCTTCTTGAAATGATGGATGCGGCCGAAGCAGGTGAACTGAAAGCACTATGGACCATCGGGTACGACATTGCCCTAACAAACGCTAATTTCACCGCAACCGAACGTGCGTTGAAGTCGCTCGACTTCATCGTTGTCCAGGACATGTTTCTGAACGAGACGGCGCGCCGGTTTGGGTCGGTATTCCTGCCCGCAACCTCATCGTTCGAAAAAGACGGCACGTTCATGAATGCCGAGCGTCGCGTGCAGCGCGTTCGAAAAGCGATTGAGCCTGCCGGTGATTCGAAGCCTGACTGGAAGATCATCTGTGAACTGGCGGCGGCAATGGGTAAGGGTCAGTTTTTCCAGTACCGATCGGTTGAAGACATCTGGAACGAGATTCGGATGGTTTGGCCGGCGGGATACGGCATTACCTACAAGCGTATTGAAACTAAGGGCCTGCAATGGCCTTGTCCCGACGAACATCATCCGGGAACAGAAGTCATGCACGTCGAGAATTTCCCGGTTGGAAAGAAAGTCGCGTTGCGTCGAATCTCCTATCGTCCTACGGAGGAGAAAGTGGACGAAGAATTTCCTTTCCTGCTGATGACTGGGAGAACTTTGCAGCAGTTCAATGCCGGCACGATGACCATGAGAACACGTAACAAGAAATTGCGACCCACGGACGTTCTCGAGATGTCGCCGGGCGATGCGGATAAACTCCAGCTTCATAAAGGCGACCGGGTGCTGGTCCAGAGTCGCTACGGCTCTGCTTCAATGCCACTTCGAATTACTCGACGCGTTAAGCCGGGAGAGTTGTTTGCAACCTTTCACGACGCCGCAGTGTTTCTCAACCGCGTCACCAGCCCGCATCGCGATCGATACGTGAAAAGCCCCGAATACAAGGTAACCGCGGTAAAGGTCGCTAGATCAGAAGATCGAGTGCCTTTCTAGTTGGGCGTTTTTACAGGATTTACAGAATTGGACATGATTTACATGATGATCGACTGCGATGAAGTTATGATCGTGTG
>DASTQB010000347.1:0-11681 GCA_035761985.1 Pyrinomonadaceae bacterium
GTTGTTATCCCAACTTATAACCGCGCGGATTTGTTGCCAGTGTGTCTGAAGAGTCTTCTGGCGGCGGCGATCCCCGAGGGTTTGACTGTGGGCGTCACGGTCGTTGATAACAATTCCAAAGACAACACACGCGGCGTAGTCGAGAGTTGGAAACAACACTTCAACGGGCGTCTTCAGTATCTCTTCGAAGAGAAGCAGGGGCGTTCGTCAGCCCTGAACAAGGGAATCACCGGCACCAAAGGCGACCTCGTCGGATTTATTGATGACGACGAAGAGATCGACCGCACTTGGTACCAGCAAGTGCATCACGCGTTTACCACTCGCAACGTCGATTTCATCGGTGGTCCATACATTCCGAAGTGGGAACAGGATCCGCCGCCCTGGCTCCCGCCCGACCATCAGGGCGTCATCGGCGTCGTTGATGCAGGCAAAGAGATAATTCCCTACGACGAGAATTATCCCGGCATCCTGATGGGTGGCAACGCCGTGATCCGGCGTTCAGCGATTGAAAAAGTCGGCCTCTACATGACTGCACTCGGACGCACAGGCGAGCGACTCCTCGCCGGTGAAGATGAGGACATGTATCGACGGTTGCTCGCGAGCGGCGCGAAAGGTTTATACCTTCCGGAATTGAAGATCTATCACCTTATTCCAGCCGCCCGCCTGACGAAGAAATACTATCGCCAGTGGTCGTTCTGGCGTGGTGTTTCATGCGGTGTTCTGGATCGAACTCAGCCACAGAACGTTTCATATCTTTGTGGCGTGCCCAGGTATCTTTTTGGTGCTGCCAGTCGAGGCCTGTTGCGTTGGACCACGGCGCCGCTTCGTGCGGGCGTTGATTCCTCTCGAACCTTTTCCAACGAACTTGCAATCTGGGATCTTGCAGGCTTCTTCTACGGCAAACATTTTTACAAGGCTTCGGTGTAGATCCCAATCCGATGCATGGGCGTTCCGCCCCCCGACAACGCCATATGAAACCCAGTAAGCCTCCCGTGCGAGTTTTGATCGTTGCCGCGTCCATGGACATCTTAGGTGGCCAGGCTGTGCAGGCAGTCAGGCTCATGGACCACCTGAGACAGGAGCCGGCAGTCCACGTAGATTTTCTTCCGGTGAACCCGCGACTGCCCGGCGTTCTGCGCAAACTCCAGTCGATCAAATACGTACGCACCGTCACCACTTCGATCCTCTACTGGCTCCTCCTGCTGCGGCGAATTCCTGCGTTCGACGTGGTACACATCTTCTCAGCATCAAACTTCTCGTTCCTGCTCGCGCCGTCGCCGGCGATCATCGTCGGGAAACTCTTCAACAAGAAGATCATTCTCAACTACCACAGCGGTAAAGCCGAAGATCACCTGCGCAACTGGCCCAGGACCAGCATCCCAATGCTCAGGATGTCAGACGAGATCATCGTGCCCTCGCCGTTTCTCGTGCGCGTGTTTGCAAAGTTTGACCTGCCGTCGATCGCCATCTTCAACGTCGTCGATTTCGATCAGTTTACTTATCGCGAGCGGCCGAAGTTGCGTCCCGTATTTCTGTCGAACAGGAATTTCGAACATCACTACGGGGTCGACGTCGTGCTACGGGCGTTCAAGATCATCCAGGAGCGTTTTCCGGATGCGGTGTTGAAGGTCGCCGGAGATGGACCATGCCGCGATGAGCTTCACCAGCTTGCCGCGGAATTGAACATGCGCAATGTGGAGTTTCTTGGTGCGGTCGAGCAGGAGCGGATGCCGTCGTTATACAATGAGACTGATTTCTTCCTGAATGGTTCGAGAGTCGATAATCAGCCGTTGTCGATCCTGGAAGCTTACTCGTGCGGCGTGCCCGTGATCACTACAGACGCGGGCGGGATTCCCGACATGGTGACTAACGGCGTGACCGGGCGGATCGTTCCGATGGACGATCACGAAGCGCTCGCGAAGGCTGCCATTCACTTGCTCGAACATCAGGACGAGGCGCAGCGAATTATTTCGGAAGCACGTAAGGAGTGTGAGCGTTACCGGTGGGACGTCGTCAGGACGCAGTGGCTGGATGCTTACGCGAACCACAGCCACGGATGACGCGGATTTTAAATCCGGATTTTTATCCGTGTTATCTGTGGCCTGGCTTTCGAGCATAGACATATGATCGATCTGTCGATTGTCATTTGTACTTACAACCGTCCCGAGTTGTTGCGATCCGCGCTCGACAGCGTTCTTCCACAATCGATCCCGGGTTACAACTACGAAATCATCGTTGTCGATAACAACTCCACTCCCGAAACGCGCGCCGTTGTCGATGAATTTATACAACGCGATCCGCGCGTGCGTTACGTCAGAGAAACACGACAGGGAAACGCATACGCGCGCAACACCGGCGTCGAGCAATCAAGAGCGCCGATCGTCGCTTATCTCGACGACGATGTGACTGTTCGTGAAAACTGGTTGCACGTCGTCAAAAGCACTTTTGAAACTACACAAGCATCGTTCATCGGTGGAAAAGTCTTACCACGTTACGAACAAGCACCGCCGTCGTGGTTGAGTGTCACTAACTGGGCGCCGATCGCCGCAGTTGATTACGGCGATGCTCCACTCGAGTTAACAGCAGACAACCCGCTTTGTCTTCTTACTGCAAACATCGCGTTTCGCAAAGAAGTGTTTGATCGATTCGGCGGTTTTCTCGCAAGCGTGCAACGCGAAGGCGACAGTATCGGCTCACTCGAAGATCACGAGTTTCTGACGCGCCTGTTTCGCGGAGGCGTGATGGGACTGTACGTTCCCGAGATGATTGTTGATGCTTACGTCGGAATGGAACGAATGACGAAGGCTTATCATCGTCGCTGGCACACGGGGCACGGCCACTTCTACGCGATCATGAAAGATCCCGAATGGGAGCGGTCCAACTTTCGTTTGATCGGCGTTCCGGGTCATCTCTACAGAGAGACAGCACGCAACGCTCTCACCTGGATTGGCAGAATTCTGCTAGGAAAAATGGACGCAGCGTTCGCGAACGAGTGTCGTTTGCGGTTTTTCCGAGGCTTCGTTCGACAACGTCGCAAGCAGCTATCAGAAACAAATCCTCTCTAATCTTGCAGTTCGGTTGTAATTTATTTCACATCTTAACGAAGTGTTTACAGCGCTGCTTCTAAAGTGTTAGGTTGATTTTCGTCTGATCGTGCGGCGTTGAGAACCCCGCCGGACTTCGAATACAACGAAAGGCGTTCTGCTCGGTAGTTTCTATCGAAGCACTGACTTCAAAGTACAATCCTGAGAAGCTTGTCTCCCTTGGGGTCGTACTGCAACTAGCAACAGGTAAATAGGTGTGCTTGACCACGTTTTCCCTAACGCTGGAACGGCAGAAGTGTGTCTATGAGATTAAGACAACTGTTCCCCCTGTGCGTCGTTTTGTTTCTTCTGGTATGCGCTAGCTCAGCAACGGCCAACACCGTCAGGCTGCGAGTGGTGAGTTGGAACATCGCATTTGGCAAGGGCACGGATAACGTCACCGACTACAACCGCATTGCGACGTGGCTCGCGCGAATGAGTCCGGATGTGATTGCGCTTTGTGAGATCCCGCCTGACAGAGTTTCGGAAGTAAAGAACCTGTTGAGCCAGAAGACGGGTCGCGTGTGGAACTCGCATTTCGTTCCGAAGTCGCCAGGAACGCCGGAAGGAAACCTGATCCTTTCAACTTACAGTTTCAGCGCACTCGACGCTCGCTACCTGAGTTACAACCGATCGATCGCACAGGCGACGATCAACGTCGGCGGGCGCAACGTCAACTTCTTTGCTACGCATCTCGATCACACTTCTTCAGCGTTGCGTTTGACGCAGGCGGTTGAGCTCATTAGTTGGACGTCGAGCTTTGCATCTCCACGAATCGTCGCCGGCGACTTGAACGCAGGGAACGACACAGCTGAGATCCTGCGCCTGTTAACTTCGTTTCGCGACAGTTGGGTCGATGCGTTAAATGCCAACTCCGCTTTCGCCTATCCCGACAATCCAGTCTGGTTGAATACGCGAACACGACGCTGGCGAATTGATTTCATTTTGTATTCAGCCGACACGTCGACGTTCATTGCGCGCAGGGGAGAGATTCCCGACTCGCGCGATCTCAGTAATACAAACGTCGTGAACAAACTCGGCACGCCTGACGATAACGGCGTCAGGCCGTCGGACCACAACATCGTAGTTAGTGACTTCGAAGTCCTGACGACGAGCGCGCCCGCGCCGCCTCCGCCTGCGTCACCCGTGTTGCTGACACAGGGGACCAGCGATCGAGCGATAGCAATGCATTCAACACTCTTTACCGATGAACCATTCTCGGTGCGTTCGCCCGTGAACATGAGTTCCGATCAGCGCACGAGGATCATGTTGTTTGCGACGAACCTCGACCTGCTCGCAGGTGAGACTACGTCGTCAGTGAGTGTGCGTGCGAAAGACTCGCGAGGAATCAGTTATGACCTTCCGGTTGAGCAGGTGAACAAGGTCCCCAACTTCGCCTGGTTATCGGTAGTCATTGTGAAGCTACCCGACGATACGACGATCACAGGGGATTTAGTGGTGACGGTAGGATTGCGAGGGGCGGTTAGTAACTCCGCTCGCGTGGGAATCAGATAAAGCCGCGGAGTACCGGTTCGAGTTCAAGGTTTAGCTTGCCCGGTTAGGACTCAATCCATGACAACCGTGAAATACGGCGTGTCCCTTTTAGGGGCAAGGTCCGGCTGCAATATGGTTTTTATGTTGCAAAGTGGTTTCAAGCTTTGTGAAATTTTGACAGGTTTCTGTTTTGCGTGTTATCTTGCGACCAGTCTGACGAGTGCGGGTAGGCTCGGATACGGAGGGAACCGAACCTGCACCACCTGCGCAGTCAGGCGGCCCCGGTTAGGACAAGCTCCATCCGTTCTAATCTCCAAGGTCTCGCAAGGGACCGCAAACACTAAAACTCGAGCGTTGCGGCGCACACTAAAGCTTATCCACGGCTTTCTGTGTTCTCCGTTTTTGGATTGTTCCCAAGTGTGTTTTTGGTCAGTCGAACGCCAGGGAAGCGATTCGAAACCCTTATTCACATTGGTTGGGAGGCGTCTATTTCTGATTCCCCGTCCCAGTCTCAGCGGCATCCAGGCGAAACCTACCCCGCGCCTTCTAATGCCACCACTACGAATCCCCCGACAGATCTGTCTGTGTACATCGACTTTGATCTTGCTCGAAGGAGAAATAGAAAGTGATTGTTAGACGGTTTACTCTGTTCTATACCCTCGTCCCGGCGCTCATACTGTTTGCTTTTGTTGGAGTTTCATCAGCCCAGGAAGTCGTTCTTTACCCTTCGCAGGCTCCAGTGAAAGTGGGCAACTGGTCCACCGTGGCTGATTCAACAGCTGCGGGTGGTGCACGAATAACCAGTACGGATTTCGGTGCGGGAAAACTCTCGGCGCCCGCGGCAAATCCGTCGAACTACTTTGAACTGAGCTTCAATGCGACGGCAGGGACACCCTATCGTCTGTGGATGCGTGGCAAGGCCCAGGATAACTCGCCATATAACGACTCGGTGTTCGTGCAGTTTTCCGGCAGTGTTAACAGCAGCGGCAGCGCGGTTTACCGCATCGGCAGTACGTCGGCAACTGAATACAACCTTGAAGAGTGTATGGGTTGCGGAGTGTGGAACTGGGGCTGGCAGGACAACGGCTGGGGAGCCGGCATACTTGGCCCGCAGATCTTTTTCCAGACCACGGGCACTCAGGTCATTCGCATCCAGACACGTGAAGATGGTCTATCGATAGACCAGATCGTGATTTCACCTGCGGCTTATCTTTGGGGACCGCCGGGCGCAAACAAAAACGACGGCGTGATCCTGGCACCTTCTGCTGGACCAACGCCGACCCCAACGCCAACGCCCACTCCAACACCGACCCCAACTCCGGCACCCACACCAACTCCGACATCCGGATCATCGGAAGTGATCATCTGGACGGCAAACGTAACCACGATCCGTGGTTCATGGCTTAGAGAAGGCGCTGGTGGCGCGGCCGGTCAGATTCAACTGAGGAACCCCGATCGCGGCGCGGGCAAGATTTCAACTGCACTTGCAAGCCCGGCTGACTACTTTGAAGCCAGCTTTTATGCTGAGGCCGGCAAGCCTTACCGGATCTGGGTGCGTGGCCGTGCGGATAACAATTCCTGGTCTAACGATTCGGTTTTTGCACAGTTCTCGGGAAGTTTGAACATTCTGGGTGCCGCAGCTTACCGGATAGGCACTACCAGCGCGGTCGAGATTAACATCGAAGATTGCTCTGGTTGCGGACTGTCTGGCTGGGGCTGGCAGGACGATGGTTGGGGAGTCGGGATCCTTGGCCCGACGATCTTCTTCCAGACGACCGGCACCCAAACACTTCGAATTCAGACGCGCGAAGATGGCCTGGCGATCGACCAGATCGTGCTTTCTCCAAGTGCCTACTTGTACTCGTCTCCCGGCTTCCTGAAAAACGACAACACGATTCTTCAAAGCACGCTTTTAGCGCCGCCGCCACCGTCACCAACGCCCACACCTACTCCAACCCCGACGCCGACGCCTACTCCTACGCCGACGCCGACACCGACACCTACTCCGGCGAACAAACCTCCCGTCGTGAGTATTTCGGCTAATCCGACCTCCGGAACGAGCCCGCTGTTCGTCAACTTCTTTTCAAACGCGAGCGATCCGGATGGCGCCGTTTACCATTACTTCTGGGACTTCGGTAATGGAACCAGCTCGACGCTGGTGAATCCGACTACTACGTACCAATCAGCGGGAACTTACACCACCCGTCTGACGGTCACCGACAATGGTGGAGCGACTGCGAGTACGACGATCCAGATAAACGTCAGTGCTCCGTCAGCACCTCCGCCGTCGACGACGGGAACGTTGCGGACCCTGAGTTGGAACGTTGCTTTTGGAAAGGGAACCGACGGCGTACTGAATTGGGATCGCACTGCCCAGTACATCGCCCAGATGAACCCGGATCTTGCAGGTCTCTGCGAAATGCCCTCCGAGGGAATTGGCACGCTTGTCAATTTACTCAGCCAGAAGACCGGCAGAACGTGGTACTGGCATCACATACCCAAGTTCAGCGGTACGACTGAAGGAAACCTGATCCTCTCGAAATACCCGTTCATCAGCACCGGCGGACGGTTCCTGAGCGTTTACCGCTCGGTGGCCCAGGCAACGGTGAGCGTTAGCGGGAAAACGATCAACTTCTTCGCGACGCACCTCGATGCAGATTCTTCAGGCAATCGCTATTTGCAGGCTGGAGAGTTGCTGAGTTACGCGTCAGGTTTCGCTGAATCGCGCATCATCGTTGGCGATTTCAACGCTGGTCCGGATCTGTCGGAGACCGTTCGCATGACGGGCACCTACTACGATAGCTGGGCAGTGGGAATGAGCGCAGGAACCGCGAGCGCTTATCCGGACAATCCCGTGGGAGTCCACACGCGAACGCGCAGAGGCAGGATCGACTACGTTTACCATTCTAAAGGTTCAGGAAACGTCTTCATGAGGAATACACAGATTCCTGACACGAGAAACCTGAACCAGAAGAACGTCGTGGTATTGCTTGGAACTCCGGACGACTGGGGCGTGAGGCCCTCGGATCACAATCCGGTGGTTGCGAATTTCGATATTCGGTAAGGATCGCAAAAAGAAATAGGTCTTATAGGTCCAATAGGACTTATAAGACCTATCTTCTTTACGGCCTCGCGGCTCTGAAGTTGTCGAAGATCACCGTGCCCGGAGCAACCGCTTCAGCTTTCCAAGTCCCGCCTTTCACTTCAAACAACATCGAACCAAGCGGCACCGCCGAAGTGTTCCACGCCTGCGCGTGCAGTTGCACCCACGTTCCTGGTGCGCTTCCGTTTGCCGGTGCTACTTCAAACACGACCTGCCCGTTACTCGCATTGTGACGTATCCGCCAGAACGCGTGGTTCGTCGCGTTGTAAGGCACTGTCAACAACGTCTGCTTCGCGCCGCCAAGCCTGCTCTGCACAAACAAACTTCCGGCCTCGACGTACATGCGGTAGGCGTTATCAGCGTTTACACCGACGGTGAAGAACGCGTCCGCCCCCGTGCTTGCCGAAGGCGCCTGCACGAGCTGCACGTACGCATAACCGCCGTCGAAGTTATGCCCAACCGCCGATCGGATTCCGTTGTAGTGCGACCCGTCGACGTTCTGTTTCAGTGGTCCAATGTGGAACCCGCCCGACTCGACCAGTTGCACAGTCGAATCGGTAAAACCGCTGAACAGGCTATTCGCGATCCACTTGCTGGTATCGAGAGCGTTGTCGTTGAAATCATCGGCAAGCAGCACGGTTTCGCCGCCACCGCCTGACGATGTGTAGCTGAATCCGCTGTTAAGCGTTCCGCTTTCGCCGCCCGGATTCGTAACTACGACGTTCACTGCACCTGCGGCGTGTGCCGGAGTGATCGCATTGATCGTCGTACTTCCGGCAACAACTGACGACGCGTTCACTCCGCCGATACTCACCGTCGCACCTGTTGCGAAGCCAGTACCCGTGATCGTGACTGCCGTGCCGCCTGTAGTTGGACCAGACGCCGGTGTGACTACAGAGGGCGCCGGCGCCGTGTTCAGCGTCGTCGTAAAGAACTCCGACATGTTTGGAGCAGTCGCAGCCGCGCCGGGGAAGCTGGTCAAACCCAGCGCTTCGGCCATCGTTCTCAGCGTGCTCTGGTGCTGGTAGAACGTGTTGGAGTCGAAATTCTGCTTCGACTTTGAACTGACGACGACAGTTGAGATGTGCCCGCCGCCATGCTGAGTGTCCTCGTTGACTGACTCATCCCAGGTGATGATCAGAAGCCCGCCCTGCCTGAACGCCGCACTCGCGATCAGCGGATCGATGTGCGTCTTCAGGAAGTTGTCAGCAGCCGCGAGTTTGTCGGCGTTCGTGCAGTTGGGAATGCTCGCCGGACAATCGTGCGCGTTGTTCTGCTGGTCGGGAATGATGAACGAGTAATGCGGGAACTGGTTGTTCGACAGATCCTGTGTGTACTGCGTCAAGCCGACGATTCGGTTTGCCTGCGACGGGCTGTCGAGCACGTCGGAGAAGTAAGCAAACGGATTGTGGCGTTTGACGTACGGATACGCGTCGGCGCCCGTCCAGCCGATCGAAGGAATGCTCTGCGCATACGCCTTCCACGTCAGGCCGGCGCTGGTGAGCTGGCGAACGATATTGTCAGCCGTGACTGTGCCGCTGAAGTTGCTGTCGTTGGTGATGTTCTGTCCGGTCGTTAACCAGAAGTAGTCTCCGATAGATGGCTGTGTGTTCGCGAAATAATTGACGGCGAGCCCGTAGCGATCGGCGAGCTTGTTCAGGTAAGGCATCGATCCGCTGGTGATCGTGTTACTGAAGCTCTGGTTCTCCAACACGACGATGAACACTCGATCAAAAGCCGGCATGCCGCTTGGCGGCGGAGTCGGCGTTGGGTCTGGTGTCGGCGTCGGGGTTGGCGTCGGCTCTGGTGTCGGCGTCGGTGTCGGCGTAGGCGTCGGGTCTGGTGTCGGCGTTGGAGTTGGTGTCGGCGTTGGAGTTGGTGTCGGCGTTGGAGTCGGAGTCGGAGTCGGAGTCGGAGTCGGAGTCGAACCACCACCTGATTTCGCCAGAATCGTCGTGTCATTCTTCGACGATCCAGGCGCCGAGTTCACAAATGCACTCGACGACAACACGATCTGATCGATCGAAAGTCCGTCTTCTCTGACCTGAACTCTGATCGTGTGTGCGCCAGAGTTCTGGAAGCGGATCAATGGACCAAGCACACCGATGCCCCAGCCGTTGTCTTGCCAGCCCCAGCCAGACAGTCCGCAGCCGGAACACTCTTCAAGATTGATCTCAGTGGAGTTGTTCGTTCCGATCCGGAAGACAGGACTGCCGCTGCTGTTCACGCTATCCGAGAACTGAACGAACACTGAGTCGTTGCCCCAGAAATCGTTCAGCGCCCTGCCGCGAATCCACAGACGATAATCAACACCTGCGTTGGCGTCGAAAGTCATCTCGAAATAGTCTGTCGGATTTGCCGAGGCATTGCCTTTCTTCGGCGCACCCGCGTCAGCATTCGCGAGACGACTGCCGCCCGCCGCAGTTCCATCCGAGACCACACTCCAGCTTCCAACTTTTACCGGAGCTTCCGCGGCCCACATCACGATGTCGCCGCCCGACGGTGGTATCGGCGTCGGGGTCGGAGTTGGTGTCGGCGTTGGCGTAGGCGTCGGAGTTGGCGTCGGAGTAGGAGTCGGTGTAGGAGTAGGCGTGGCGCCGCTGCAAGGATCGATAGATCCTGCCTGTACCCAGCCGCTGCCGGTCCAGCGCCACCAATTCGAGTCGGTGCCGAACACGTAGATGATGCGATTGCAATAAAGAATTTCAGAGCCCGCGCCGCCTGTGCCGCCACCGTTCCGCAGGATCGCCTGGTTGCTGCCCAGCGTCCAGACATCGGCATTGACGTCGACGATCTCAGTAGCCGGCGGAACGCGCGTGTTGTTTGGTGATTCATTCGGCGGGGCCGGCGTTGTGCCCGACGTGGTAAAGCTGAACGTTGGCCCACTCTGCGCGATGTTCGCCATCGTCTTGCCGACGATGCGATAGAAATAGGTCGTTCCGGGCTGCAGCGTGATCGGCAACGTGAACGTTTCCTGAACGCCGTCGTCAACCGAGCCACGATCGAGGCGCGGCTGATTTCCCGACGCGCCGCTCTGATCCGTACTCGCGTCCGCAACCAGCAGCGGTGGATTTGACGATGTGCCGAAGTAAATATCGTACTTGTGCGCCCAGCGCCCGCCTTCCCACGTGAGCGTCAGCGTCGTCGGCTGGTTAACTGCACCTTGTGCCGGAGATATGTAACTCGGCGCGTCTGGTCCAAGCGGCACGAACGGCTGGTTTTCACTGGTCGAGTTCCACTTTCGCTCAAACTGATCGACAAACCAGTCAAAAAACCACTGTTTCGTCGTGAAGTAGTTATGCTCTTCCTGCGAGTTGGACGACGGACCAGTCCAGTTTGACGAACCGAAGATCGTCATGCCCTTGCCGTACAGCAGTACCGACTTCTGGTGATTCAGCCCGAGATGCTTGCGCATCTTGATCTGCACGCCGGCCATGTACATCCGGTCGACATTCCACGAGTCCCACTGCCGCGCCGGGTTTCGATATTCGTCGGGTTCGTGAATCAGGCGCACGGGGATACCGCGCTGGACCGCAGCGATCGTCGTATCGGTGTACCGCGCATTGGTAATGCGATACATGATGATGTCGATCTTCTGCGTCTCCTGATTCATGTTCAGTTGCGTGCGATTGAAGAAATCCTGGCTGCCGTCAGGGGTGGGTGGGAAATTGAGCTCAGGATCGATCGCAGACGTCGGATACTTGCGCGTGAGGGGCCCGGTGATATTGCCGTAGTCTGAATAGTTGAGCGTGTCAGTCCACAGATTGTCGTACTTTGTCTTGAAGCTGCTGATCAGCGACGGATCGCTGGTGAAATAGATCGCCTCATCCATGTAGTTCGAGTGGGGCGTTGTTGGGACGAAGAAATTCGCTGAATAATTCGCGCCCGTAAACTCGAGTGTGTTCTGCCCGACGAAGAGCATCATCTTCCAGTGCAGGATGCCGCCGCCGTGCTTGAATCGCATCGGAATGCCTGCGGCTTTGAACTGGTTCAGGATCGCC
>DASTQB010000348.1:0-6523 GCA_035761985.1 Pyrinomonadaceae bacterium
GCTGATGGAACTGATCGCGGATGCGAATGGACCAGAGACAGTCTCAGAGATTCGCGAAGCTTTGCGAACTGTAGCTGGCGAAGAGCCAGATGACTTCAGAGCGCTCGGACAGGAGTTTCAGTTCGCGGTAGATGTGAGCTGGACCATCGACAAAGCCGACGGAAGCTTTGACGTCGTTTTCAGACGCCCGGGATCGGCGCCCGCTCAATCCACACAGTCGGAAAGTGTTGTTCCCCAAACGTGGGAAACGTTTGCCAGCGATCCTCTGCAGGTGAAGTGGACGCGCAATCTCGTCTCTCGCTTACGCGCATTCGCGAGTAACAAACTGCCGGACTACATGGTGCCTTCGGCCTTCGTGATCATGGACGCCTTTCCTCTGACGCCAAACGGAAAGGTGGACGTGAAAGCGCTGCCGGGTCCTGATGGAACTCGACCCGAAAGCAAGGATGAATACGTTGCACCGCGCACACAGGCCGAAGAAATTCTCACGAAGATCTGGGCCGAGGTGCTCAGGTTGAAGCGCGTCGGCGTCAACGACAATTTCTTCGAACTCGGCGGCGATTCGATCCTGAGTATTCAAACTATCGCTCGCGCGCGTGAAGCCGGCCTGCATCTGACGCCGAAAGATCTCTTCCAGCACCAGACGATCGCGCGGCTCGCACTCGTTGCGAAAACTACGGCGACTTTCCAGGCCGAACAAGGTCTCGTTACAGGCGCCGCGCCGTTGACTCCGATTCAACACTGGTTCTTCGAGCAGGAGTTGAGCGAACCGCATCACTTCAACCAGGCGCTGTTGCTGGAAATGCGACAGGCGGTCGATCCGGTGTTGCTGTCCGAAGCAGTGCGGCATCTGGTTCTGCATCACGATGCGCTGCGTCTGCGCTTCGAAAAATCAGAGTCAGGCTGGCAGCAGTATCATGCCTCAGCCGACGAGCAGATCAGTTTCACCACTCTGGATCTGAGTTCGGTGCCCGAGAGCGAACAGAAGACAGCTATCGAAGCAGAAGCCGCGGAGACGCAGACGAAGCTGAACCTCACTGCTGGTCCAGTGTTGCGAGTGGTCTATTTCGATCTCGGCGAGGGACGGCCGGCGCGGTTGCTGATCGTGTGTCATCACCTCGTAGTGGATGGCGTTTCGTGGCGCATCCTGCTGGGAGATTTGCAGCAGGCATATCGGTCGCTGGCTGCGGGAGAAGCGGTGCAGTTGCCGCCGAAGAGCAGCTCGTTCCAGCAGTGGTCGCAGGCACTGGTCGAATACGCGAACAGTGAAGAGTTGGCCCAGCAGATCGACTACTGGCAAAAACCCGAGCGTAAGCAGGTGCGAAGCCTGCCGCGCGATTATGCAGACGGAGAAAACCTTGTAAGCAGCACGCAGACAGTGGTGGTGAGCCTGGGCCGTCGCGAGACAGAGGCACTGTTGCAGGAAGTCCCCGGCGTTTATCACACCAAGATTAATGAAGTGTTGCTTAGCGCGCTCGGTCTGGCCCTGAAAGAGTGGAGCGGTCACAACGTGGCGCTGGTGGATCTTGAAGGACACGGGCGCGAGCAGATTAGCGAACGCGTAGATGTCTCTCGGACAGTCGGTTGGTTCACGTCGATCTATCCGGTCCTGCTCGAAGTAAATGGAAGCAAAGAGCGCGTCGGTGAAGTACTGAAGCAGGTGAAGGAGCAGGTGCGAGCGATCCCCGGGCAGGGAATCGGCTACGGAATCCTGCGATACCTGGGCGGTGAGACGGGTAAGCAGTTGCGAGCGCTGCCGCACGCGGAAGTTGTTTTCAACTACCTCGGACAAACTGACGGCGTCCTTGGCGACACCGGCGTGTTCGGCATCGCGCGTGAATCAAGTGGACCTCAGTGCAGCCAGATGGGCATGCGCCAGCACTTGCTCGATATCAACTCACTCGTGGTCGGCGGACAACTGCAACTCAGCTGGAGCTTCAGCCGGAACCTGCACAAGCAGGAAACGATCGAGCAGTTGGCGCGCAACTTTATCAACTGCCTCGAAGCGATCATCAGCCACTGTCAAAGCGAGGACGCCGGAGGTTATACGCCTTCAGACTTCCCGCTCGCGCAGTTGACGCAAAGCGAGTTGGACCATGTGCTCGGAGAGCGCCGGCAAAATGTCGAAGATCTTTACCCGCTCTCGCCGATGCAGCAGGGCATGCTTTTCCATAGCCTGTATGCGCCCGATTCGCAGCTCTACTTCAATCAGTTGAGCTCACCGATCAGCGGGGAAATCAATTCCGAAAACTTCAAGCGCGCATGGCAGGAGGTCCTCGACCGGCACCCGATTCTGAGAACAGCTTTTGTGTGGTCCGGGTTGAAGCAGCCGTTGCAGATCGTGCCTCAACGCGTGGAGTTGCCGTGGGAGCAGCACGACTTACGCGGGCTTGCAGGCGAAGAGCAGACCAGGAACATCGAAGAACTCTTACTCGCGGACCGCACACGCGGCTTCGATCTGACTCAACCGCCGCTCATGCGAGTTCTGTTGATTCAACTCGGCGACGCTCAGTGGCAAGTAGTTTGGAGTCATCACCACCTGCTGATGGACGGCTGGTGCATGCCGATCATCTTGAAAGAGTTTGGCGCCATCTACGACGCTTTGCAGCGCGGCGAGAGTGTTCCGCCTGCAACGACGCGACCGTTCAGAGACTACATCGCGTGGCTGCAAAAACAGGAGGTTACGAAGGCTGAAGAATTCTGGAGAAGACTGCTGAAAGGGTTCGACTCGCCGACGTCTCTGGGCAATTACAAGTTGGCCGATGAGAACGCGAACGTCAGTGACGCGGGTGAAAAGACGATCAAGATCTCGCCCGAGGCGACCACGCGGCTCGAAACTTTGTCGCGCCAGTATCAACTGACGCTGAACACTTTGTTCCAGGGCGCATGGGGGCTTCTGCTAAGCCGCTACTCCGGAGAGCCGGATGTTGTTTTTGGTGCGACAGTTTCCGGACGGCCGGCTGACCTCGAAGGCGTCGAGAACATGCTGGGTCTTTTCATCAACACGTTGCCGGTGCGCCTCAAGGTGGATCCGGAGCAGTTGACACTGAATTGGTTGAAAGAATTGCAGGACCAGCAGGTCGAAGCGCGACAGTACGAGCACGCGCCGTTGATGGCGATTCAGTCGTGGAGCGAAGTGCAGCGTGGTTCTTTGTTCGAAAGCATCCTGGCGTTTGAGAACTATCCGGTGAGTGGTCCAACAGCCAGCCGGCCAAGGTCCGCTAACTTTGAGATGCCTGACGTCAAGCTTTTCCAGAGAACAAACTATCCGCTCTCGCTGATGGCGTGGCCCGCTGGTCCAAACCTCGCAGTGCAACTCGGTTACGACTCGCGCTTCGAGGCCGCGACTGTGGATCGCATGCTGCACCATCTCGAAGTGTTACTCGAAAATATACTGACGAAGCCGGATCAACGACTCCGCGAAGTGTCGCTGTTGACGAAGGCTGAGCGCGAGCAGTTGCTGGCGCAGTGCAGCCCGAACTTCACGCCCGTTGAGTCGGCTTGCGTCCATGAGCTTTTCGAAACTCAGGTTGCGAAGTCGCCTGACGAAATCGCGCTCACCTGCGGCGATCAACAACTCACCTATGCGGAGCTCAATCAACAGGCGAACAGGTTGGCCCATTACCTTCGTTCGCTCGGTATTGGTCCTGAAGATCGCGTTGCTTTCTGCTTTGAGCGATCGATGGATGCCGCGATCAGCATCATCGGCATCATGAAGTCGGGCGGCAGTTTTGTCCCGCTAGATCCGGAGCATCCGCGCGAGCGCCTTGCGTTCTCACTTGCGGATTCCGGGGCTTCGATCCTGCTGACGCACAGCGCGCTGACTGACAGATTGCCGGAACATTCGGCACAAACGGTCTATTTAGACAGTGAAGCCATTGCGCACCAGTCTGCTGAAAATCCGGAGAACGTTTCGCAGAGCAGCGACCTCGCGTATCTCATTTACACTTCAGGCACAACGGGCAAACCGAAGGCGGTGATGATCGAGCACGGCAGTCTCACGAACACTCTGCTCGCCACTCAATCCGAATTCAATATCGTGTCGACGGATGTGATTCCGTGCATCGCGTCGTTCTCGTTCGACATTTCACTGTTCGAGTTGCTGAGTACATTGCTGGTAGGCGGCCGCTCGATAATCATCAACAGGCATGAACTTCTCGATCTCAAGCGGTTCACTGAAATCCTGGGCCAGGTGACTTTCCTGCACACGGCGTCGGGAATCATGCGCCAGCTCGCCAACCATCTGAAGAATCATCCGCAACCGCAGGCGGTCAGTCGACTCAGGCAAGTGTTCACCGGTGGCGATGTGGTGCCGGTAAGTTTGTTGCAGGACATGGCCCAGGTGTTTCCACACGCTCGTCTCGTTGCCGGATATGGACCAACGGAAGGCACGATCATCTGCACTGCTTATCACGCGTCTCCGGATCAGCCGGCGAAGAGACCTCCGCTCGGCAAACCGCTGAACAACATGAGCGTGCGGCTTTATGACAAGCAGGGACAACTGGTGCCTGTGGGCGTCGTTGGCGAGATTTATCTTGGCGGTCGTTGCGTGGCGCGCGGGTATTTGAATCGTCCGGAACTGACAGCGGAGAAGTTTGTCGTGATCGATGGTGAGCGTTTCTATCGCACGGGTGATCTGGCTCGCTATAACGAAGATGGGAATCTGGAGTTTGCCGGACGCGTCGATCACCAGGTGAAGATTCGCGGGTATCGCGTAGAGACGGAAGAGATCGAGACCGTGTTGAGCCAGCATCAGGGTGTTCGTGAATGCGTGGTAACGGCGCGCGCGGACGGCAATGGCGAGAAGCAGCTCGTGGCTTATGTGGTCCCGTCGAACGGACAAACAAACGACGTCGACGCTGGTGTATTCAAGCAGCATCTTCAGAAGCAACTGCCTGAGTACATGATGCCCGCGGCGTTTGTGTTGTTGGAGAGTCTGCCGCTCACAAGTAACGGCAAGGTCGATCGCCGTGCGCTGCCGGCGCCGAATGGAACGCGGCATTCAGTACGTTCGTTCGTGGCGCCGCGGAACCCGACCGAGATCAGGTTGAAGAAGATCTGGGAAGAGATGCTGAACGTTCGTCCGATCGGTATCACGGACAACTTCTTCGAACTCGGCGGGAACTCCCTCCTGACCCTCAGCCTGATTGGCCAAATTCAGAAAGACTTTGAAGTTGAACTGCCACTCGCGGCGGTGATGACGGACGGCACGATTAAAGGACTGGCAGAACTGATTCAGCAAAACAGGAAGGAAGAGGAGTGGTCGCCACTCGTGCCGATTAAACCTTCCGGAACCAAACTGCCGTTCTATTGCGTGCACGCGGGTGGAGGTAACGTTGTTGGATTTTACGATCTCGCGCAGCAGTTTGATGAAGATCAGCCGTTCTATGGTCTCCAGGCAGCGGGATTGGTTGACGGGCAGGAGCCGTTGACCCGAATGGAAGACATGGCCGCGCTTTACATTGAGGCGATTCGCAAACGGCAACCCGAAGGGCCGTATCTGATCGGTGGATATTCGAGCGGCGGCATCATCGCATTCGAGATGGCCCAACAACTCCGGCGGCAGGGCCATGAAGTGGGCCTGCTCGCGATGCTCGACAGTTTCAGAATGACGGCGGAGAAAGAGCGCGTCGAGAAGGATGATGCAACTTTAATCTCGCTCTTCGTCAGAACGCTGGGCCGAATTCTTCCGGTTGAGGAGTTGCGGCAGGTTGAGTCGGACAAGCAAGTGGAATACGCGCTGCAGCGTGGGCGCGAAGCGAGGCTTATCCGATCGTTCCTCGACGAGCGAAAGCTGGTCAGCACCTATCACGTGTTGAAGGGACTCAAGCAGGCGACACACGACTACCGGCCGCAAGTTTATCCAGGGACGATCACGCTTTTCAGACCGGTTCAAACGACGGCTGAAGTGCAACGGAATATCGGTCGCTTGTCGACGATTACGCATGTGACCGCGGGTGTACTGGCGACGTTGATCGTCGTGCTCAGCGCTCTGACTTTCTTCGGTGTGTTGTCGTTGGGTGTGCTGTCCGGGTTGCTGGGTGTTATCGCAGTCGGTTGCTTCGTGTTGAGCATGTTATCTCGGCAGGACGTACGTAACATGCCCGCGCAGGAGTTGAACGGGCTCGCGCGTTTTCGCCCCCTGCGTGCGATCGCAGGCGGCATCTATTACCTGCATGCTGTGCGTGAGGATCAGAAAGGCAACTTCGATCTGGGAACCGATTTAACGTTGGGCTGGCGCGACGTCTCCGCCCAACCGGTCGAGGTCGTCGAAGTGCCCGGCAATCACATGTCAATCGTCCTCAAGCCCGACGTAGAACATCTCGCCGCGGGTCTCACTACGTCCTTCTCCAAACTGGGTAAACGTTAAAAACCTTATCCGCAGATGACGCAGATTACGCGGATTCATCTGTGTAATCTGCGTAATCTGTGGACAACAAGGAGTCATAAATGAAGCTCATCTTTTCACTGCTCAAGGATTCTCTCGGTCTGAGCATCGTTGCTGTCGGCGCGGGTATCGTGG
>DASTQB010000349.1:0-31159 GCA_035761985.1 Pyrinomonadaceae bacterium
AATCTGCAATGTTCGTTAACGCGCAGACACTCACCTCGATCGCCCTCATAGTGTCGCCCTCATTTCCGTAACAGCAGAAATAAACATGTAATATCGAGTGCGTTCCAGTCACTATAAGTAGAAACTCTTTATGTGTAATTGCATGTCCTACATCAGCGGTCATCCGTTTTTCGATCCGTCTCATCTGCGGTTCCAGATTCTAGAAACGGATGTCCAAATGCTGGACAACACAGCAGTGAACAACAACTTTTACCGCGCCTTTTCAGTGGAAATGCGAAGAAATCGCCCTGATTTAGTAATGGCCCCCTAGTTGCGAGTGGGGCGGACGGATTCACGTGTCTAGGTGACAACAAAAGGACTGTCGACGAGTTAGCAACATCCAGCTTTACCCAAAACCGTTAGGTCTCGTTGGGTCCACTTTTCAAAGCAATTAAAAACAGAAGCTCGGAGGCTGCCCCCCCGCTGCAGTGGTGTGGTCCATTCGAGAGTAAGTTCCACCGATGGTTGTTTGAGACGCCGGCTCAGTAATTCGGAACAACAACTCGTTTAGGCGTTTTGTTACTTCAGTTTCGAATGAGCGCTCCAAAGGTTCCAACCGGGTGGAGCCTCAAACAAGCCGTCAATTGATTTTTTTCACCCTTAGGAGTTAGTTGATTAATGCCCCTAGCAACTCCCACGGCTATCGATGGCTGGCCGAGCCAAAAGAGCAATCCCGCGAGGCCCAGCGCGGTAGCTCTCGACAAGCAGGAAGGTTCCAGAACAAGCGGGTCTAAAACTCCCACTCTCATCGGCCAGTCGCCGGTGATGCGGAAACTCTTCTCGGTCATCGAACGTGTAGCCCCCACTGATGCTTCAGTGCTTATCACTGGCGCAACCGGAACAGGCAAAGAACTCGCAGCTCGCGCGATTCACGATTTAAGTCCCAGACGTGAAGGCGCATTCGTCGACATTAACTGCTCTGCAATCCCCGAAACACTTATCGAAGCCGAACTCTTCGGTCACCAGCGCGGAACTTTTACCGGCGCCCACGAGAACCGCAGCGGTCTCTTCGAAAAGGCTTCAGGCGGCACACTGTTTCTCGACGAAGTCGATGCACTGAATCTTTCAGCGCAGGCGAAGCTCTTGCGCGTTTTGCAGGAACGCACTGTTCGTCGCATCGGCGCTCGCGCAAACATCGCGATCGACGTGCGCATCATCTCTGCGACCAACTGCGATCTCGCGCAGGCAGTTGCTGAAGGACGTTTCCGTCCTGACCTGTATTACCGTTTGCGCGTTCTTCCTTTGCACGTTCCCGAACTCTGCACGCGTGGTGAAGACGTCAAACTGCTGGTCGATCACTTCCTGCGCATGAAGTCGGAAAGAAGCGGACAGCCGCTCAGGAAGTTCACGCCGGAAGCGATGCGTGCGCTTTGCGATTACCCGTGGCCCGGCAACGTTCGCGAACTCGAAAACACGATCGAGTATGCACTCGCAATCGGAATGGACGACGAACTCGGAACAGCCGATCTGCCGCCCGAGATTCTGACTGCGCCTCCGCAGCCGACGCCCGACGACTTCCGCCAGGTTCTGCAGGCTTACATGAACGACACCGTCCCGCTAGCCGAGATCGAGAAGCGCTACATCCTTTCGGTCCTGCAGCAGTTTGGTGGAAACCAGGTGCGCGCGGCAGCGGCGCTCGGTATCGATCGCAGCAAACTTTATCGACGACTAAAGCAGTATGGAGTGATGGCAGTGCGGTTCCTCTCGGAAGAGGATCTCGACGGTCACCAGCTCCGTTCAAGTCACTAAGCAGCCCCGAGCCGCTACGGCACAGAAAGCACAGATGACCCAGCAATCATTTGTGCTCTTTGTGTTTTTAGGGGGCGGAAAAGTGCTCGCTGGCGAGCAGTTGTGTTTGAGCGCCCACCTCTCAACCGCCCGATCTGCTGATTTGCGCCCAAAAATGGCGGCACATTGCTTGCGAAAGGGGTATCTACCCCCGAGTTTGTCCAACGGCCAGGAGTCCGCATATGAATTGGAAACACTGGTTCACAGTCGCCGTCCTTTTGCTGCTCCCCGGCAGTTCCATCGAAACATTTGCCCAGGCACCTAAAGCTCAACCTCGCCCGACACGAATCCTCCGCAATCGAGACGTCCTGCAAATGGTCCGCACGGGTATGAAGTCTGACCTGATCATTGCAAACATCCTGACGTCGTCATGCAACTTCGACATCTTCCCGCCTGTGCTCGACGACTTGAAGCGACGTGGAGTGCCGGAGAACGTTTTGCAGGTCATGTCGGTGGTCCCGAATGGACCACCAAACCTGCCGGAAGCGAACGGTGTGAACGCCACACCGCCGATCCAAATCTCGAAAGTCACCATGCCGAAGGGACTGCAGGTGCTCGTCGAGACGCTCTATCCGGTGTCGTCGAAAGACGTCAAACTCAACAGTACGATCGCGTTCTCGGTGGTTCAGCCGGTTTTTATCGACGGCGTGCTCGCGATACCGCGCGGAACGATTGCGCGCGCAAAGATCGTCCGGGTCAAGAAGGCGGGCATGTGGGGTCGAGGCGGCGCTCTCACGTTTCAGATGGAAGAGATCGTCGCGATTGACGGCACACGCATTCCGGTTCAGTTATCGTCGGCCGCCTATGGTGGGAACCGGTCCGGCGTGATGGCGTTCGGAGCAGCCGCAACCTCGGCGTTGATCTTTCCCTACACCGCGCCGGCGGCGATTGTCTGGGGATTCAAAAAGGGTGATGACGCGGTGGTTCGCGGCAGCAAGGAGTTTGCAGCCGTGATCGACAGCGACACTGAAGTGACCGGACTCGTTCCGGTGAAAGACCGTGTGATTTATCACTTCGCGGAATCGCTGAAGTCGAAACAGAACGGCAGTTCGACGCCGACGGCTTTTCCGCGGCTCGAGGTCAGAAATTAGGAGAGGAGCAATCCGATGCAATTTGACGTCGTAACCATAGTGGCCATCGTTGTGATCGTGATTGGCGCTGGCTATCTAGTTCTGAAGCGCCGCAGCCGCGCCTAGATTCACATGTAAATCCTTCGACAGGATTACAGGATTAACAAGATTTACATGAAAAGCAGACTAACGTTTCGCCGGGTATTCCCACTGGCGTTCTTTCTAATGATCTTCGCGCTTGGCGTGCGCCAGAGTGCGTTCATCGATCCCGATCTCTGGTGGCACCTGCAAACCGGACAGGACATCGTCACCTCCGGCGCGATTCCACAAACTGATATTTACTCGTTTACTAAAGCAGGCTCGGAATGGGTCACTCACGAGTGGCTCTCCGAAATCCTGATCTATCTCACATTTAAAACAACCGGTTGGGCCGGACTTCTCGTCCTCTTTTCCGGACTTGTCTCTCTTGCCTTTTATCTCGTCTATCGTCGCTGCGCCGGCAAGCCTTACGTCGCAGCGATCGCGGTTCTTCTCGCGACTGTAGCTTCATCGCCGCTCTTCGGCATTCGCCCGCAGATGATCACGCTACTGCTGGCAAGCATCTTCATCACACTCCTGACTCAGTACGGAAGCGACGGCCGCACGCAGCGCCTGTACTGGATGGTGCCGTTGATGCTGCTGTGGGTGAACTTCCACGCCGGCTACGCGCTCGGGCTTGGATTGATCGTGCTTTACGCGATCAGTTTCGCGTTGGACCAGAAGTGGAACCTCATGCCGCGACTGGGTCTGATCCTGCTGGCGTGCACGGCGATGGTGCCGCTGAACCCGAACGGCTTTCGTATGTTTTCTTATCCACTCGAAACGCTCCGTTCACCGTCGATGATGGCATTCATCGAAGAGTGGGCCTCGCCCGACTTTCACAAGGCGATGTTTCTGCCGTTCGCTTTCTTCCTCTTCATGTTGCTCGGCGCGCTCGCCCTCTCGCCGAAACGCGCGCGTGCAAGTGAAGTCTTTCTCGTCTTCGTAACCGGGCTCGCGGCGTTGAGATCGGCACGACACATTCCGATCTTCGCGCTCGTTGCTGCGCCGGTGTTTGCGCAACAGCTCTGGGCAATCCTGACCGCTCGCGGTTGGGAGGCTCGTTTCAACGCTCCTGAAGGATCGACGCCCAGGACGGCGGTGCTATTCGCTTTGCTCCTTCTGCTCGCACCTGCCGTTCTGGACGTCGCGCTCATAAAACACTTCGTCAGCAACCAGCCGGCGTACGAGGCGAAGAACTATCCTCAGGCTGCGGTCAATTTTCTCGACTCGGAAAAATTGCCTGGTCCAATCTACAACCGTTACGGCTGGGGTGGTTACCTCATTCGACGTCAGTATCCCGTTTACATCGACGGCCGCGCCGACGTGTATGGCGACAAGTTTATGTACGAGGCGTTCAATACGCAGGACGGTGGTGACAAGTGGTATGAGTCGCTCGATCGTTTCTCGATCCGCACCGTTCTGATCTCGCCTGACGTGCCGCTTGCGAGCCTGCTTCGCAGCGATCAGCAGTGGCAGAAAGTTTATGAAGATCACCAGGCAGTGATCTTCACGCGCTCCGGCGCACAAGCAAGAGTTAGAGCGGCAACGCCGGCCGCGACGAATTAAGTAGTGAGGTTCCTCATGTCCGAAGCAATTGCACCAAAGAAGCGGATCGGAATATTCGTGATCGCTTACAACGCGGTCAACAAGCTCGATTGGACTCTTGATCGAATCCCAAAGGAAGTTTGGGAGAAGGTTGATGAAGTATTCCTTTTCGACGATTGTTCGACGGACAACACTTACTACGCGGCGCTGGGCTATAAGCACGCCAACGAAGTTCAAAAACTGACCGTTCATCGTAACGCCAAAAACCTGCGTTACGGCGGCAATCAAAAAGCCGGTTACGAGTATGCCATCGCGCGCGATCTGGACATCGTTGTAATGCTCCACGCCGATGGTCAGTATGCTCCAGAAGTGCTGCCTGACCTGCTCGCTCCCTTAGAGCGTGACGAGGCAGACATGGTGTTTGGTTCGCGAATGGCAAACGGCGGCGACCCACTCGCCGGAGGGATGCCACTCTACAAGTTCGCCGGTAATAAGGTTTTAACCTGGCTTGAAAACCGAATCACGGGAATGAAGCTCTCGGAATTTCACTCCGGCTACAGGCTCTACAGTTGTGCGGCGCTGAAGAAGGTCCCGTTCAAGCAAAACTCAAACGAGTGGCATTTCGACACTGACATTCTGATTCAATTCCACGAAGCCGGACTGCGCATTTGTGAGCGGCCAATCCCGACGTATTATGGCGATGAGATTTGTTACGTAAACGGAACCGTTTACGCCTTTAACTGCATCAAGTCAGCAATGAAATACCGACTGCACAAAGCAAAGCTCTCTTACGAGCAGAAGTATGATATCGACGGCGCGCAATACACATACAAGCGCACGGATCCATACAGCAGCCACTCGCGAATCATAGAATGGATCGATAAAGAGCGACCTCAGCAGGTATTGGAGGTTGGCACCGCTACAGGTTACCTGAGTTCGGAGATGGCGAAGCGAGGCTGTGTAGTTACAGGGATCGAGCAGGATCCCGAGATGGCAAAGATCGCGGAAAAGCATTGCCGGAAGATGTTCGTTGGCGACGTAGAGAATCTGGATTTCTCTCAACTCGGAACCTATGACGCGATCATACTCGGAGACGTGGTCGAGCATTTGCGCAACCCCCGCGAGTTTCTACAGAAGACGGGAAAACTCTTGAACGCAGGCGGCAAGATTCTGATCTCGCTTCCGAACGTTGCGAACATCTGGGTGCGTTTGAACCTGCTGTTTGGGCGTTTCAACTACAGCCGCGTTGGGATATTGGACGAGAGCCACCTGCGGTTCTTCACGCTTGAGACTTCGAAGAAGATCGCGAGAGACTCGGGTCTCGAGGTCATCAGCACAAACGTCACACCGATTCCCTTGCCTTTGATCCTGCCTGCGACGAGTAAAGGACGTGCGCTGAGTTTCCTGCACGCTTTGAACTGGGGCTTGACTAAGTTAAGAAAGACGCTCTTCGGATACCAGTTCATCCTGGTCTGCCAGCCTAAATCTTAAAGCTATAGCAAAGCGTCAGCACCAGTGCTCCCAGTCACCAAGAGTTCAAGAAACCAGTTTCTAATCGGCCTGTTGATAACGGTTCTCTTGAATGGAATCGTCCTCGCTTATTTTCATAACCGGTTCTGGTGGCCTCCGGATGAGGGAGTTTATGCACACATCGCCGAACGCATTCAAAACGGCGAGGCACTCAATTCCGACGTCGAGGAGATTCATACCGGATACCTGAATCTATTCCATTCGATAACGTTCAGTATCTTTGGAACCAGATTAGTCAGCTTGCGTTATCCTCTGGCTGCGGTCGCGCTGATTCAAGCCTGTCTGGTGTTTCTAGTACTATCTAAAAAGAGTGTATGGCTGGCCGTATTGGGCGGCGTAAGTGCTACGTCGCTGGGAGTAATTCAATACTTAAACCCAACTCCCAACTGGTATTGTTTATTCCTTGCCACTCTCATCTCGGTTTGTCTTACGTATATTCCACCGAAACGAAAGTCGCGAATTGTAATCGCCGGCTTCCTGACCGGTCTGATATTTCTGCTTCGCCAGATAACCGGCATTTTCGTGGCGATGGCCGTTCTCACTTACTTTTTCTCTGAGGAGAAGACCGAAGGAGATCGCCGCAGTACGTTACTCTCAAAAAGTCTGTTGGCAGTGATGCTGATCGGCGCCGCTACTTATCTTTTCTCGGCAACGGACCCGGTTGGTTTGCTGCTCTTTGGTATATGGCCCATCATCGTCCTCATTCAAGCTCTCTTCTATTCAGCCACCAGCAATAGGCGAGCGTTGGAAATCATTACTCGAATGGCGCTTGGCTCTTTCGCCGCAGCGATTCCCATTCTGGTTTACCACCTCGCACACCGGTCGCTTTGGACCTTTTTCGATGACACGGTCCTGCGCGCCTTGCACGTGGCGCGATTCTCTTACTTGAAGTTTCAGAATTTCGGGGATCAAATAATATACGCGCTTCAGAACGTTTTGGCGTTCGGCAGCTTAGCTACAGTTGTTAACGGTATCTATTGGGTCATACTCCCGCTGATAGCTTCGCTGGTTGGATTACTGACGTTGCGGGAGTTTCGACGTTCGCGTTCGTTGGCAGCGGTGGGAAGCCTGCCGATCATTGCAGTTTTCTACGCTCAGGTATCTCTGCTGCAACAAATTCCGATCTACTTGTTCTATAGTCTTCCGCTTTCGTTTGCTGCATTGCTGTGGTTGTGCCGGAATAACAAACGACGCACCGTCTTAACACTAACCTCGTTTACGGTTTTCTTAATGTGCGTGAGTATCTACTACCAGGCTGCGCAACCAGTCGGCAGAACACTGGGCGGCATCATTCGCGGCGATCGTATCGGACTTGTTCCCGCCGCCAGCCTGCCACGCACGGGTTTATGGATTGATGCAGAAAGCCTGCGTGTCTACACGGAGGTTGTGCAAACGATTCGGGAACAAACCGCACCGGCGGATACGATCTTTGTGTTGCCGAACAATCCCGAGTTTTATTTTCTGGCGGAACGGCGCAATCCTTTTCGATTTTGGAATTCAGCTGTCGGTGTTCGGAATGAAGAGGAGGCCGCAGGCGTGATGAAGGTCCTTACCTCTGAGCCACCGCGAATAATCGTGATTGACCCGCAGGATAGAAACAACACCTCTTATTCAAATGCTATGATCGCCCACGTCCGATCAACTTACACTCTCTTAAAAACGGTTTCGAACTTCGAAATATACCGTGCCCCTTAGGCCGACATGTCTCACTCCCTGAGCAAAGCCCGAATCTTTCTATTAACGGCTGTCATTGGCCTCGGGTTGGCGGGAATCGTTGCTCACTTTTATCTCGGAGCGTTTTCTAAAGATACGCGGGGAGTGCTTGCCGTCCTTGATCGCATTTTTGATCTGACTCTCGCGCTCGGTCTGCTGACAATCCTTCTATGCGCCGGAAATCTACTTGGCGAAAAGCTGAAGGTGAATTTCGCTGGTACCGCGGAAGAGATTGCGTTCTCGCTTTTCTTAGGTATGGGAGCTGTCGGATCGGCGATCCTTATTCTTGGTCTGTTGGGCCAGCTGCGGCCCTTACCGGTAGCGGCTTTGCTCGTAGTTTTAGCCGGTATATCCCGCCGGCGATTCTCCAAACTATACCGGATCATCCTTGAAGGCCTTCGCCGTGCGACACTCACTCGCGAGGCCAGAATTGTAGGGTTGCTCTACGCGAGTTTCCTCATCTTCCTGCTCCTTCGTGCGGCGACGCCGCCTAATACCGCCGATGAAGTGATCTATCACCTGCCGGTCACGAAATCGTTCGTCGAGCAAGGCCGGGTCTATCCGATGTTCGACAATGCACTCGGTAACCTGCCGTTTCTGGTCCATATGATGTACGCGCTTTGCGTGATGGCCGACTCAGACATCGCCGCGCGATTGTTCAGCCTGTTTCTTGCGGCCGGCACTGCCCTGGCGCTCTATGGGTTTTGCACTCGCTACCTGACGCGTCGCGTGGGTGTGGTGGCGATGTTCGCTTTCTTTGCCGCCGGAATGGTTGTCGAGGTAGCGGTCAGCACGCGCATCGACGTCTCGCTCGCAGGCGTTCTCTTCCTCGCGACCTACGCGATGATCAACTATTTCGAAACCGAACGTGCAGGATGGTTGTGGATGTCGGCACTGCTGGCAGGTTTTAGTCTCGGGATCAAACACTCAGCGGGGATATGGCTCGTTTTGATTGGCGCGCTGTATCTCTTCGAAGCGTTGATCCGAAAACGACAACGCCTGACGACCATGCTGAGCCGTGGAATCGCGTACGCCGTGATTGCGGCGGCGATCGCTTCACCGTGGTACATCAAGAATTACGTCTGGTTTGACAACCCGCTCTACCCGCTCATCACCGGCGAAGTGGCCCAATTCAGCGCGTCCGGATTGCGCTACTTCAACGCTGAGGACGAGCGCAAGCTCGAAGCCCACTTTCAAACCGCACTTGCCGAGATCCCCAGCGTGGTCCAGGAACAGGAAAAGAAAATCGCGGAGGCGGCCAACGCTCGAATCGAGCGAAACGCCTTCCTGTGGTGGGACCTGTTTCTCAAACCCAACATTTTCCTGATGGCTGAGCCTCACCAGTACCCAAATTATTTATTTCTCACAATTCCCTTTTTAATCTTTCTGAGAAAACCGCGACCGGTGCTGGTGCTGCTGGTGTTGGCGACTGCTTTTGTGTTCGCGATCACGTGGACTTCGTGGATCGGAAGATACCTACTGCCGGCTTATCCGCCGTTAACAATCGTAGCTGCCTACGTCATCACTAACCTCTCTGAACGCTATCACTTACTCCGCAAATTGCCGCTTTTCCTGCTCGCCGTCGCCTTAGGCGTGATCGTCTCCGCCGGCGTGCTTTCCATGCGCTATTTCAACTCGCTCGGGTTTGTTACCGGGAGGGTCTCCCGCCGCGACGTCGAGTTTGCGCTGACTTATTACAAACCGATAGATTTTATCAACCGCAACCTGCCGCCTAACGCACGCGTGATGTTGATGGGAGCGCAACTGAGCTATGGAATCGAGCGGCCATACACATCCGACGAAAGCTGGTTCTCAACGAAGTGGCGACGACTGCTGGTCAGTAACGACTCAGTCGAACAAGTACACAAGGATCTGAAACGCCAGGGATTCACTCACATACTGTATTCCCCGGGAATCTTTACCTTCGTGGCGACTATGGGAACGAAAGGCACGGGTGGATGGGATCTGATCGCAACCGATGGCGTTGAGCATCAGCTACTCAGAAACTGGTCCACCTTCACGCTATACCAGCAGAAATATCTGGAGACAGTGTACGCGGATAAGAATCAATATTACGTGTTTCGTCTCAAATAGATGACACGGGAAAGGCTTGCAAGATTGTGAGTTCCAACGACGGTTCTGATCAAGGTTTCAAGGTGCCTCAGGGCACTTGGAATTATCGAGTTGTGAAGAAACGTGGCTACCTGGCAATACACGAAGCCTATTATGACGAAAACGGAAACATCTTTACTCTGAGTACGGATCCGGTTTCCCCTGAAAGCGAGGATTTAGCTCAATTGAAGACGACGTTAGAACTGATGCAGGAAGCACTGAGTGACGGCATTATTGACTTCGAACAAGTACACACCGACCACGACAATCCATAGTGGAGAGGTCCAACCATTATGCTTTACGTGCTGAATGAATCGCGCTTACGTGTTTCGCCGCAAATAAGGAACGCGGATTAACACGGATGCGAAGAGGATGAAGGCGGCGAACTGATGCAGGCCAAAGGCGTAGGCTGCGGCGACGAAGGCTGAAGCGGCCACGGGCGCGAGCGGGTGAAGGAAGAGGATCGGTGCAGACAGTAATGAGAGATCGTGCAGGTGTAGATGTGGTGCACAGAATAGTGCGAGGACTATTGCGACTGAGACTGTTTGTCGCGTGATGCCGAACTTTAGCCAGAGCACGCTTATCGTGATGAGAGCGAGAACAAGAAATATCCATGACCAGCTCGCACTTAATCCCGCACGCACCAGCAAACCGGTGACGCTGATCATGTGCTGCGGATTCACGCCAAAGCCCTGACCTTGCGACATCACTCGCACGATGTTCAGCAGGCCTCTAAAACCCTCTGCACCCACAAGCGCAAAACTATAAAGCGTTAGCGCCAAGCCGCCGGCAAAGAACCCGGCGAACGCTTTCGGCCGCGCAAACAAAAGCGGAATTCCGAGCAGCACTGCAATCTGTGGCTTTACAACCGCCAGTGAGAGCGCAAGACCGGCCCAGAAATCCCTGCCTTCAAGCAGCAACCAGAGCCACAACAACACGCCAAGCAGAATAAACACCGTATCCTGGCCCAGTGCGATCGAGATCACGAGCGGCAGAAAAAGTATAGACTGTACCGCCATCTTCCAATCGCCCGCGATCCGGTAAAACGGGAGAACACAGATCAAAGCCACGATCAAAAGAACGATGGTCCAGCGATAGTAAGACGCCACGAAATCATCCGTACTTATCAGCGCAATCAACGGCAACAAAACCGGTGGATGCGCGAACGGCAGGCACGGCTCGCCCCTGATCGGAACCTGCTTACTGCACTGAGCTTCGAGATCGTACGGATTACGACCTTCTTCCCAGATTCGCGCGGCGGAGTAAAAGGCCGGAAAGTCGCTCTCCTTCGGTAACACCGTTCGCCACGCCGCAGCATACAAGACGATCTGCAACGCAATAAACGCGATGGCTAACGGTCTGTTCCTCATGAACCGTTGATTAAGGCACCCACGTTTGCCAGACGTAACAACAAAGAACAAGCATCTGGCAAAGAAGCAGAACCCCCAAGATGAACCAGAGCCGTGTGAAACGATAAGCCTGGGCCATCCCAAGGAAAACTGGGAACGCCAGCGTTAAATGGCGAGGTAGCGCGTGGTACGGATTAGCTGAAACTCCCGTGTGAAAACTGATGGCAATCAGCACCACTGCGAGACAGTAGAGCTTGTAACTGGTCCTTAGATATCGCCAACCCAGAACGAGCATCGAAAGGAATACAGCGGCAAGAAAAGCGTCGCCATATGCGCTCCAATGTATACGGCCACTCGAGTAGGCACTGAATGCGCGCCACACGGCAACCCACGGCGGCAAGAATTCGAGCTCGCTTGAAATACGAAAAGCGTGCGGCGATACCAGGACCGAATAGATAAATCTCTGCGGGCTTGAAAAGTTAGGGTTGACATCACTAATCGCGATCGCCCGGTAAAGAATCCAAAAGGCGAAGCCAGCCGGCGGAAGTGCCCCAACCACCCAGGTTCTCCAGTTTAAAAGAAATCTTTGCAACTTGTGCTCGGATGCTTCCCACAGTTCCCACAACAACGGCAAAGCTATCAACACACCTTGCTGCCGCGTAAGCGCGGCGAGCGCGCCCAGAGATCCAGCCAACAGGAATTGCCGTTTACGCGCAGCTAAAAGACAACTGACTGTCAGGAACAAAAACAGGGCTTCGGTGTAAGGCAGGAATATCGCGACCGAGGCCGGCCAGCACAACAACAACGCCGTGGCGGTCCACGCTGAAGTGTGATCAACGTCTAATCGTGCGAACCGGTAGAACACTATCGTCAAACCCAATCCTGCGAGTGACGACACGATCACAAGACCGGCAATCGGGCTTTGCACGACCGCCGCCACGAGTGTAGAAAGCCACGGATAGAGCGGATGGTAAATAGATGTGAGTTCTCCGACCTGATATCCGGCGGCTACGATTCGGAAGTAATAATATGTGTCGTAACTGAACCACGGCTCCGTCAGCAGTATCTTCAGTGATTTGTCGGCCCAGCCTCCTGTTTCATACACGTATGCGAGGATCATCGTAATGAAGGTAAGCACTCGCAAAGCGGCCCACAGCAGCACCGGTGCGCGTTCATTAGCTTCGTTACGATTAATCATTCTCTAGATCTTTTTAGATCGGGCCATCAACGTTTGGTAAAAACAACGGCCATCTCATCTCGATAAACCTCTTGCCAATCATTTGAGCTTTTAAGTGAGGTGCCCAGCGCTGACTTGGGACCCACAATGACTACCTTGACACCGTATCGATCAAATGGCTCGCGCCAGTCAATGTAGCCAAAGATAATGTTCAGATATTCCTTGACGAAATCATCTCCGTACATGTCGATGCGGCCGTCGATGTACACGGGATTTTCAGGCATCTTCCAAATAAGATATCCGCCCCAGATGTTTGGATCTGTCAGGGTGTTTCCAATGATTTGATTTTGCTGCAGGTACTCAACAGCCTTTACCGGAGCATCGATGGCAACCTGACTTGGCGCCGAAAAAACTGTCGCGTTCAGTTTCCACGCAAATGCAAAAAGAGGTAGCAGAAACAACACTACATAAAATGCTGTCTTACGGCCCAGGCTTGAACTTGTCGAGTCTGCGGTCGAGAACATCCTGCCACCGAATATTGACGTCACCCAGTTTTGCAGGTAATCAGCCATCATCGGCGCGGCCACTAAAGCGAGGATAGCCATGTGACGTTGCGACTTGAGCGTCATATACAAAGTGGCGAGGAAGAATACTAAATCACTCAACCTGGGCCGTTTCGGAGAAAGCGCAAGAGCGGCGATCGTCAGGAAGATTAGCAGTATCAGCGGCACCGCTTCCGACTGATGAAAATTCGGCGACAGCCAATCATTCACTGTCTGCTGCTGGATCGGAGATAGAAAAATCTCGAATGGAAACTTGTAGATCGAGATTCCGTGCGGATTCAAAAGCACCGCCAGCATGCATGCCACTAAAACCATGCTCAAAGTTTTGAGTCGCGGCCACGTTGACTTCAGTTTTTCCCCCTTGGCCCATGCGTCCAGTGGTATACCGATCATCGTGAGCCCGATGAGGACCAAACCCATCAAAAAACCGCCGTGCAGGTTCACCCAGAGCGCCATCAAAGGCACAAGCCACCAGAGGTAGCGACCCTCACCACGTCGCGCATAACGCAGGAGTACTGCAAGGTACACGCTGCTCAGCAATAACGTAAAAACACGCGGCCTCACTCCGATCGTCGGCAACACGGTCCAAACAGCGAGTAAGGTCGCAGATCCGCCAATCAACGGGTGACTATGTGAGCGCTTAAATGCAATCCAAAAGGCCAACGCAGTGAGGACTGCAAAGACGACGATCAAAACGTTGAATCCAAGCTTCGAGTAGAGGGCATAAAAAATTGCTTCCGAGAGCCATTCGTGCGCCACCCATGCGCGCCCGTAATTCGTGAAAGAAAAGAAGTCTGTTTTAGGAACTGAGCGAGCGTTGAGGATGTACTCGCCGGCTTTAAGGTGCCACCAGAAGTCGCCGTCACTCAGCGGCCTCGCCGCAAAAAAGAAGGCATAGGCAAAGACGTACACTCCAAAAATCGTTTGCAGTGTTTTGTTCATGGGTAGTTGAAAAGGGGCGTGGTCCGTCAGGCTGAAACGGCAGTTTAGTTTGCACTGCTATTTAAACTCCCAGTCAGCGAGAGGTGCGTATTGATGATGAAGCTCGGCGTGTGTAGTCGTCACTAATCAATCAATAGCCAAACAGGTCAGCGATAAAAGATCCAATTCTTTCCATGGCGCCGGAAACGCCTCGCTCAGAGGAGAGTAACACCACGCCCAGCGCTACGAAGAAAATAAACAGGAGGATGCTGATTGTCCTCCGGCTCAGAAATCCTTCTTCGATGGAATTCATAAATCACCCTCCGTCGTTCAGGGTTTTTCGTCTGTGGGAGACGATTTTGGCCGCGGCGGTTCGCCTATCGACTCGATGCGATCGCGCTCGACGTGCGAGACGAGCCCGCCTTGCCGATACCAGATTCCCAGTTGATCTTCCCATGCCGCATCGGCTTCAACCTGCACACCACTTTTCAACTTGATGATCATACGACCACGCTTCTCGCCATCCTGGCGGTTGGTGGAAATAGGACCATGGTTCAACGACGCCGAGGCTTCCTGTGTCGGAACTTGTGCGACTTCAGCGGGCGTCGGTGAAGGTGATTCTTCCGCGGCTTCTTCAGCAGGTTCTTCGACTGTTGCTGCCGGCAATGCTTCCGGTCTAATCGGGGCCGGCTGTGTAGAGCGAGTGGAGGTGCTCAACTTCGCGGTCTCAGGCCTCTGGTTGTTTGCCGCTTCCTTACTCGACATCGTGAGCATCACGACATACGCGCCGAGGCAAAGAATCACGCCGATGAGAACACCGATAGTAACCATGGGCCACAGGCTACGTGCTGCCGGATCGTACGCTTGCGGCTGTGGCAGAACCTCGGCGTCCGGCAGGTGGGCGCTGAGCGCCGCGCGCAGCATGGCAGTGTCGTCGAGCAGTGGAGTTCCGTCAGAGTCGCAAAAGTTCTGCTCATCCGAGAACTGCTCTTTACATTGCGGGCACTGTTTCATTCAAGACCTCGCTGGACCAAAGTTTAGGCGATCCGCCGATCAGCGTAAATCCTTTTGTTAAATCCGCGGATCGGCTGCTCTATTAAATAAAAGGACAAAGACGTGACCGCGAAGGTAGCTGCCACGGCCAAAGACAGCTTCAACGGCCAACTCACCGGCACAAAACTCGTGGCCTTGAATATGATGTAATGCCATAGATAAAGGCCATACGAGATGCGCCCGATCCAAACCAGAGGTCCGTACTCCAGCAGGGTGCGCGAATAACTCGACGGCGACAACACGACGTTGACGATAAGCACTGCCGTCGCGCTCGCGAGCAACGTAAACCCACCGAGGTGCATGAACGGACTCGCGTAATCAGTTGCAAACATGCAGACCGCGATAAGTATCAACGACGGCGCCAGCAACGGCTTGAAACTGCTGAGCCGCACCATTCCCCAGCTCACGCACATGCCCATCGCACATCCGATCAGCAACCCGTCCGCTCTCGTGTCGAAACCGTAGTAGGTTCTGACCGGCGGCGCGCCAAGCTGATGCAAGACCGCGCGATGCAAAGCCGAGGCGAGAGCCAGGAGCAGCGTGATCATAACCAGTCGTTTCCGGCCAATACCCAGCTTCAAACCTGCGACCAGCAACAATGGCCAGATCAGATAGAAGTGTTCTTCAATTGCGAGCGACCACGTGTGCTGAAGAGCGCCTAAGCGGATGTGGAAGAACGCCAGTGCAAGATCGGAAGCGTAAACAAACGCCACCGGCATCGCTCGCCTCGTGTCGTTTGCTTCAACGGGCGAAAGAAGCAGATTCGACAGGAAGTACAAAGCGACAAGCAGCAAAATGAACGCGGGTACCAGCCTCAACGCGCGCCGCCAGTAGAAAGCCTTCAAGCTTATCGCGCCGGTTTCACCCCACTCCGCAACCAAAATCGTGGTGATCAAAAAACCACTCAATACGAAGAAAATATCAACGCCTCCATTCCCACCGTTCAGGAAAGACCATTTAAAGAGGTGGTGTGTATGAAAGGCTAAGACACAGAGGATCGCTATGCCTCGGAGTCCGTCGAGCGCCGGACGATAGCCAAGCCGGAACCGCGCCGCGCTTTCGACAAGACGCAGATCCGAGTTGACGAGATTTAAAGCAGTGCTACTCATCCGATCGTCGAAGGCGCACTAACCACGGATAACGCCGATCTGTGAAGTCGATCTACATAGAACTCAGTTCGCGATTCCGAGGTTTTGCCGCAGGCTCTTCTTTCTGACTTTCCAGATCACCGCGTCGACCACGTAATGATGGAAGTTGATCGCCTGGTACACGACTGCAAACAACGGCAGCGTCGTTACCACCGCCACGAGCGGCGACGCCCACGCCAGAAACGTCGCGAGGGCGCTGTAAAAAATGGTCGATATCACAAGACACACAGCAAAGTACGAGAGCACGTTTTTGCTCTGGCTGATGTGCGACAGGAACCTGTGACGCGTGTCGATCTGGTTCTTGAACCTGTTGTTATTGAACATCCAGACCGTGAGGATGTACTGGCAGTTGTGCCAGATGTTCAGCACCAGCCAGCCGTGATTGATGTCGCTGATCAGAAGATAGCCCGCGCCAAACACGACGAGGTGCGAACACATGTAAAGCGTGTGTGCGACGGCGAGCCGGCCTTCGCTAAATGCCTTCAACTGTTCCCAGATCCAGCACGCCGTAACGACGAAAGCAAAACTGCCGGCCGCTGCCACGAGCCAGAACGGAACGGGAAGCACTCTCACTTCCGTGAACAGGTACTTGTCCGGAGCCTGGTAAGACCGGTAAAGAATTCCCCAGATGGGAACCGCATAGACCGTCAGGTTGGTCAACGTGTTGTTGATGGGGAGAGAAGCTTTGCGACTGTAAATCCGCGACACGCCGTAACTCTGGCGCGTGTAGTGCCACCACTGCCAGTACAAATAAGTGGTCGTCAAAACCCACGAGCCGAAGACGGCCCACAACGCAACCACGCCCGCGAGCACGATCAAAGGCAGCCACAGCACGAGAAACCTGTGCTCACTGAAACTATCGCGATCGAACGTGAGCCGCGTGTAAGTCGAAACGACGTGGTGATACCCGAGCAGCCAGCCGTTGACGACGAAGACTGCCGAGAAGAGATTTGGGTTCGCGATTACAAACCAGCCGGAGACGAGGGCCGCGCCGAGAATTCCAAAAATATAGACGGCGTCAAACGGAAACCCGCGCAGCCAGCCCATTTGCCTGGCGTTAATGGCTACTGAACTAGCGACCATAGATCGAATTTAGGCGTTGCAAGATCGAGTTACGTCGTTGCAGCCTGCGAAGCAGGCGTCAGCATAAAGCCTGGGGCGTAAGCCCCAGGGATGGAATTATTCAGCATTCAAGCCCGTGAAACGGGCGACAGCGCGTTCAGACTTTCGCCCGCAAAAGCGGGCTCATAATCAAAACGCTACCTGGACCTGGGGCTCACGCCCGAGGAGTTACGCTGATCGCCTGCTTCGCAGGCTAAAGGCTTTCAAAACAATTGCGCAAAGGCTCGCAACAGTAGAGCAACACACGGGCCACGAAAACGCGCAAAAGCACAAGGGATAAGTGGGCAGAAAAAGAGTATTTGTGTCCTTGTGCGGCAGCGATCGTCTGCGCAGTTTTACGGCAAGTGCTCGCCAGCGAGCAGTTGGACCATGCTCACCAACGCACCTCAAACAGCGAAACCATAGTCTTCTAGGCCGAAAACGTTAGATCCGTGTCGCGGCACAGTCGTTGCGAAAGGGGCGGCACAGTCTCGAAGTGTTGCCGTGATTGGCAGGAACGCGATCAGCTCAGGGCTCCTGGGATGACGCCTGCACTCCAGGACTGACCGTTGTCTCGGAGTGAGAGTACACACGCACTTAAAACACCGGGTCAACCGAACTACAACCCTAAATCTTACCAAGGAGAATGAAAGATATGTTGAAGAGCTTTTTGATGGACGAGACCGGCGCCGAGTTGGCCGAATATGCCGTCGCAGTGGCCCTCCTCGTTGCTATCGGCCTCGTCGTCTACAAGACGCTGGGCAATTCGATCAACCAGGCGAACTCAACCACTGGTTCGAAAATGCAAAATCCGACCTTCCCGTAAGGCTTGGTCTTCTCACGAGGCAAAGGGAGCTTCGCTCCAAAGAAGCTCCCACCTCTTTATCAAACTTGTTCCCCCGAAGGATAAATGGTGATGAACTCGATAAACAGATTTCTTACTGACGAACAGGGTGCCGAACTTGCGGAGTATGCAGTTGCCGTCGCACTGCTCGTCGCTATTGCCTTAGTTGTTTACAAGACCTTAGGTAACGCCATCAACGATCAGAACAGTGGCACCGGCGCCAAGGTGCTGGAAACCACGACGTTTACGCCTTAACCGGCGCTAACGGAACGCGAGCGGGCTCGCACATCATTAATGAATTCTATTCACGGAGTTGCCAGGTGAAACAAGTAAAGAAATTTCTTCAAGACGAACAGGGGGCTGAGTTAGCAGAGTACGCAGTCGGCGTAGCCATCCTGGTAGCGATAGCTCTCGTGGTCTACAGGGTCCTGGGTCAGGCTGTCAACGTAAAGATGAATACAGTGGCTAACGAAGTACAGAAATAGACAGCAGTTAAGTTAATCGGACCGAGGAGACTATGAAACTGATATTGCTCGCCCCCCTCGCCATCTTCGTCATTTATTACGACGTGCGGTACAGGCGAATTCCAAATGTTCTTGTTCTGGCAACTTTGATCGCCGGCATCTCTATTAACACAGGTTTTGGTGGTTTTCAGGGAACGCTCTCAAGCATCCAGGGTTTTGCACTCGCGTTCTTCCCGATGCTCCTGATGCACATCTTCGGAGCACTCGGTGCGGGAGACGTAAAACTTTTTGGCGCGGTCGGAGCCGTAATCGGAGTCAGCCTCGTCCCACTCGCATTTGTCGCGGTGGTGATGCTGGGCGCAGTGCTTGCCATTTACACGATGTTGAGAGCAGGCACGGTGTTAACGACCCTTCACGGCGTTTTGAGAATCTTCGTGGGCATTCTCCCCGGTTGGGAGATGCCTCGCTTTGCGATGTCGCCCGATCGCAGGCACACAATTCCTTATGGCGTCGCGATCATGCTCGGAAGCCTGATCGCGGTGGCTGTCTTTCAGAGGTAGTTCTAATTTTTTTCGGATGTAGCTCTGGGATCGATCGCTAACGCGACGTTCCTTCAGAAATGGAGATAAATCATCATGCGGAATAAGCGTTTAATCATTGCTCTACTGGCGGCGATAACTTTTGGCTTGATCGCCGCGGTTAGCGTCAAACAGTACCTGCTAAGTGCGCAAACCTTTCAGAGCAACTTCAACGACGTGGTGGTGGCCAAGGTCGATATCCCGGTAGGCTCGAGGATCATCGCCGAACAGCTTACCGTTGCTCAGTTTCCAGCCGATGTAACGCCGGAAGGAGCAATTTCCACCATCGACGACAAGATTGTCGGCCGCGTGGTGGTGACCAGCATTTCACCTCGCGATCCCGTGACGGAGATCAAGCTCGCGCCGGTGGGAGCAGCGGGTGGTTTGTCGTCCATCATTCCCGAAGGCTATCGCGCGATGACCGTCGCTGTTAACGACGTTGTTGGCGTATCCGGTTTCATCATGCCGGGCGCTCTCGTCGACATCGTGGTCGTTATCCAACCGCCCAAGGGCAGTGGCAGCGAAGAAATGATCTCGAAGATCGTGCTGCAAAACATCAAGGTGCTTGCCAATGGTCAAAACATCGACAAGCCACAGAATGCGCGCGAAACCGAACGAGCGATCAAGGCGGTCACCCTTCAGGTCACGCCCGAGCAGGCTGAGAAACTCGCCCTCGCTTCGACCGAAGGCAAGCTGCAGCTCGTGATGCGCAACTCGGTGGACCAGGCTGACGAACAAACAGCCGGCGCCAACAAGAGAAGCCTTTTGACAGGCGAGCGTGCCGTGATCCATCCCGAGCCGGGCACCAACGCAGCACCAAAGCCGGCGCCGTCTTCGACCTATCGCAGGCCGGTTGCTCCACGCCCGGTGGTGAGAGAAACCGCTCCGAAGAGCACCGCACAGGCGCCTCCGCCGCCGCCGAAGCCCAGTGTCGAAGTGATCAAAGGCGCAAAGAAAGAGACTGTTGATTTCCCGTAAGAGACGATGACCGACCAGCGCAGGGCATCAACTCCGATTTCGCAATCAAGGAGAATTGAAACAATGTTGGCTCTATACCCCAGAAGAACTTATGTGATTTCGCTGCTGCTGACAGCAGTCATGACCCTCGGGCTTGGTGTAATTAACGTCTCTGCCCAGGAAACCACTTACGACGCGTCGTTCAACAGCACAGTCAAGGAAGCGATTCCAATCAACGTGCTGGTGGGCCAATCGCGCGTGATCAACTTCGATCGCCCGATCGGACGTTTCTCGATCTCGAATCCCGAGATCGCGGAAGCCGTCATGGTCCGTCCCGACCAGGTGCTCGTAAACGGAAAAGCGTTTGGTCAGGTCAACTTCATTGCGTGGGAGAAAGCCGACAGCAAATTCATCGTCTTCGATGTGTTTGTGCGTGCCAACCTCTCGCTCATCGATTCGCAGATCCGCGCGCTGTTCCCACGTGACGACATCCGCTTGAGCCAGGCCAATGGTTCAGTGGTGCTCTCCGGCACCGTGACCGACCCGCAGAATGCTGCCCAGGCTGACAGCGTGGTCCAGGCCGCCGGCTTCAAGACCGTCAACATGCTTGCTTCTCCCGTGAAGAACGCAACGCAGGTTCAGCTTTCTATTCGCGTCGCGGAAGTCAGCCGCAACAAGTTGCGCGAACTCGGTTCGTCGTTCTCGTATCAGGGTGCGCCAAACACGGGCGGCTTCATCAGCGGTGGCGGCCCAGCCAACGTCGGGGAAGTAGCAGAGGGTGTTATCAAAAACACTTTCAGCGCGATGAATGTGTTCCTGATGGGCGGCAACACCTTCAATATGATTCGCGCCATGCAAACCAACGGCGCGCTCCGTGCACTCGCGGAACCAAACCTGATCGCGATGGACGGCCAGGTTGCGAGCTTCCTCGCTGGTGGCGAATTTCCAATTCCCATCATCCAGGGCGGCGGCGCTGCGGGCGCAGTGACGATTCAGTTTAAGGAATACGGCGTCCGTTTGAACTTTAAACCAACCATCATCGACGAAGATCACATCCGGCTCGAGCTCGAACCTGAAGTCTCCACGATCGACTTCGCGAACGGTGTGAGGTTTGAAGGTTTCGTGATTCCGGCACTTCGCACTCGCCGTGCTCGTACCGGAGTCGAGTTGCGCGACGGTCAGAGCTTTGCGCTCGCAGGACTGCTCGACAACAGTGAAACCCGATCGCTCTCGAAAGTCCCGGTGCTCGGCGACGTTCCGATCCTTGGCAACTTGTTCAAGTCGACGCAATTCCAGAAACAGGAAACCGAGTTGGTGTTCATCGTCACTGCTGACCTGGTGAAACCAGTGCCTCGCGACGACCTGCCGAGCATGCGCGGTATCGATGGTCTGAAGAATGGTTCGCCGCTCGGCATCGAGCCGAAGGGTGAAGGCATCTCGGGCGCGAGTGGCTTCTCGACTGGAACCGGCACTGCGGTTCCGGCAGCCAATGGCGAAGCACCGAAGAAGACCGAAACACCGGCCGCAGCACCGAAGGCTGGAGAGAAGAAAGAAACCACGGCCCCGACCGGCGCCGCGAAGCTCACGCCATAGGCCCGAATCGCCTTTTGAAGCGACCTTCGTGAGTTTCTTTAAGGGTGGTAATCAGGTGATCTTGATTACCACCCACGATTGCTAAGTGAAGAGATACTTCATCGACAGATCTGTGGGTAAAAAGTTTTCAAGGAGTAGGTTCATGGGACCAGTAAACATTAAGAGAGCCTCCGACAGAAAGAACGAACGCGGGAATGTTCTCGCGTACACTGTTCTTTCCGCTTTCTTCCTGTTCCTCGCAGTCGGTCTCGGCGTAGACCTCAGCCATCTCTACCTCGCCAAGACTGAACTGCAAAACACCGCCGACGCTGCCGCGCTCGCCGGCGCTTCAGCACTCAAGCTTTCCGTTCCCGAAAAGATTACGACCTCCGTCGATCGTGCGATTCAGGTGATGAACCTGAACAAGTACAACTTCAACAATCGCAATTACGCAGACGTGATGAACACCACCGATCAGCGAAACCTGGTGGAGTTTTCGAAGAACCTGGACGGGACCTACAAAATCGAATCCGCGATGAGCACGACTGAAAAAGCCGAGGCTCGTTTCATTCGCGTAACCACGCCCAGCGTTCCTATCAATACCTTTTTTGCGATTCCGATTCTGGGTTTCTCGAAAGCGTTGAATGCGAAGGCGACGGCAGGTCTTTCCGTTCCCGGCAACCTGAGCGTTTGCCCGGCGCCGCTGTCGGCGGTCACGTGCCCGCCAAACACAGAAGATTGCAATCTTTGTCCACTCGATGAAAACGGCGTTTGCACGGAAACGAAGTACTGGGGAAATTGCGGCGGTGCTAATCCACACGATCCAATCGCGGTCGAAGTTACCGGTGGTCCAGACGACCCCGACGGCAACGGCACGTGCGACCCCAAGCGAGAGTTTTGCAAAACCTGCACCTACAACATCCGCTCCGGACCACAAAACGGACAGGGGCCGTCGCCCGGTAATTTCCAGATCCTTCGATGCGCAGGTGAAGGCGCGAACGCAGTCAAACAAGCCCTCGCACTTTACGGCACCAACTGCCAGTGCGATGCAGTGAGCCCCGGCGACGAGATTGAAACTCAAACCGGCGAGCTCGCGGGCGCCGTAAGAGCCGGTCTGAATGTTCGTTTCGACGTGTATGGTAACGGACTGAACTACGGCCCGAACATGCCGCCCGATACAAACATCGAGCAGGGCTCATCCCATGGCAATGGAAACAATCAGTTCTGGGATGGAATCACGTGGGAACAGTATCAGGGCTTGAGTAGTCCGGTGATTCCACCGCGTTCGCCCGCAAACGGACATACAGGCGTGGCTAACCGGCGCGTGCTGATCATCCCGATCATTCCGATTACAGAGTTTACCGATGAGAGTGGTAACCAAACCGTGAGGTTGAGCAGCCTGGCCGGGTTCTTCATGCGCTCGCAAGTGAGCGACGGTACAGGCGGTGATATTCAAGTCGAGTACATCGGCGACGACATCACCGGAGTCATCGGCTTCGATCCGAACGACAACAACATCACCAACATCGTGACGCCGGTGCTGTATCGGTAAGGAGATAGAGAATGAAGACAATGATCTATCGAAAACTGCGGCGCTTCATACGGCACGAGAAGGGCGCTGCTCTTGCCGAGCTCGCGATCCTGGTCCCGTTTCTAGTCCTGCTGGTGGCAGCAGTCGCTGAATTCGGTCGCTTCTTTCAGAAGTACACGACAATCGCGAAATCAACGCGCACCGCAGCTCGCTATCTTTCGAACCATCCGTTTCCAACGAGCCAGGACGAAGCGACGAACCTGGTTGTTTGCGGGAAGCTGACGTGTACAGGTAACGACGCACTCGTTCCGGGTCTCTCCGCAGCGAACGTCTGCATCACGTCGACAGGTGTAGGAAAAATCGAAACCGTAACTATAAGCATTCCGAGAGCGGGCGGCGGTGGTTGTGGCGCGCCTTTGAATTACCAGCCGATCTTCAACATCGGAGCGTTGCTCAACACGGGCTTCACGTTTACGCCTGCCATCGCACCAAGCACGACGATGTATTACATGCTCGAGTAGTGGGTTGGGAAACATAGATGGGCCAGGGTTGAGAGGCAGAGAATTATGCGAATGAAAGACTTCCGAAAAAACGAACGCGGTACCTCGATGGCAGAGTTTGCCGTCGTGGCCACATTCTTTTTCATGCTGATCTTCGGCGTGATCGAATTCGGCCGTCTTCTTTACACGCACAACGCATTGACTGACGCTGCACGTCGTGGTGCTCGTTACGCAGTTATTCACCAGGCGGAGGTCGCCCAGGACGGCAACTTTCGCGTCGCGAAGTGTGTGAGAAACGTCGTGATGTACGGCGAGTCGAATATTTCCGCGTACCCTGCATGTGATCCACCGGCCGGACAGCCTGTGCTTATCAATGGAATCGCAGCGGCAACGATTCAGGTTGCATTCAACGGCGCCGATCTCGACGGAAATCCGGCCAGTCCGAACCCTTATGGCGCAAATCTCGGGACCGCGACTGTGAGGATCACCAATTACAACTTCAACTTCAATATTCCCCTACTTCGTCGCGCGATAACACTATCGGCTTACACAACGACATTGCCCGCTGAAAGTGCGGGGTTCGAGCCGCCGAATATTCCTTAATGCATACGAGTTAAGACAGGGAACCAAAGGGATTAATTAAGCAATGAAACGAACTCTTACATTTTTAGTACTCAGCAGAGACGCAGGTGAATCGAAAGAGTTGAGCCGCGCACTCAGCAGCCATGCAGGCACGAGCCTGCTGATGACGAGTGACGACGCGGAGCAGATCTTTACCGAAACCTGTCGCCTGCGGCCGTCGGCTGTAGTAATCAATCTCACCCACATGGGTGAACCAGCGCTCAAACTCGTGCAGCGTATCGTCAGCGAGTGTCCGAATACGGCAGTGATCTGTGCTTCGAGAGAGTCGTCGCCTGACATGATCCTGCGCAGCATGCGAACAGGCGCGCGCGACTTCATTCGTCTCCCTATTAACGAAGATGAACTGACCACGGTTATCGACCGTACCGCTGAGTTTGCCACCGAGCACGCCGACCACGAACCGAAGAAAAGAGGACGCGCAATCGCGGTATTCTCGAGCAAGGGTGGTTGCGGCACGACGCTGATCGCGACGAATCTCGCGATGACACAGAAAACCCCGACCGTGCTCGTAGACCTGAATCTGCAGTCGGGCGACATTGAATTACTGCTCGGGTTGAAGCCGAAGTTCTCGCTCGCGGACGTGGTAGAGAATCGCGATCGACTGGACGACGCACTACTTGCAAGTTACATCACTCCCCACTCGAAGAACCTCTCGCTGCTTGCAGCGCCGACGAAAGCCGAGAGCGCCGAAGACATTCAGGCCAAGCACATCTACGAAGTCATGGAGCTGCTGCGCCAGCGCTATGACAACGTAATCATCGACACACCGCACAACTTCGATTCAGTGACGATCTCGGCGTTGGACCATGCGGACCAGATCCTGGTGGTGTTGACACTCGAGATACACGCGATTCGCAGCACGCGACGCGCGCTCGAGATATTCGATCGGCTTGGTTATCCACGGCGAAAAGTCCGGCTCGTGGTGAATCGCTGGAGCAAGAATATCGAGTTGGACCAGAAGCAGGTTGAAGACTTCCTCGGCGAGCGCGTGATTGCTTTCGTTCAAAGCGACTACCGCGCGGCTGTTAACTCGATCAACCTGGGCCAGCCGCTGATCGAATCGGCTCCCGGATCGATAGTCACCGCCGATCTTTTCAATCTGGCGGGCAAGTTGTTCGCGGACGGGGTGGAATACACGCCGCCAGTCGCAGGCAAGCGGCCGTTCAATTCCCTTTTCCGCCGGCAGTCAAACAGCAACGGCATGCAGGATTTGGGGCTCAACGCAGCCCTCGAGAGAGCACAGTAGTTTCAACGCCGAAGGCGTTGGCCAGGTCGAGTTTCAACGCCGAAGGCGTTGGCCAAGTCGAGTTTCAACGCCGAAGGCGTTCGCTAATTTCAGCCCAGGGTTGGAGCGCAGCGACAACCCTGGGATCGATAGATGCAGATAGCGTCCAACGCTGAAAGCGTTAAGACCTGTGAGGTGTTAACCCTTACAGGGTTGAAAATTTGATTTGCTCATGTCCCCAGGGTTCTCGCTTCGCTCGAACCCTGGGCTGGAATTAGCGAACGCCTTCGGCGTTAAGCCACGGCTGAAATTAGGGAACGCCTTGGGCGGTACGCCACGGCTGAGATTACCGAACGCCACCGCGGCGTGATTTTCAAACTGAACGCGTACGAGAGAAGCGCAAACATTCACCAGGGAAAATTTATATGGCATTACGTGAAAGACTAGTCAGAGAGAGCGGCATGACGGGGGCCTTGTCTGAGGACGCCATCAGCAATCAACAAGGCTTCCAGGACATGAAGTCGAGGCTCCACCGGATGTTGATCAACCGGATGGACCTGACCAAGCTCGGACAGCTCGAGCCGGATCAACTCCACGAAGAAGTGGCGCGCCTGGCCTCCAACCTGCTGGCCCAGGAAGACACGCCGCTCTCCAGTGTCGAACGCGAGCGTCTGATTCATGAGGTCCGTCACGAGCTCTTCGGACTCGGACCACTCGAGCAACTGCTCGCCGACACGTCCATCTCAGACATTCTGGTTAACTCTCCTTACAACATCTACATCGAGCGTGGAGGTAAACTCGAACGCACCAGCATCGAGTTTAAAGACAACGAACACCTGATGCGCGTGATCGAGCGGATCGTCTCTTCCGTCGGACGACGCATCGACGAGTCGTCGCCGATGGTCGACGCGCGTTTGAAAGACGGCTCGCGCGTCAACGCGATCATTCCGCCGCTTTCGCTCGATGGGCCAGTGCTCTCGATTCGCCGTTTCGGCGCAGAGCCGCTCCGGATGAATCGCCTGCTGGAAAACCAGGCACTCACGCCCGACATGGCTTCGATGTTTGAGATGTGCGTAAACGCGAAGCTGAACGTGTTGATCTCAGGCGGTACCGGCGCCGGTAAAACCACGCTGCTCAACGCGCTTTCCGCTTACATTCCTTCCGCCGAGCGCATCGTCACGATTGAAGACTCAGCGGAATTGCAGCTGCAACAGCCGCACGTCGTACGTCTCGAAACACGCCCGCCCAACATCGAGGGCAAGGGCGAAGTAACGCAACGAGATCTTGTGAAGAACGCACTGCGTATGCGTCCCGATCGCATAGTGATCGGCGAGGTCCGCGGCGGCGAAGCAATCGACATGTTGCAGGCGATGAACACCGGTCACGATGGTTCACTGACGACCGTCCACGCCAACACGCCTCGCGATGCGCTGGCCCGTCTCGAAACGATGATTCAGATGACGGGTATGAGGCTCTCCGATCGCGCCATGCGCCAGCAGATCGCGTCGGCAATCAACCTCGTGATCCAGGTCGCGCGCCTGACAGACGGTACTCGCCGCATCACTTCCATCTCCGAAATCACGGGCATGGAAGGCGAAACGATCACGATGCAGGAAGTGTTTATCTTTGATCGGAAGGGCGTGGACCAGAACGGCAAGGTGCTCGGAAGGTTCCGACCCACCGGCGTGCGACCGCGCTTCGCAGAACGTCTAAAGATTTACGGCATGCAGCTTCCGCGTTCGTTCTTTGAGGAGGTGTAAGGAGAATGGTCCAGTTAATTCCCTTCTTTGTTTTTCTCGCGTGTCTGTTCATGGTGTATGCGATTTATCTCATCACCTCACGACAGACAGAAGCCAAACGCACGCTCCTGAAGGAACGTCTCGCGGATGCGATCCGCGCTTCGGTCAACTCGCAGGACGCGGAAGTTCAACTCGTTCGCCGCGAGCTGCTCAGCGAGATCCCGTGGGTCAACCAGGTGCTGCTGGGCATGCGAGTTACTTCGCAGTTCAAGAAGTACATCGACCAGGCCGCTTCGGAAATCACGGTCATGCGGCTGGTGCTGTTCTCACTCACTGCCGGCGTGCTCGCGTTTCTCGCAGTGTCGATGATCAGCGCGTCGTACCTGCTGATGTTCTTCTTCGGCATTCTCGCTACCGCGTTGCCGACACTTCACATCCTCGCGAAACGCAGGAAACGTCTGAACAAGTTTTTGCAACTGCTGCCTGACGCGCTCGACCTGATGAGCCGCGGTCTTTCCGCCGGTCACGCTTTCACCGAAGCGCTGCAGATGGTTGCGACGGAAATGCCTGAACCGATCTCGGGCGAGTTTCGCAAAACTTATGAGGAACAGAATCTCGGCTTGTCGTTGAAACTCGCACTCGAAAACCTCGTCGAACGCGTGCCTTTGCTCGACCTGCGCATGTGCGTCACCGCCGTGATGATTCAAAGAGAAACCGGCGGTAACCTTTCCGAACTGCTCGAGAAGGTGGCCCACACGATCCGCGAGCGCTTCCGCATCATGGAAGACCTGAAGACGATGACGCTGAGCTCGCGCTGGTCTGCATGGCTGCTCTGCGCGCTGCCAATCTTTCTTGCGATTTACGTGACCGTGATGAATCCGGGCTACATGGACGTCATGTGGCGCGACCCGCGCGGACACTGGCTGCTCGCCATCGCAGCAATCATGCAAATACTGGGCATACTGATGGTCCAGAAGATCATGAGGATAAGGATCTGAGGTCATGATAACACTGATTCTGATATCAACTTTCGTTTCAATCGCCTTCATCGTCATGGCCGTTTACTGGCTGCTGTTTCGGCCGGTAAGTGCAACTGCACAGCGCCTGGCTCAACTCGATGATCCGCGATCGGTAGGCGTTCAAAGTATCGAACCCAACACGATGGAATCGCTCGCCGCGCGCATGGCTGAGCCGATCAACCGGCTCGTTCCGCCTTCTGCCAGCGACGCAAAGAAGCTGCAGAAGAAGTTGATGCAGGCCGGCTTCCGATCGGCGTCAGCGCCCGCGATTTACCGCGCCACACAGTTGACCCTCATGCTCGTCTTGCCGGCATGGGTGCTGTTGGGTTATTCAATGACCGCACAGCCGATTACTGAAGCGATTCTTCCCTGCCTCGGCGCATTTGCAACGGGCTTTCTGAAGCCGCGGTTCATCCTCAATCGTCTGGTCGCCAAGCGCAAACTCCGCATCACGTGGGGGCTTGCCGACGCACTCGACCTGATGGTTATCACGATGGAAGCGGGTCTTGGCTTGAACGCTGCGATGCTGAAAGTTTGCGACGAGCTGAAGACAGTGCATCCTGACATCTGCAAGGAATTCGAACTTGCAAACCTCGAAATCCGCGTCGGACGCGAGCGCAGTGAAGCGCTTCGAAATCTCGCCGAGCGGACGGGAGTCGAGGATCTCAACAGTCTCGTCGGCATGTTGATCCAGGCGGATCGGTTTGGTACGTCAATCGCGCGCGCGGTCAGAGTTTATTCGGACAGCTTGCGCACGAAGCGACGCCAGCGCGCAGAACAGGCCGCGCAGAAAGCGGCTTTCAAACTCTTGTTACCACTGGGAGCGCTGCTCTTCCCAACGATGTTCATCATCATTCTGGGTCCGGCGTTGCTCAACATCTCCGACATGCTGGGCGGTGGACTTGGATTCTAGCCAGGGAGGCTAATGCTAATGCTTAAACGAACTTTAATCGTCTTGTCGCTCACGTTCGTGCTCGTAGGCAGCGCGCTGCCGCTTCCGAACGTCGCGGGCAGACTGATGACGCCGGACGAAGCTGCAATGCTCGACACGACTTCGCAGGACGCGGGTGAGAGCAAACGCAAAGGCGATAACACTTTCGTGCGCGTCTTGAAGTTCCCGATCAAGTCGATTGGAAAGCTGTTCGGAGTCGGGAACAAAGACGACAAGAAGCTTCAGCGGCTGTCGCGCAAAGACGTGGAGAAGTTTGAGTCTGTTGGAGCGTCGAAGGTGGTCGATGCGCGCACGGCACAGACGCCTGCAACGCCGGGTGACAATGCTCCAGCAGTGAATCCCGCACTGGCAACGGCGCAGGAAAATCTCGAGCGTGGACGCGCGTCGCTCAACAGCGGCAACTTCAACGACGCGATCGCGGCGCTTTCGACTGCTGCTTCAAGCGATCCGAAGATGCACGAAGCTCACAGTCTCCTTGGCGTGGCTTACGAGTCGAAAGGAATGCGTGACCGTGCGTTCAAGTCGTTGGAAGCAGCGGTGAAGCTCGACGAGAACAACGCCGAGTATGTGAACAACCTCGGTTACCTGCACTACAAAAACGGCGACTACGACAAGGCGGCGAAGTATTTGAAACGCGCGACGAAGTTGAAGCCGGAAGTGCAGCGCTACTGGAACAATCTCGGATTGATCCAGGCGCAACGCGCAAAATTTGATGAAGCTTACGAGTGCTTTGTTCGTGCGGTTGGTGAGTATGAAGGACACATGAACGTTGCGAACAGGGCGCAGGTGATGGCGTACGACAAGGCAGCCATCAAGCATCTCGAAGCAGCTCGCGCACTGCGTCCGACGGCAGAGATCCTGCTGCGGCTCGTGGTGCTTTACAAGCGGACCGGCCAGGACTTGCTGGCGGCGGAAGCAAACACTGCTTTCATCGCCGCTCGTTCAACGGCAAGCACGAAGGAATAGGTCGAATAGGTCGAATAGGTCCTATACGACCTATAAGACCTATATGTTAGCGGCGGGAGCAAACACTGCTCGATCGCCGCGAGTGCCAAGAAGAATAGGTCCTATATGACTTATACGACCTATATGTCCTATTTAATTTAGAGGATCAAATTCTATGGGAAACCTGAGTATACTGAGCCGATCGGAAATTGAAGGCTTGGGCCCACCGATGCTGGAGGAGTTGGCGGATTCAGGGATACACGAACAGTTTCTCTGCGACCTGGCCCTGAAACACGTCGCCATGCTTCCCGACCCGACCACCACGGCAGTGGCCGACAGGCTTCACCTGCCGCGCGTGCTCACGGAAGAGCTGCTCTACCAACTCTATCGCGAAAAGCTGATCGAGATGCGTCTGCAAAGCGCAGTCGGCTCGACTCGCTACGCCATGCTCGATCACGGTTGGGAGCGTGTGTCGCGGCTGAATTCGCAAAGCGGCTATCTTGGACCAGCGCCTGTTTCTCTCGACGACTATGCGTTCATGATGCGGCTACAGGCAGTGCCTTCCAAGCCAGCCTCGATCGACACGGTCCGCAATGCATTCAAAGATCTCGTGTTGCCGGACTCGCTGCTGCAAACACTCGGCTGCGTGATCAATTCACGGTCGTCACTGTTTCTCACCGGCCTTCCGGGAACAGGAAAGACTGCCGTTTCCGAGCGCATGAACCAGGCGTTGTTCGGCTCGATCTGGATTCCCTACGCCGTCGAAATCGACGGCAACATCATCCGCGTGTTCGACGCACACTGCCACCGGCCCGTTCCCGAAAGAACGTCGGTAATCGAACATGACCGGCGCTGGATCGAGATCGAACGACCGCTGATTATCGTCGGCGGAGAATTAACGCTCGATAATACGGACCTCACGTGGTCCCCATCGGCGAAATTCTACGAGGCCCCTTTTCAGGTCAAGTCAAACGGTGGCACACTGGTCATCGACGACTTCG
>DASTQB010000350.1:0-15000 GCA_035761985.1 Pyrinomonadaceae bacterium
AAGAGTTCCTGCCGGTGAGATAAACACTGGTTAAGTTGACTACCTCTATGCAAATCCACCACGCAAAAGATGACGACGGTGACAACGCTAAGGTCAGCACCGTCCTCAGGTTGAACGCCACCGAACTGCGCACCAAGTCGAGAAGCCTACGGGAACGATCGAAGCTCTTGAAAGAGCGAAATCAGAAGCTCGCGCAGGAAACGATGGAGTTGGCCCGCAAATACGATCGCTTGAACGTCGACCGGTCGCCGCTTCTTCAGACAGATTTGTTCTAGCATATTCCCCGCGATTGCAGGTTAGCGAACGCCTTCGGCGTTTATTCAAAAGAAATATGTTTTCAACCCTGGAAGGGTTCGCCTCGGATCACATCACCGCACGTGCGGAGTTATGCGCACTGCCACCAAGAAAATTCCCCAGCCCGCTGCTCTGAAACCCCACTATTTTCGCGTTTTTCCGTCGGGAATACGGTTTGCACCTGACGCGCGGTGAGGATTTGTGCGTCCGAAGTAGAAAGTTTTATAGGAGACAAACGCCATGATTAGTTCAGAGATGACCGTGCGGGAAGTGGCCATGCAAGTACCGCAATCAACCAGACTCTTCGAAACACTTCAGATCGATTATTGCTGCGGCGGCAATCGCCCGCTGACACAGGCGTGCGCAACTGCCGGCGTCGAAGTCGATAACGTCATGCAACAATTGAGCGCTCTCGAGAAATCGAGCGACACCGCTACACTCGATTTTCAGAACCTGTCACTCAAGGAACTCATCACTCACATACTCGAAACACATCACGTCTTCACCAAATCGGAAATCGACAGAATTCAAGCACTGTCCACGAAGGTGATCGGCGTGCATGGTGTAAACCATCCCGAGTTGCTGACAGTCGGCGAACTCGTTCAACGCCTATGCACGGATCTGGCGCCGCACATGTTCAAGGAAGAGCAGGTCCTTTTCCCGTATATCGAAAAGATGGAGCAGGCCGAGCTCAAGAATCAGCCAGTGCCGTTCGCGCCTTTCGGCACCGTCAAGAATCCGATTCGCATGATGATGATGGAACACGATACTGCCGGCGACATCCTGCGCAAGTTGCGCGCGGTGACGGCGGATTATCAAGTGCCACCCGACGGGTGCATCAGCTTCCAGACTCTCTACCAGGCGTTGGAAGGTTTGGAAAAAGACTTGCACCAGCACATTCATCTGGAGAACAACATCCTGTTTCCGAAGGCTGCGGAATTGGAAAGTCGCTGAGCGGTCGAGCATGGGACAAGCGAGCGAGCAGTTGATCGACGATCATGCTGCGGTCGACAAACTTTTGAAGCAAATTCAGTGTGCACTTGGGAGTAAGGATCTGGAAGTTGCACACGCTAAGCTCGATCTGTTCTGGGCCAGACTTGCAGTGCACATTCGTGCCGAGCATCTACACCTTTTCCCGGCAGTGTTGAATAGTGCGGCGAAGAATGCGTTTGCTCCGTCGCTGGACGAAGCAGAGAGAAACATTTCCGAACTGCGAGGCGATCACGACTTTTTCATGCATGAGTTGGCGCGTGCTGTGGAGATCACGCGCCAACTGTTAACCGACCGATCCGGGCTCGAAGAGGGATTGAACGATGTAAACAACATCGTTTCTGCAGTTGAAAGTCGACTGGTTAAGCACAATGAATCGGAAGAGAGTCAAATATATAATTGGGCAACGACACTTTTGAATCCGGAGGAGCAGACGATACTTGCGAGCAAGATAACGACTGAACTCCGTAAGCACCCTCCAAGATTTACGCTGAGCACCTGGATGAACGAGTAGCATGGCTAGTTCGCCTACTCATCGAAAGCCCATACTGCTGGCCCTGGCCGCTTCTTTCCTGCTGACTGTTCTGATCATCGTTGGTTCACGCAACCTCGAACATTACGACTCTGCACTCTTCGGCTACACAATCGCGAGCGTCGTGGCTTTTGGCGCAATCGTCTTTCGCTACGCGATCTGGTTGCAGCGACCGGCGACACGCGTCTACTGGCGTCGCGGCTGGAAACTTTACCTGCAGCGCGACAAGTTTGTGCAGAACACAGCAGGTGCGGTTAAGACTCTAGCCAACAACCTCGTCGGGCAGCGCTTCATCTTCAAGCGCGGGTTCTCGCGCTGGGCCATGCACTTTCTCATCATGTGGGGCTGCGTGATTTCGGCTCTCATCACGTTTCCACTCGTGTTTGGCTGGGTGCACTTCAAACTCGAAGGCGAGCTCGGATATCGAGCTTACGTGTTTGGCTTTCCGTTGAACGTGATGCAAGGCGGGAGCTTGATCGCATGGGTCACGTTTCACGCGCTCGATTTTACGGCAGTGATGGTGATTGCCGGCTGCGCGATCGCGATTCACCGGCGTCTGCGCGATCGCGGAGCAATCGCACTTCAGCAGTTCACACTCGATTTCGTGCCTCACCTGCTGTTGATCGCAATCTCTGTCACCGGACTGATGTTGACTGCTTCCAGCCTGTGGCTGAACGGTTACATGTATCACTTCATCGCCTTAACGCATCAGGCAACGGTGATCATGACGCTCTTCTATTTACCGTTTGGAAAACTGTTCCACGTCGTTCAGCGACCGGCCTCAATCGGTGTCGAGCTGTACCAGGAGCGCGCGCGTGAGATGCCGCAGGCGAAGTGCGCGCGTTGCGGGACGGAATTCGTCGCACAGCTCTGGCTGGATGATTTAAAGACTGTCGTCGACAAGCTCGGGTTTGATTATTCGATGGGCGACGGTAAAGCGCTGCAGGACTACTGCCCCCGATGTAAACGAATCATGCGCGGTCTTGCTTACGCGAGCCTGCCACGTGCGAATGAACCTGTGTTTCGGGGATCGCGAACTACTGATGAGCAAAGTTGAGAATCTAGAACAAATCATCGACGCGTATGGTCCACATCTGCATGATGCGCCACACGACGGCTGGCGTGCGGACCGCGTGATCGATCGTGTAGTGCCGACACACTGTCCTTATTGCGCAGTGCAATGCGGCATGAACCTGCTGGTCGAAGAGGATCACGTTGTCGGTGTTGAGCCGCGCTACGACTTTCCAGTCAACGAAGGCCGGCTTTGTCCGAAGGGTGTGACGGCGTATTTGCAGGTCCACCATCCCGACCGTTTGCTGTATCCACTGATCAAACGAAACGGCCGCTTCGAACGCGCCTCGTGGGATGAAGCGCTCGATCTCGTCGTCAGCAAATTCAAGGAACTGCAAAACGCGCACGGTAACGACTCGATCGGTATCTACTCCGGATCGTCTTTGACGACTGAGAAGACTTACCTGATGGGCAAGTTTGCGCGCGCAGGTCTTCGCACTCGTTACGTCGATTACAACGGCAGGCTCTGCATGGTCTCGGCAGCGGCTGGGAATAACAAAGCTTTCGGAATCGATCGCGCGGCAAATCCCTGGAGCGACATACCGCAAGCTGAGGTGTTGCTGATCGCCGGATCAAACTGCGCCGAGACTTTTCCCGTGCTGAACAAGTTTCTCTGGCAGCAGCGCGACAACGGCGGGCGCTGGATCATCGTCGATCCGCGTGAAACTCCAACTGCGCGCCAGGGTGATCTTCATCTTCAGTTAAGGCCCGGCACTGACGTCGCCCTCGCTAACGGGATTCTTCATGTTCTGATCCAGGAAAACCTCATCGATCAGGCGTTCATCGACGCGCGAACAAACGAATGGACGTCGCTGCGAGAGCTGGCGCTGCGCTACACGCCTGAAGTTGCTTCGCAGATCAGCGGCGTGCCCCCGGAGAAGATCATCGCCGCCGCTCGAATGTATGGGCGCGCGAAGACTGCGATGGTCATGCATGCACGTGGCATCGAACATCACACAAACGGCGTTAACAATGTTCTCTCCTACATCAACCTTGTCTTAGCGACTGGAAAGATCGGCGCGCCCGGTCGTGGATACGGAACCATCACCGGGCAGGGAAACGGCCAGGGTGGACGCGAGCACGGGCAAAAGGCGGATCAGCTTCCCGGACAGCGTTTGATCGCCAACCCTGCACATCGTAAACATGTTTGCGAAGTTTGGGGTCTTCCGGAAGAAGAATTGCCACAGGCCGGCGTCTCTGTTGTCGAGATGTTTGAGAAGATGCGTGAAGGCGAAATTCGCGGGTTGCTTTCGATCTGCAACAACGTGATGGTGAGCCTTCCCGATACGAACGAAGTGCGTCGTTCACTTGAAGGACTCGACTTCTACGTGTGCATCGACTTCTTCATGTCGGAGGGTGCGCGCTATGCCGATGTTGTGTTACCCGGATCGGCGTGGAGCGAAGATGAAGGCGTGACCTGTAACAGCGAAGGCCGTGTCGTAAAGATCAACAAAGCTAACAATCCACCCGGTGAAGCGCGTGTCGACTGGTGGATCATACGCGAGCTTGCGCGGCGTATGGGTCGAGAGAAGTATTTCAACTTCGACTCACCGCGCGACATCTTCGATGAACTGCGACGCGCGTCTCGCGGCGGCAACGCCGACTACTACGGCATAACCTGGGAAAAGATCGAACAGAACAACGGTATCTTCTGGCCGTGTCCCACGGAAGATCATCCGGGAACGCCGCGCCTGTTTCAAGATCGCTTTTACCACGCTGACGGCAAGGCAAAGTTTCACGCGATCGAATACACGCCGCCGAAGGAAGTTCCCGATGAAAAGTTTCCGTTGATACTGACGAGTGGCCGCGTTGTTTACCAGTATCTCTCCGGCAATCAAACGCGACGGATCGGTTTCCTGGTTGAGCAGTGTCCCGAACCATACGTGGAAGTTCATCCTGAAACTGCGATGAGGCTCAACATTAACGACGGCGAGCGTGTGCGCGTCGTGTCGCGTCGTGGTGAAGGCGTGTTTCCAGTCCTCGTTGTTCGCACGATTCGTCCCGACACGATCTTTATTCCGTATCACTGGGGCGAACAACTCGCAGTCAATCAACTCACAAATCCTGCGCTCGATCCGGTGTCGAAAATCCCGGAGTTTAAAGCGTGTTCGGCGCGAATTGAAAAGATTCATTCCCGGCAATTACCGATCATGGGCCAGCAACGAAAAGGGGCCTCGTTGAGTGAGGTGAGAAAAGGGTAATGGAAGAGACGATGTTCATCGATCCGCAGCGTTGCATCGGCTGCCGTGCGTGCGTGGCCGCGTGCCGCGAGTGCGCCACACACAAGGGTTACTCGATGATCTTTGTCGATTACATCGATCGCGCCGAGACGACGGCGACCATCCCGACTGTCTGCATGCATTGCAAGGAGCCCACGTGTGCACTCGTTTGTCCGGCCGATGCAATCAAGGTTTCGGACGACGGCGTGGTGATGTCGGCGCTCAAGCCGCGCTGTCTCGATTGCCGCAACTGCGTCAACGCATGCCCGTTTGGCGTGCCGAAGTACAACACGCAGATGCATCTTCAGATGAAGTGCGACATGTGTTACGACCGTTCATCGGAAGGGCTGAAGCCGATGTGCGCGAGCGTTTGCCCGACGGGAGCGATTTCGTTTGGCAAGTACGAACAGATCGTGCCGTTGAGGCGGACCAACCCGGTCAATGTTCACGTGTTTGGCAATCAAAGAGTTGAAACGAAAGTGTACCTGATGCTGCCGACTGACGCGGACGAGGTGAAGGTTGACGGTTGTGGAGTCTTTGAAGGGATGCTCGCGAGAGCAGAAGCGGAGACACCGACGGTTGAGTCCTGGATTGATACGCAAGTCGAACACTCAGATAAGGCGAACGAGTTCTAACGATGAGTAACAATCTTTCAGACACGATCAAGCGAGTGATTGACGACGAACGACGTTCTGACGAAAGCGACGTGCGAGCGGCGACTGCGCCGTATCAAGCGGAGTTTCCTTACGAGCGTGACGACGAAGCGCAGGTGACGCGTCGTGAGTTTTGCAACTTTCTTGGGTTGACTTCGGCGGCGCTGTTTCTCGGCGCTGGTGGCTTTGCGGCTAAGGCGGCGATTGATGCACGACGGACGGAGTCGTACGTCGCAGCACAGGTAGTTGGTGCTGAGGCTCTTGGTCCGAATAGTAGTTTGAACTTCAACTATCCGAATGGAGAGGATTCGGCGATCCTGGTCAGGACGGCCGACGGTCAGTATCACGCGTACGGTCAGAAGTGTACGCACCTGGCGTGTCCCGTTTACTACTCACGCGACTATCAGCGGCTCGAGTGTCCGTGCCATGAAGGCGCGTTCGACGTTGCGACAGGCAACGTTCTGTATGGTCCACCGCCGCGCCCGCTCGACACGATCGAGATTGAAGTACGAGACGGACAGGTCTGGGCCACTGGTCGTAAGCCGTCAGGAGGCCAGCATGCAAGCTGACGTTTCATCGCGCGGAAGCAAGCGCCCATCGGAGCGTCATCATGCGGCGGTGTGGCAGGCACGGCTGATGATGCTGGTGATGATCAATATCGCGCAGCTTTGGATACTCGCTGCGACTGTCGATGCCGCGCTCGCGCGACGCTACTCCGTACTTTTGCCGCTCGTCATTGCTTCCGGCATTTGCTTCCTGATCACAGTCTCGATTCTTCGCTGGTGGCGGCCCGTCTCGCGCCGGAAAACAAGCACCGGCTACATACGCAGTTCGGATAACAAACAATGAAGCTTTGCCCGAAAGGTCCCTTCGAGTTTCTGGTTCCGGCTCTGCCGCAAAGTCACTTCTGCGCGGCTTTGCCCGAAAGGTCCCTTCGAGTTTCTGGTTCCGGCTCTGCCGCCGGATGTGAGGCAGGGCTTTGCCCTGCCGTCCGGCTACTAAAAATTCATACGGGGCTACGCCCCCGGTTCGGACCTTTGGCCCGGAAACCCTGGTGCCAAGCCCGAGTAGAGGCATAGCCCAAACTGAAAATTGAAACCTACCGGCGCGGCATAGCCGCGCCTCTCATCAGTCGGCATAGCCGCAGCGAAGAGCCCTGCAGCGACTCTTCAGACAAACGATGAAGCAGCAGATCACCGGCTTTGAAAAAGACGAGGAAGACCACTGGCGCGCGATCCTGTCGTGCGGTCACCGGCAACACGTGCGACACGATCCGCCGATGACTACGCGCGACTGGGTTCTCACTCCGGAAGGTCGCGATTCTCGACTCGGGTTTGAACTCGACTGCAAACGGTGTGACGACGAGCCCGCGGAATTCGATGCCTAATCCGCCAAACAGAAACTTCATCCTGCAAGCAGTAGCTGATCTGTTCCCCGGCTACTTCGCCCTCGTCATGGCGACCGGAATCATCTCCATCGCCTGTTACCTGCTGGAAATGCAGACACTCGCGGTCGCACTGCTCGTAGTCAACATCGTCGCGTACGCACTTCTCTGGCTGCTCCTGCTGTTACGACTATTCCTCTTCTTCGGCCGCGTGAAAGATGACATCAACAATCACGTCCGAGGACCAGGCTTCTTCACCGTCGTCGCAGGAACAAGCGTGCTCGGCAGCCAGTTACTGATCGTGAGCGGTCAATTTCGAATTGCCTCACTCCTCTGGCTACTCGGTCTTATCCTGTGGGCCATCATCATGTACAGCTTCTTCACCGCCATGACTGTCCGCGAGAACAAACCATCAATCGAAGGCGGGTTGAACGGCGGGTGGCTGCTCGCTGTTGTCGCGACGCAATCGATTTCGGTTTTAGGAACTCTGCTGGTGGATCACCTTGCCGCTTACCGTGAACCGATTCTTTTCTTCACGCTTTGCATGTTCCTGCTCGGCTCGATGCTCTACATCCCTTTGATCACACTCATCTTCTACCGCTTCACTTTCGTCAACCTCACGACAACTTCGCTCACACCACCTTACTGGATAAACATGGGCGCCGTAGCGATAACAACGCTCGCGGGTGCGCGCCTGATCATTGCAGCTCCACAGTGGACCACACTCAACGAGTTCATGCCGTTCTTAAAAGGATTCACACTCTTCTTCTGGGCCGCCGGCACGTGGTGGATTCCCTTGCTGTTGATACTCGGGTTCTGGCGGCACGTTTACAAAAAGTTTCCACTGAAATACGACCCGCAATACTGGGGCATGGTGTTTCCACTCGGAATGTACACCGTCTGCACAATCCAACTTGCGAGGGCGATAAACTTTCCTTCCCTCCTCGTCATCCCGCGTTACTTTATTTACCTGGCGCTGGCAGGCTGGCTGGTCGTTTCTGTAGGTCTCTTTTACTCGTTGGTGGGGAAGAGGAGTGGAACTACCGCTTAGCGGAGTCGTTGCCGGGTGACTCTTGAGAGATCTCAAACGCACAACGCGGCGGACCATCACGATCGCACTGCTCTCGAACGTCGCTTCCGATTATCTCCGCCAGCAGCGCCTCTGTAAGCTGACAGAGTTCAGGGTGCTCGGCCACTGCCGTCGCAATCGGGCAACCGTTGCTTCTGATGAAGAGCTTGTCGTCTACCTTTTGTAACTGCGCCGCACCGCCAATCGACTCCAGCACCTTGAGCGCTTTGCCAATCCGCGTTTCTAAATCATCTGTCTGGCGATCTGAATCAGGCATCGCCGCGAGGGAGCGACCCACTTCACGCAGAACCTCATCAAGTGCCGCCGGCGAGAGCCTGCCTTTCAGCACGTTGATAAGTTGATTGAGCAGTGCATCGTACGCTTTAGGAAAAAGACTGTCAGCCTCACTGGTCAATTCGTAAGTGAAGTGGGGTTTGCGCGTACCTCGTTGAACCCCACGCTGCGTGACCAGGCCGTCACGCTCGAGGGAAAGCAGGTGCGCCCTGACCGCGTTGTCAGTCAGTTCAAGCTCTGCCGCCAGCTCATTTACCGTCTTGGGACTTGCGCGAAGTGAGGTGACGATCCGCCCTCGGCTACTGTCGAAAAAACGTTTGTCCAGGTTCGTCGGCATTTAATTGTCGCGGATTATCGCACCTTTTCGCATTAAATACAATAAGTCAAGTAAGTCCTTGACTTATTATGGAAACGGTGTATGCTGCGCTCTAAACGGAGTTCGCCTCCAAACGCGCTTCGAAAAAAATCTTTGAACTGGGAGGAAATCATGGAACACATATACGAAACGCCTGCCGGAATTAATTCTTTTGCCGACGCAACGACGGACGCTTCGCGTCCTGCATACCAGGCCTATCAGATCCTGCACGTCGGATTTACCGTCGCCCCGATCATCGCCGGACTCGACAAGTTCTTTAATCTGCTCGTGAACTGGGAGCAGTACCTGCCATCGTTTGTTACCAACATGGTTGGTGGTCATTACCTGATGATGATCGTCGGTGTCATCGAGATCGTCGCTGGCCTTGGTGTCGCGTTCAAACCGAAGATCTTCGCCTACGTGGTTGCCGCCTGGCTCCTGCTAATCATTGCCAACCTGCTGATGATTCCCGGTTATTTCGATGTCGCTCTGCGCGATTTTGGTCTCGCACTGGGCGCTCTCGCACTTGCACGTTTGAGCCATGAGTTCGCTGGCTGAGAGGGAACCATGCTAAGCGAACCGAAAGTAAGATCAACCGTCAGCCATCTGCGGAATGCCCGCTCCGCTTACAAACACAGGCGCGCGACGATCGAACGAGTCGCTGACGCGCGTCTGCCGACCGAATCGGGCGAGTTTCGCATCATCGGTTACCGCTCACTCATCTCGAAAGAAGAGTTTGTTGTGCTCGCGCGTGGCGACTTGCGCGGAGAGCGCCCGGCGCTTGTTCGCATCCACTCGCAGTGCCTGACTGGCGACGTATTCGGCTCAGTCAAGTGCGACTGCGGCACGCAGCTACGCACAGCTATGAAACTGATTGAGGATGAAGGCTGTGGTGCGATCGTCTACCAGCAACAGGAAGGGCGCGGTATCGGCATCATCAATAAGATTCGTGCTTACGCTTTGCAGGACGAGGGTGCAGACACGATTGAAGCAAACGAGCGGCTGGGACTGGCGGTTGATCTGCGTTGCTACGAACAGTGTGCCGAGATTCTCCGCGATCTTGGGCTGCGTCGTGTGCGACTGATTTCGAACAATCCGGACAAGTTGCGGACGCTCGAGAAAATGGGTCTGGATGTGGTCGAGCGTGTGTCGCTGAACGTTCTACCGACTGACGCAGCCATGGATTACCTGCGCACCAAGAAGGAAAGAATGGGCCATCTTCTCGAACTGGTATGAACGACATGAGGTGTGATCAATTGAGCTACAAAGACGTAACGGTTGCGAAAACGAGTGAACTTGCAGACGGCGAGATGAAACAGTTGTCTGCGAACGGCGCGGAGATACTGCTGGCGTGTGTTGGCGGAAAGTTTCATGCGGTTGGCGCTCATTGTACGCACTACGGCGCACCGCTCGTTGAAGGCGTGTTAAGCGGCGAGCGAATCGTCTGTCCCTGGCACCACGCCTGTTTCAACGTAACGAACGGCGACATACAAGAGCCGCCGGCGCTCGACGATCTCGCACGCTATGACCTGAGGGTTGAAAACGACCGAGTCATCGTGCGCGTGCCGGACGGTGCGCCGGATCGCAGTGTGCCGGCGATGATGCGGCGTGATACGAAAGATGAAAGACTTTTCGTAATCGCCGGTGGAGGCGCGGCTGGTTACGCAGCAGCGCAAACGTTGCGCGAAGACGGATTCGCAGGACGTATAGTAATGATCACTCGCGAAGCTCATTTTCCCTACGACCGGCCCAATCTCAGCAAAGACTATCTGCAGGGAAACGCGGAACCTGAATGGATACCGCTGCGTCCCGAGGATTTCTTTGTCGAACATGACATCGAGGTCATACGCAATCGTGAGATCAAGCACATTGACGCGACGCGCAAAGCGATCACGTTTTGGGACGGCGAGACTCTTGTTTGTGATGCATTGCTGCTGGCCACCGGCAGTGCGCCGCGAAAGCTGCCGTTTCAATCCATGACGCAGGAGAACGTGTTTGTCTTACGCAGTTACGCCGACTCCGAGGCGATCATCTCGGCTGCCGAAAAAGGGAAGCGCGCCGTAGTTATCGGTGCGAGTTTTATCGGTATGGAAGCAGCGAGCAGCCTCTTGATGCGTGGATGCGACGTGACGATCGTCGCGCCTGATCACACGCCCTTCGAGAAGATCCTTGGACCACAGATCGGCCGCCTGTTTCAGGACATTCATGAGGAGCACGGCATCAAGTTCAAACTCGGAACGTCTGTTTCCGGCTTTGACGGCGAAACAAAAGTTACGGCGGTCGTTTTAGAAAACGGCGAACGGTTGGACGCCGATCTGGTCGTGGTCGGTATTGGCGTCAAACCGAATACGGATTTTGTCGAAGGATTGATGCTGCACCACGACGGCGGCGTGATGGTCGATGAACACATGTGCGCTGCCGACGATGTGTATGCGGCCGGAGACATTGCCTGGTTTCCAAATCCGTTCACGCACGAACGCCAGCGCATAGAACACTGGCGCACCGCAATGCAACAAGGTCGAATCGCCGCTCACAACATGGCTGGTAAGAAAACGCCATACGACAGCGTGCCGTTCTTTTGGACCAGGCAATTCGATGTCGGTCTGCTCTATGTAGGACACGCACAGCAGTGGGAAGAGATCGTCTATCACGGCGACCTGTCCAGGCGCGACTTCATTGCCTTTTACGTGATGCAGAACCGCGTGCTGGCGGTCGCGGGAATGAATCGCGATCAGGAGATGGCGGCTGCAGAAGAGCTGATGAGGTTAGGTCGTATGCCTCCGGCCGATTGGCTTAAAAACGCTGACATCAATCTGGTCCAAACGCTTCAGAACAACCAGTTCGCGATGGTTTAAGAATTCACAAGGGGAGATTTGTCATGTCTGTCGTTCCATTTCGAAGAGTTGACGACCATTGCAAAGACATTCATGCCGGGTTTCAGCGAGTGCAACTGTTTTCAGGTTTGTCTCCAGTGGAGATGAGTCAGATCACGGCGGTCGCGCGCAGTCTTCGCAAAGAGCGTGGAGAGTTTGTCTACATGCCGGGCGACCGTGCCGACTCCGTTTATTTCCTGAAGAAGGGAAGGGTCAAGCTCTCAGTTTTGTCCGACTCGGGTAAAGAGATCGCGATCGACATCATTCAGCCCGGCGAGATGTTTGGTGAGTTCGCTTTGATCGACGAGTCAGTGCGCAGCAACATGACTCAAGCGCTTGACGCTGTGACGATTCTGGTTTTCGACAAGCGCAATTTTGCGAGTCTGATCAAGAGCCAACCGAATCTCGCTCTAAACTACATCCGAATGGTTGGCGACCGCCGCCGGCGGATGGAGAAGAAGCTCTCGGACATCACTTCCAAAGAGGCTCCAGCACGCGTCTGGGAATTGCTGCACGAGCTTTCGGCGAATGCTCTCGGAGATGAAGAACACGAGTCTCGGATCCCGCTTACGCATCAGGATGTAGCCTCACTGATCGGAGCCTCGCGTCAAACTACCACTTCCATTCTCAACGACCTCATGCGATCCGGCTTCATTGAGTTGGGCCGCGGATGGGTTCGCGTCAAATCACCAAGAAATTTAGCCGCAGATTTACGCGGACTTCGTACACGGATTTGAAATAAAAATCCGTGTATGAAATCCGTGTTCATCCGCGGCTAAAATACTTCGCAAGTTTTTTTGCACTTTAGTCGCCTGGCTGACATTCCCTGCACCAGTTTCCCTTCATAGTACGCCCGCATTCAGAAGCACCTCGCTGACGTAACACCACAACCGGCCTGAACAAGTTTTACGAGGAGGAATCCGACCATGAGAACTAGCCACAAGACTACGCTATCGCCACGGCTCACTTTCTTCGCGCTCGCCCTGTTTGCCTTACTGGCAAGCCTGGCTTTCAACACAACCGGACTCGCAGATGGAAGCGATCTGGGAACTTCGCCTTTCGACTTTACTGACGCGGTCTATCGTTCGCACGGCATTCTGCCGGAGAACATCGTGCTCCGCGTCGGCGACTCGAGCCGCACCGGCGACTTCGTCGTCGACAACACGAACACCGATCCGAACCGCAGGAACATACGGACCATCGAAACAACTCCCGGCACGACAGGCAGCAGCGGCCTGACATACGCCAACATCTTCGGCGTGCTCAACTCAGCGAGCTTTGAGCGCGATGCAAGCGGAAACATGACGACGCGTGGTCAACATGCGTTCGACACCGCCGAACGTTTCCGCGTCTTCATCTTCCCGAAAGCCAGCAACGGTTCCATTCTCGATCCGTTTCTGCCCAACAAGCGACAGGACAACGTGTTCGATACGCGCGACGGTTACTTCAGCAACGATCCGCTTGGTCTATGGGTCGCTGTTTGGGTGGTCTATACGCCGAAAGCTTTCACTGCCGAAGGTAAAAAAGAACTCGGCCCGATCGCGGCGTCGAACGGTAAAGACCTCGATGGCACCGCCATCCTGACCAGTCCTTCACAAATCGATAACCTCGCGGCAAAAGGTTTCATTGAACTGCGGACAAGGCCTGTCAACGACCCTGTGTTTCGTTGGGTTATCTGCCCGATTCCCGAAGACCCGCGCAACGGTTTCATCCGCCCGGACGCGTTCATCCGCGATGTGAAACGCGCAGACGGTACGGCAGTTTTCCCTGCGCTCGGCAGCAACTTCAGGTGCCTGCAGCGAACGGGTGACTGGTGCGACTAGCCTGGACCACTCAGCTATTCAACGTAACCGCGCATCTGCACGCGAGAAAGAGAGAACACAATGGCAAACATCTCGAAGAGAGATAAGACGAGAGAGAAAGCATCAATTGTCGCCGCGAAGAACCGGCGTGAACTCATTGCGGCTGGGTTTAAACGGCGCGACCTGCTGAAGATGGGACTGCTAACCAGCGCCGGAATGCTGATTCCGAAAATCGGGTTGAGCGCGCGACCTCTTACGAGTGCCGGCTTTGTTGACGATACACCGCAGAGCCGTCCGACAAGAGCATTCATCGAAGAGATGCCGCGCCTTACTATCAAGCAGCCAACTGAAACGTTGACCGGCCCGGCGCCGCAGATCGCACCAAACACTGCCGGAGGTGAGAGTCGCACTGTCGCGCACCAGGCGTTCGCACAGTTTCCACCACAAAAATTCTACGAGATGCACCAGAAGGCATTTCTGGCCAAGTCGTCACCAGACTTCGCGCAGCCAACAACGCTGTGGGGCTTCGACGGAATCTTCCCTGGTCCACTGCTTGTCGCTCGATACGGTGAGCCGATTCTTGTACGGCAGTTCAATGAGTTGCCCGCAAACAACAACGGGTTTGGAATCAACTCGACGACAACGCACTTGCATAACGGCCACACGCCGTCTGAGTCAGACGGTTACCCGTGCTTCTTCAACGCCAGCGGTAAGTTTTACGACCACCACTATCCAAACGTGCTCGCGGGCATCAACTCTACGCATCCCGGAACGGGCGACATCAGGGAGTCGATGCACACACTCTGGTATCACGATCATCGGATCGATTACACGGCGCAGAACGTCTACAAGGGACTCGCCGGAATGTACAACCTGTTCCATCCGGAAGACTCTGCTTACGACACTGGTAACGAGAACACCGGCTTTCGACTGCCGAGCTTTCCTGACTACGACATCAACATGGTGTTCAACGATGCGGTCTACGATGCGGAGACCGATCAGTTGGCGTTCGATCTTTTCAACCTCGACGGCATCCTCGGAGACAAGATGCTGGTCAACGGCAAGGTCCAGCCGGTGCTCCACGTCAGCCCGCGACGCTATCGTTTCCGCTGGCTGAACATGGGACCATCCCGGTTCTACCAGTTGGCACTGCTGGACCCGACCAACAATTCCAGCAAACCGATCTGGCAGATCAGCGTCGATGGAAACCTGTTGAAGAAGCCGGTGCTGGTGCCGAACGGTTGTCGCATCTCTGTCGCTGAGCGCGTGGATGTGATCGTCGACTTCACCGGACTGCAGGGTAAGACCTTCTACATCGAGAACCGCCTCGAGCAGGAAGACGGGCGCGGCCCCACAGGCGATGTCTTCAGTCCCGGTCAGGGAACCAGGATTCTGAAGATTATGGTTGATGGTCCAGTCGTAGCCGATAACAGCATCAACCCGGCGAATATACCTGCGGATCAG
>DASTQB010000351.1:0-10697 GCA_035761985.1 Pyrinomonadaceae bacterium
GGTGGCCACGGAGGGCCACCCCTACAACGATTTCAAGCTAGCGGCACGGCCTGCGCGGATTGGACGTATGCGTTTTCGAAGAGCACCATGCCGATGAGGGCGAGTGGCGCTCCGGCTACGCCGATCGAAACGTTCAACACGCCCAGCACTGCCAGCAGCGGCAGCAGGCCGCCGAGGATCGACAGGATCGTGCCTGTCCAAAAATCATTCTTGTATCTGCCTCTCACCATTTCCCAGATCGCGAGACGCGAGTGCGCCGTCGGATGCGTCATCGACACCTCACCCCAAACCATCAGCAGGTGAATCAAACTCGTGATGCCGAGTGTCCACAGTAGAAGGTGAACTTCCGGGCGTATCAGACTAAGAATTCCGGTGCTATTCGCACCGCCCCAGATCACGATCAGCGGCAACAAAATCGCCGAACCCAACAACATCGCCTGGAAAAACAAGTGCGGTGGCAACAGCGGGTTCTGCCACATGTCGCGCGCCTTCGCCTGCGCAAACAGGTACGCCGTGTAAACAGCCGTCATCATCGAAAGCGGAATCCCCGCGATCATCAACCACGTTTGAAACGACGTCGACGCAAGCAAACTCGCGACGAAGTGAAGCGCAAGCACGAGCGTGTAACCCGCGATGATGAAGGCGCCCTTCACCAGCCAACTGCGCCACTGTGGTCGCGTGAAGATCAGATGAAAGCGTTCCGGATGTTCGAGATCCCAGAGCAGCAGCCCGCCGGTGATCGCCAGGAAGACGCCCGAAATGATCGGCGTGGCCCATAGCCACAGCGGACTGCTTCCACTGACAACGCCAATCAGCACGAGCAGTGCGGCGACGAGGTAAACACCCGAAGCAATGCCCTTGGTCCAGGTGTAAAGACTGACGCGCCAGTCCCACGGAATCGAATGCGCCACGTCATACGAAAGCAACGCCGCAGCCGATGAGTTGTTGAAGTTTGGATTTCCGGAAGTGACAAACTCCGCGCCTTGCTGTTGCTCGCTCCACATGAACAGACCGCCTTCAGGTCGTTTGGCGGCGAGCGGATCGAGCGTCGCCTGGTGCGCGCCTTTGTAAAAAAGTTTTGGCAGCGTTTCTTTCTCCGGACGGCGCACGGCGACAGTGTCGCGGTTGACGATCTGCGCAACGTACGAATCCGGATCGTTCATGTCGCCCACGAGAATCGCCTGCGTCGGACAAACAACAACGCACGCAGGTTCGAGATTCATGTCGATGCGATGCGCGCAAAAATTACACTTCTCAGCCGAGTGATCATCGGGGTTGATAAAGATCGCGTCGTATGGACACGCGGCCATGCACGCCTTGCAGCCGATACAGATCGACTTATCGAAATCGACGATTCCGTCAGCGCGTTTGAACATCGCCGCCGTCGGGCACGCGGTGACGCACGGAGCATGAGCGCACTGATTGCAACGCGTTACCTGGTGCGCGCGGCGCGCTTGCGGAAAGACGCCGATATCGACGTGTTTGACGTAGGTGCGCGTGACGGAAATCGGAACGAGATTTTCTGACTTGCACGCAGTGGTACACGCGTGACAGCCGATGCAGCGCGTATGGTCGATTACCTTAGCCCACTGAATCATGCGAGGCGGAGACTATAACACGGAAAAAATCGGTTTTATATCCGTGTCTTCCGTGTCTGCTTTTAAAAGGAGCTATCCAAAATTTGACAAATCTCGCGCGCCGTAAGACAGTAAGCCGCTATGAAGTTTATCCATTCCGCAATAATTCTGATGGCCGCGTTGATGTTCGCTGCCTGCAACGCCGCGGATTCAAAGGTGGTCAGGAACGCGGCGCCCGCGAGCACGCCCGGTACGGTCGGCGCCGACGGCGCACGTCGCATCACGACCGCTGAGCTCGATGCGATGATGAAAGAAGGGAAAGCGTTCGTGGTGGACGTTCGGACGCAGGACGCTTACGACATGGGGCACATTCCCGGGTCGATACTCATTCCCGCAGGCGACATCCAGAACCATCTAAACAAGCTTCCACGTGACAAGATGATTGTCACGTACTGCGCTTGAACGGCTGAACATACGTCCGCCGGTGCGGTGGTCACACTCAAGCAAAAAGGGATTGAAAACGCAGCAGCGCTGCTGGGCGGTTGGAACCTGTGGAAGCAGGAGAACAGGCCGATCAAGAAGAACCGATAGGACGAATAGGACCGATAGGACGAATAGGACAAATAAGACCGATAGGACGAATAGGACCTATTTTGTATAGGTCCTATAGGTCATATAGGTCCTATTCGTCCTATAGGTCATATAGGTCTTATAGGTCCTATTCGTCCTATCGGTCCCATAGGTCCTATAAGTCCTATGTCTGCGGAACCACCTGCGTCACGAGCGCCGGGAGCGGCGTCACAACCCTCCCCGCAGGCACGCAAAGCACCGGACACGGCGCGTTTCTAATCACTCGCTCAATGTCCGATCCCAACACCTGACTGCTCCCAAACAACGATCCGTGCACGGCTGTGCCGATCACGATCAGATCCGCCTCAAGCGCCGTCGCGAGTTTCACGATCTCCTGGTACGGCCGGCCTTCCTCGATGTACGTCCTCGCGCCGCCGCCGTTCATCCGCGAAAGTTGGCCCATGCGCTCCTCAACGTAACTCCGCAAACGCGTCAGCGCCGCAAGCCCGCCCTCAGGAAATATTACCGAGATCTGTTCGAAGTAATCGCCGATAACGTAGACCGCGTGAAGTTCCGCGCCTAAGCGATTCGCGATCTGCGTCGCCAGCTGAGTCGCTGCGACCGACGACGGGCGAAAGTTCGTCGCCAGCAAGACGCGATTCAGTCGAAGCTCGCCTCGTTCTGCAACAAACTCGCGCTGCGGGGGGCGAATCGCAAGCGCCGCGCAGGGCGACTCAGCCACAACCTCTTCCGCAATTGATCCACCAAAAGCACGCGTGAACCGATGACGCCCACGCATCACAACCGTTACGAGATCAACCTCGTGCTCGACCGCTTTACGCGCAATCTCCGTCCGCGGATCTCCTTCAGCCAGGATGATTTCAGTATCAACACCGTCCAGGCGCGGATCCGAGCAGAGCTCAGCAAACTGAGCCTGCGCGTCAACCGGGGCTTTCGGATCCTGAACGTGAATTACAAACACGCGCCCGCCACCATGACGAGCAAATGCAGCGGCGTACGGCAACGCCGCTCGAGAATGCGGGGAAAAATCAGTGGGAAAGAGAATGTTTCTAAACGGAAACATCACCCGAACACTATCACCGTCACCTTATCCTGTAAATCTTGTCAATCTCGATAATCTTGTGCCAAACTCCGCAAGCTTTCCTACGGCAAGTTACGTAATCGAAAATCCAGTCCGGAGGCGACATCTTGCTTCAAGGAATCTTTCGCACCAAGAGTCTCGACGAGATTCTGGCGGCTGTTGGCGGTCCGCAGTTTTCACTCAGACGCACGCTCACCGCTTTCAGCGTAACTCTCATCGGTATTGGAGCAATCATCGGCGCCGGAATTTTTGCCACCGTCGGCACCGCCGCCGCCGGAAGCGCCGACCGCCCCGGCGCTGGTCCGTCGCTGATGCTGTCGTTTGTGATCACAGCGGTGGTTTGCGGTTTCACCGCACTGTGTTACGCCGAGCTTGCGTCGATGGTTCCGATTTCAGGTTCGGCTTACACCTACTCATACGCGACGCTCGGCGAGCTCGTCGCGTGGATCATCGGCTGGGACTTGATTATCGAATACGCGATCGGCAACGTTGCAGTCGCGATTAGCTGGGCCGAGTTTTTCAATCGACTACTGCGCAATCTCGGCATCTACGTGCCTGACTGGCTGACTTCAAACTATCGCACCGCAACTGAAGAGACGCTTGCTGCGGCACCTAACCTCTTCGGCGTGCCGATCGTCTTCAACGTGTTTGCGTTTGGCATCGTCGCGCTGATCACGATCGTGCTCGTCTGGGGAATCAGAGAGTCGTCGTTCTTCAACGCGATCATGGTGCTGATCAAGATCCTCGTGCTGTTGTTCTTCGTCGGCGTCGCGCTGTATTACGTTTCGCCCGCACAGATGACGCAAAACTGGAAACCGTTCCAGCCGCAGGGCTGGCCAGGGACGTTAACCGGAGCGGCACTCGTCTTCTTTGCTTACATCGGATTCGATGCGGTCAGCACGGTCGCGGAGGAAACAAAGAACCCGAGTAGAGATCTGCCTATAGGCATCATCGCGTCCCTTGTAATCTGCACGGTGCTTTACGTGGTGGTCGCAGCGGTGTTCACCGGCATGGTGCCGTGGGAGACGATTCGTAGCTGGACGCCTGCGCAGCAGGGCGAGTCGTTGACGATGGCGCTCGAGCACGTTGCGCCGCAGGCGTTGTGGCAAAACACTGTGGTCGCGTTCGGGTCTGTGATCGCCCACACAGCCGTGTTGCTCGTGTTTCAGCTCGGACAGCCGCGCATCTTCTTTTCGATGGCGCGCGATGGGTTGCTGCCGCCGACGTTTGCGAGTGTCCATCCCCGATTCAAGACACCACACGTGACGACGATTGTTACTGGCCTCGTGGTTGGCGGGATTGCGGCGTTCGCGACCGTTGACGAGATGGTGAGTTTGACGAACATCGGAACGCTCTTCGCCTTCATCCTGGTGTGCGTGGGCGTGATGGTGTTGCGTCAGAAAGATCCTGATCGACCGCGGCCGTTCAAAGTTCCGTTTGGACCATATTTGTTGCCGGGGCTTGGGGCGCTGTCGTGCGCGGGGTTGATCTATTACCTGCCGGGAGGTTCTTACTGGCGTTTTGTTGGCTGGCTGGCACTGGGGATGGCGGTTTACCTTTCGTACGGCTACACGCGCAGTGCTGTCGGGCAGAAGCTCGGGCGGCCTACGCGCACGCCGGTGGGTTTGAAGCTCGCTGCGGTTGGCTTCGTGCTCATAGCCGTGGGATTGTTTGTGATTCCGCACGACGTACCGCCGCGAGAGCTGCTGGCTGAGGCGTTTGACACGAGCGCGGAGCAGCACAGGCAAACGCTTTATGGTTTACTGATGATCATCGCAGGCGCGGTCGGCGCGGCACTCGGCATCGCGCTCGGCAGCAGAAAGAAAGAAGAATAGGACCTATAAGACCTATAGGACCTATAAGACCTATAAGACCTATAAGACCTATAAGACCTATAAGACCTATAAGACCTATAGGACCTATAAGACCTAAGACCCATAGCACCTATATAGGTCCTATTCGTCCTATTCGTCCTATAGGTCCTATCAAAAACAAATGAACGCGCTTCCAGTCATCATCGGTGCACTCTGCGTTATCGCGATCGCTTACCGCTATTACTCCGCCTTCATCGCCGCAAAAGTCCTCGCGCTGGACGATTCGCGCCCGGTGCCCTCGCAGACGATGTTCGACGGCCACAACTATTACCCAACAAACAAATGGGTCCTCTTCGGACATCACTTCGCCGCGATCTCAGGCGCAGGTCCGCTGATCGGTCCCGTCCTCGCGGCGCAGTTTGGTTACTTGCCCGGGCTGCTATGGCTCGTGATCGGCGTCTGCATCGGCGGCGCCGTGCACGACTTCATGATCATGGCCGGCAGCGTTCGTCGCAAAGGCAAATCACTCGCGGAAATGGCGCGAACCGAGATCAGCCCGCTCTCCGGACTGGTCGCGGGCGTCGCGATCCTTTTCATCGTCGTGATCGCACTTGCCGGACTCGGCCTCGTCGTCGTCAACGCGTTAGCCGAGTCGCCATGGGGAACGTTCACCGTCGGTTTCACGATCCCGCTCGCGCTGTTCATGGGCTTGTACATGTATCGCTTTCGCAAAGGAAAGATCTTGGAGGCGAGCATCATCGGCATTATCGGCCTCATGTTTTCCGTCTGGCTCGGCGGCCGCATCGCCGAATCGCCACTCGCCGAAACATTCACGCTTTCACGCAACAGCCTGATCATCATCATGGCTGCGTACGGCTTTATCGCGTCGGTGCTGCCGGTGTGGATGCTGCTGTGTCCTCGTGATTACCTGTCGTCGTACCTGAAGATCGGAACGATCGCGTTTCTGATCATCGGCGTGATCGTGGTCAGTCCGAATCTCAACATGCCCGCGTTCACGCCGTTCACGGCCGGCGGTGGTCCAGTCATTCCCGGAAAGCTATATCCGTTTGTTTTCATCACGATCGCGTGCGGCGCGATCTCAGGTTTCCACGCGCTGATCTCTTCAGGCACGACGCCGAAGATGATCGCGAAAGAAACTGACACGCGCATGATCGGCTACGGCAGCATGCTGATGGAGGGCGTGGTCGGTATCGTGGCGTTGATTGCCGCCGCGTCGCTCTTCCCCGGCGACTACTTCGCCATCAACACCGCGCAACGCACTGACGAACAGAAGGCAGCGTACGTCCGGTTGGTCGACACCCACTCGAGCGAAGGCTTCAATCTGCAACCGCAGGAGATCGATCGACTCGAACAGGAATCGGGCGAGAAAAACCTGCGCGGCCGCACGGGCGGCGCCGTCACACTCGCGCTCGGTATCGCAAAGATCTTCGCCGGCATCCCCGGTCTCGGCGGCTTGATGAAGTACTGGTACCACTTCGCGATCATGTTTGAAGCCCTCTTCATCCTCACAACGATCGACACCGGCACACGCGTCGCGCGATTTTTAGTCGGAGAGTTTGGCGGGCGCTTTTACAAGAAGCTCGAAGAGCCGACGTGGCTTCCGGGCTCGATCATCACGTCGCTGCTCGTCGTCTCGGCATGGGCGGCTTTCATCTGGTCAGGTTCAATCTCGACGATCTGGCCGATGTTCGGTATCGCAAATCAACTGCTCGCCGCTGTCGCTCTGTGCGTCGCCACGACGATCCTGATCAACATGGGCAAAGCACGTTACGCGTGGGTCACGCTCGTGCCGCTGACGTTCGTGAGCACGACAACGCTTGTGGCCGGATTCAAGTCAATCACCGATATTTTCTGGCCTCTCGCCCAAAAACCGGAAACAAATCTCCAGGGACTCATCAACACGAGCCTCACGGCAATCATCATGTTTGCTGCCGTAATCATCATGCTTGACTCGTTCCGGCGCTGGATCGGAGGCCGAAAACACCCGCAAATCACAGGGATGCAGGAACCTCTCTTTGAAAAATCTGTGTAATCTGTGGATAATACGCGCTTCGTTACGTTATCTCGCCATCTTCTAGAAGAATCGGAAAGGATCTACACAGTGGAAAAAGTACTCCGGCGCGCCGCGACAGGCGTGGCAGCCACACTTGCGACTCTGGCCTTTGCACTCCCAACTTACGCACAGTCGCACCAGCCCGGTGGTGAAGCGAACTTACAGCTTCCTGACCTCACGCAGGTCACCTTCCTTAACGGGATCAACGGTCACAACCTGTTGTTGGGAGGCATCGTCATCTGTGTTCTTGGCCTCGCCTTCGGTCTGGCCATGTACACGAACTTACGGAAACTGCCGGTGCACACCGCGATGCGCGAGATCTCCGAACTGATCTACGCCACCTGTAAGACTTATCTGATAACGCAGGGCAAGTTCATTCTCCTGCTCGAGGCGTTCATCGCGGTCGTGATCGTTCTGTACTTCGGCGTGTTGCTCGGCTTTGAACCGCTGCGCGTCGCGATCATTCTGTTCTTCAGTTTGGTCGGTATCGCGGGCAGTTACGGCGTCGCATGGTTTGGCATTCGCGTCAACACGTTTGCCAACTCGCGCACGGCGTTCGCGAGTCTCGAAGGCAAGCCGTTTCCGCTCTACGCGATTCCACTAAAAGCGGGCATGAGTATCGGCATGATGCTGATCAGCGTCGAGCTGCTGATCATGCTCTGCATCCTGTTGTTCGTCCCGGGCGAATACGCTGGGCCGTGCTTCATCGGTTTCGCGATCGGTGAATCGCTCGGCGCGGCTGCATTGCGTATCGCCGGCGGCATCTTCACGAAGATCGCCGACATCGGTTCCGACCTGATGAAGATCGTCTTCAAGATCAAGGAAGACGACGCGCGCAATCCCGGCGTAATTGCCGACTGCACGGGCGACAACGCGGGCGACTCGGTTGGACCAAGCGCCGACGGTTTCGAAACTTACGGCGTCACGGGCGTGGCGTTGATCACGTTCATCCTGCTCGGTGTTACAAACCCGATCGTGCAGGTGCAACTGCTGGTCTGGATCTTCATCATGCGCGTCATGATGATCGTCGCCAGCGCGGTTTCCTACTTCATCAACGACGCGATCGCGAAGGCGCGTTACAAGAACGCCGACTCGATGAACTTCGAAGCGCCGTTGACGTCGCTCGTGTGGATCACGTCAATCGTTTCGGTAATCATCACCTTCGTGGTTTCGTACCTGACGATCCCCGAGCTCAGCGGCAACCCGACGCTCTGGTGGAAACTCGCGATCATCATCTCGTGCGGCACGATCGCGGGCGCGCTGATTCCCGAACTGGTGAAGGTGTTTACTTCAACAGAATCGCGGCACGTGAGCGAAGTGGTCACGTCGTCGAGAGAAGGCGGCCCGTCGCTTAACATCCTTTCGGGGCTCGTCGCCGGCAACTTCTCCGGCTACTGGCTCGGCATCAGCATCGTCGGCCTAATGGCTATTGCCTACTTCTTCACGAATCTCGGCGCGGATGCAGGCCTGGGGTTGGGTGCATTAATGGTTAACCCGATCGCTGCGCCGGTGTTTGGTTTCGGACTCGTCGCCTTCGGCTTCCTCGGCATGGGCCCGGTGACGATCGCCGTCGACTCGTATGGACCAGTGACAGACAACGCGCAGTCCGTTTACGAGCTCTCGCTGATCGAGCAGATTCCGGACGTCGAACAAGAGGTCAAGCAGAATTACAACGTCAACGTAAACTTCGCGCGCGCCAAACACTTGCTCGAAGAGAACGACGGCGCGGGCAACACGTTCAAAGCGACTGCGAAACCGGTGCTGATCGGAACGGCAGTCGTCGGCGCCACGACGATGATCTTCTCGATCATCATGGCGCTAACTGACGGCTTGCGAGTCAACACGGAAGGTCTGTCGTTGCTGCACGCTCCGTTCGTGCTGGGGCTGATCACCGGCGGCGCTGTCATTTACTGGTTCACCGGCGCGTCGATTCAGGCGGTTACGACAGGCGCGTATCGTGCGGTGGAGTTCATCAAGGCAAACATCCGGCTCGAAGGCGTCGAAAAGGCTTCGGTGGAAGATAGTAAGAAGGTCGTGCAGATCTGTACGCAGTATGCGCAGAAGGGCATGTTCAATATCTTCCTGATGGTGTTTTTCTCGACGCTGGCGTTTGCGTTTGTCGAGCCGTTTTTCTTCATCGGCTACCTGATCTCGATCGCGGTGTTTGGTTTGTACCAGGCGATTTTCATGGCCAACGCCGGTGGTGCATGGGACAACGCGAAGAAAGTTGTCGAGGTGGATCTGAAGCAGAAGGGCACTCCGCTTCACGACGCGACGGTTGTGGGCGACACGGTCGGCGATCCGTTCAAAGACACTTCGTCGGTCGCGATGAACCCCGTGATCAAGTTTACGACGCTGTTTGGATTGCTGGCGGTGGAGTTGGCGGTGAGCCTGACGGCGCGTAATAATGACGACGCGACGTTGACGCACATTCTGGCGCTGGTGTTTTTCCTTGTGTCGGTATTCTTCCTGTGGCGCTCGTTCCACGGAATGCGGATCGGCACGTCGGCGCTGGAGCCAAGGCGGACGGAGGAAGCGGTTAAGACTGTCGCCGGAGATTAAGCACCGATGAACACTTACGCAAAAGCAGACACTTTGATGGGAGCGGCGCTCGCGCCGCTCGACTCAACGCGTACCGCAGGACTCGTCATTGTTTTTAGTTTGTTCATTGCGGCGTGCGCGCAGTTTACGATCCACATTGGTCCAATCCCGATCACGGGCCAGAGCTTTGCGGTGCTTTTGACGGGTGCTCTGCTCGGATCGCGTCTCGGCGCTGCGGCTGTGATTGCTTACTTGATCGAAGGTGCAGTGGGCTTGCCGTTCTTTGCGAACGGCGGCAGCGGCCTCGTACGGTTCCTTGGACCAACGGCCGGTTACCTCGTCGCGTTTCCCGCGGCTGCGTTTGTTACGGGCGCGTTTGCAGAACACGGTTGGGACAAGCGTTATCACACGGCTGTGGCTGCGATGGCGATCGGATCGTTCATCATTCTGGCTGCCGGCTGGGCGTGGTTTGCGATACTGACGAACACTCCGCCAATCGCAGCATTCCAGATCGCGTGGTTGCCCTTCCTGCCGGGTGATGCGGTGAAGATCCTTTTAGGTGCCGCGGTGCTTCCGACGGGCTGGGCATTGTTGAAGCGCAAGGCTTCGGGCGAGCGGTAGATGTACGTTCTGAAAGTAAAGTCACACGACCGCGAAGAGCTGGTCGAGTTTACGCATCTCGTCAGGGAAAAACTGAAAGATTCAGGTGCGCGTGAAGGCATCGTCGTGCTTTACGTGCAACACACGACCGCGGGACTAACGATCAACGAGAATGCCGATCCCGATGTCCCGCGCGACATGCTCCATGCTCTCCGCACGCTAATCCCACAACACGGCATGCACTTCCGCCACGGCGAAGAAAATTCAGACGCACACATCAAGGCGAGTTTGACCGGCTCTTCCGTTACCGTTCCGTTCAGTGATGGAGAGTTGCTACTCGGGCGCTGGCAGGGAATTTTTCTATGTGAGTTCGACGGCGGGCGCGAACGCCAGGTCATCATGATCGTGAAATAAGCCGC
>DASTQB010000352.1:0-9353 GCA_035761985.1 Pyrinomonadaceae bacterium
CCGGACCTGAAATCCCGCCGTCTTTTCGTATGCGCCAGAAATGCACTGCCATGAAGATCGATGCCACGAGCGGAATTCCGATGCAGTGCCAGATGTAAGAACGCAGCAAGGCATTCGCATCCACGATCGAACCGCCGAGCAGTCCGAAGCGAACGTCGTTGTAAGCAGTCATTCCGAGTTGCGGTCCAAACGGCCCGTCGTGACCAAGCATCGGAGTCGCGCGCGCCATGTGTGTTCCCACCGTAACCGCCCAGAAACCAAGCTGATCGTCCGGCAACAGGTAACCTGTAAACGACAGCAGCAGCGTCAACACGAGCAACACGACGCCGACGCACCAGTTAAACTCACGCGGTCGTTTATAAGATCCGGTCAGCACCACACGAAACATGTGCAACCACGTCGTGATCACCATCAGGTGCGCGGCCCAGCGGTGCATGTTGCGTAACAGTTTTCCAAACGGAACGTCGTGCTCGAGATAGAGAATGTCTTTGAAAGCGTCTGCTTTCGTCGGGTGGTAGTAGAACATCAGCAGCACGCCCGTAAACGTGAGCACGATGAACAGATAGAAGGTGATGCCTCCCATTCCCCACGTGAACGGGTAACGCACGGCGTCGCGATTGATCTTAGCCGGGTGTAGATGGAGAAAGACGTTTGAAAGAATTGCGAGCGAGCGGTTGCGCGGGTCGGAGCGGTCGTGAGAGACGCGAAAGATCGATTTCCAGAGTTGCGTGTCCTGCGGGTCTTTGTACTCCTTCGCTTCCTCAACCGCGCGATTCTTGAGCGCAGTGCCGCCTTCTTTGACGCGTTCGATCAGGCCTTTGTTAGTGCCTTCTTCGCCGGACGTGAGTTGTTTCGTCTCTTTTGGATCAGAACTATCCGCCACTGGTTTTCCTCCGCGGCCTATACCCTGATAAACGCTCCTGGATCGTCAAATTCGCTTGGCTCGCCCTTTGGCCAGGTATAGAGCGTGCCGATATCCACCACGATCTGACCTTCCGCGTCGAGTTCGACTTTGGCGCGGTCCATCGGCCGGGGAGCCGGACCTTCAAAGTTGATCCCCTCGCTGTCGTAACCACTGCCATGGCATGGACATTTGAACTTGTTTTCGCTGGCCTTCCAGTCGGGCGTACACCCGAGATGCGTGCACACTGCGTAGATAACAAACAGCCGATCCGAGGTGCGTGTTACCCAGATGCGATACTGCTGCTGCCACTTCGTATCGACGCCGAGCGCGTAATCATTCGGTGAGCCGATACGGAAGAGTGGCGATGGTTCGAGGATTGAACGCGGCAGGAAAAACCGCACGAACATCAGGAAGAACGTAATGAGTGAGCCCGCAACCGTGGCCCAGACAATACGCCGGCGCATTTTGTTGACGGGAGGATCGGAACTCGTTTCGACGACGGCAGCGGCAGGTGCAGGCTTAGCCGGTGCGGCCGTTCGCGGCGACGTGACAGTCGCCGCACTCGCAGGCGGAACAGACAATTGATCGGCTTGACTATCCAAGTCCAGACCTCCGTCGATTCAATTCCTTATGCCGGGTGGTGCGAAACTTCCGTGGATACACTTCGACTTTATAAGCAGAGCGAAACTTATACAACTTTCCCTCTAACAGGGATTACTCTCTGCGCAGTGAAGCGAACTGTTAGCTTAAACATGAAGAGCGCCGCACCTTATCGAAAACAAAATATATAATGTGGTCGGCGTCGTATTTATACCTTGTTTCCCGATTTGTGCGCAAGCAGTTATTAATGAATAGTTACTCGTACAAACCTCATGTGATCGTTTATTCCCGCCCTGGATGTCATCTCTGCGATGAAGCCAAAGCCGTGATCATGAATGCCGGGATCAGCGATCGTTTCACGCTCGAAGAGATCAATATCGAATCTGATCCGGAGCTACTCAGGAAATATAAGTACGACATACCCGTGATCGCGATCGACGGTCTTGAGTGTTTTATACATCGTGTCGATGCTGATCAATTTAAAAGACGCGTGATCAGTGTTACACAAAATTAGCCTGGCTTTTCAGCTCCTCGATGGATTCATACAGCCGCGCGCGCTCTTCCGGATTTCTCGACTCCCGATAAGCCATCACGAGATCTTTTAGCTGCGCGAGTTCCCTGTACAAACCTGCGTTTTCGATCGGCGGTGTGAGATAAGAGATCAGCTCCGCGTATGAACGTCGCTTCGCGATCGAGCCTTCCGAAGGATTATTAACGCTGTAAATGTAGAAGTTGGGTAGTTCGTCGATGAGACGATCCGGCCAGCACTCGCCCGACAGCCCGATCTGTTTGCCAGGCATGAATTCGAGCGCGCCGTGCGTGCCGAAGTGGATGACGCCGTCGGCGTTCAGGACTTTCGAGATGTAGGTGTAGAAGGCCATGAAGCCGTGATGCGGTGAACCACTGCGCGCCATCATCAGGCGCATCGGATCGCCTTCGTAACCGAAAGTCGGCTGCACGCCGATGAATACGTTGCCGAGTTTGAGGCCCTGGATTAATAGATCGCCGGCAAAGGAGTTGATTGAGCCGGGCGCTGTTCCCCAGTCGCGCTCGACGTCTCTGACGTACGGGCAAAGACGGCGATATTCCGGAACGGTCATCCGGTAAGCGACGTTTGCAGGGGCGGCGAAGTTTTCGGAGTTTCCACCGAGGAGCCGTTCTCGTAATTGATCTGCTGATGCGGGAAGCTCGACCTGGTAGCCTTCTGCGCTCAGTTTTTGCAGAACGTCGAACAGACCGGGAAAGACGTCGAGATCGGCGGCGGTGCCGATGTTTCCTTTGTTTGGCGGGAAACAGAAGAGGACGATCGCGAGCTTGAGATCTGCGCGCGGCGCGGTTTGGAGTCTGTTCCAGCGACGCAAGCGACGCGCAAAGCGGTGGCATCGATCTTCCAGTGCGACCGGTTCCTGGCCGCGTTGGGGAATGCCGCCGTAGACGAAGGGTTCTGTGGCGCCGTCGATCTCGGGAATTGCGATCTGCATTCCGGCCTGGACGGGGTTCAGTCCGGTTTGGGAATCGTTCCATGCTTCGATCGTTTGCGTGTCGAGACTGACGGCGGAGCGATACGGGATGTTTAGCTCGCGCAGAAACTCGGCTGCCGCGGCACTGTCGTTCATCGCCGGACCGCCGACGAAGCTGAAGCCGGTTAACGAAACAATCTGCGTAACTCTCTTCGATCCGCGTTCCTTTATGAAAAATTTCGAGACGGCTTCGCGATTGTCCATCAGCGTCGCGATCGCGGGAACCACGCTCAAACCTTCAGATTCGATCGCGGTGATCAACGTGTCGTAGTGTTTCGTCGTCTTACTGACGACTTGCGGACGCATGAGCAGCAATCCGATCGTTGATTTTGGATCGAGTTTGTCTTCGTACCACTTTTCGTACGCGTCGAACGATTCGAACAGCGCTGGTGCTTTAGGATGGTAAATCGCGACCGACGGCAAATTCTCGGGCTCGCCGAATCGAAGCTTTAGACGTTTGATCCGGTTGTCGTGAACGTAATGCTTCAGCGCGTAAAGCAGCATCGACTGGATGTTGGCGGGCGTGGGCTGAAGAAAGTAACAGAAGAGATACAGGTAATGTTTGGCGTCGGTCAGTGCGCCCGTTGTTGGGACAAACTTCAGAATTCTCGGGAGGCGGCCGATGAGTTTTAGATAGTGGTGACGGTGCGCTGCTCGGGACTCCTTCCCGTTGTCACGTTTTGCATATCGCTCCATCCAGCCTGCAAACGAACCCATGTTGAGTTTGCCCATGCGTGTGCGTCGCATGAGTTCGGGCATGCAGTTGATCACGATTACGGCGTCGTGGATCGCTTTATGTCTTTCGAGTGCAGTGATGAGGCGGGAGGCGTTTTCGCCGTCCATCACGTGAATGATGAAGACGATGTTTGATTCCTGGAGATCGCGTTCGACGTCTGACCATTCGCTGTCGCTGAGTGGCGAGCCGAAGTTGTACGCGGAGACACGCAGATCGAGTTTGTGTACACGATTGATCTCCCGCTCGGCGTTCTTGAGCGGTGCGAGTAGACTCGAGCCGACGTAGAGGATTGTAATCTTCATCAGTTTGACAGGATTTCAGGATTTACAAGATTCACAGGATTAAATCTTGTAAATCCTGAAAATCGTGTAAATCATGTCACGCCTTCGAGTTGGTCCTCGAGACTCCGGCTGATGTCGCGCAGTTTATCCAGAACATCCTCATCGACCTCCCAATACCCACGGCCGTTTGCTTCAAGCAGGCGCTGCACGAGGGCGTGCGCCGAGTGTGGATTCAGGTCTCGCAAACGGTCGAGCATCGCGTCGTCAAACAAAAACGTGTTCGCCACTTCCGAGTAGATCCAGTCGTCGACAGCGTCCGCCGTCGCACTCCACCCGAACGTGTTCGACACGTGGTTCTCAATCTCCGCTACGCCTCGGAACCCGTGCTTCAGCATTCCCTCGTACCACTTCGGGTTCAGCGTCTTTGCACGCGTCTCCAACCGCACAGTCTCTTCAAGCGATCGAATCTTCACATCACGCGAAAGACTGTCAGACAAGTAGATCGCCGGCCGCGACTTCGCGCGTTTCTCCACGGCTTTCGAAACCCCGCCAAGGTACTCGAAATAGTGGTCCACATCCGTCAACCCGATCTCAAACGTGTCGATGTTTTGATATGTCGCTTCAACACGCGACAGCGCACGGTCCATCGCGACGCGCGCTTCCCTGCCCTCGATCGTCCGGCCTTTCGAATCACGGCCGTAAGCAAAACACTTGCGCGTGACGAACAGATCGCCGAGCGTCTCTTCGCGTTCCCACTGCGAATCCATGACCATGAAGTTGACGTTCGTGCCGTAGTTTCCCGGCGCATTTGAAAACACACGCACCGCAGCATCATCCTGCTCGCAAGCATCCTGCTGCACCTGCTCGAGCACATGCTTGCGCACGTAGTTCATTTCCAAAGGCTCATCGAGTTGCGCCACGAGTCGCACGGCCTTGTCCAGCAACTGCACCGTCGGACTAAACAGATCGCGAAAGATCCCTGAGACAGTCATCACCACGTCGATTCGCGGACGCCCGAGTTCATGGACAGGAATCGCCTCGACCCCGGTAGTCCTATTTAAAGCATCTCGCAACGGACGCACACCCAGCAGCCACAGCGCCTGCGCGACGCCTTCACCTTGCGTCTTGATGTTGTCGAGTCCCCAGAGCACGAGCGCCATCGCTTCCGGATAACGCCCGTTCTCGGTTTTATAACGTTCGAGCAGACTGTTCGCGACGACCTCGCTACGAGTAAACGCGGTTGCTGACGGAACACCATATGGATTGAGCGCGTGCGTGTTTCTTCCGGTCGGGAGTATGTCAGGATTTTGAACGATGTCGGCGCCTGGTCCAGGTTCGATAAACTCACCACGCAACGCCCGCACGAGCGACTCAATTTCATTATTGGAATCAAGCTGCTTACAGACCTTTTCCAGCAACTCAAAAACGGGCCTCGTCTGATCCGCGCTTACTCCTCTTCGCTCCAAAAGACCGATCGCGGCTTCCTTATCCGTTTTATCCGCGGTTACAAAGGCCCGCACACCTTCGTCGATCAAATCCTCGGGCAGCGCCCGAATCCCTACCTCCGGACGATCGAACGACGCGATCATCTTCAACAGATCCGCTTTTTCCGCGGGCGATGAAGGACGGCCGAAGACGTGCAGACCCGTAGGGATCAGTCGCTCTTCGATCTCGACCAACTGCTCGTAAAGCGCGAAAACACGCGCATCACGATCTTCGTTCGACAACTTCTCTGGCTCGGATTTCACGGATTAGCGGGAGAGATCTTTACAAATCGTGCGTTCAGGATATCTGCGAGTCGCCGGGTTTCCTCGCTTGATTCAAACTCTTTTTGTGTGTCGACAACTACAACACGCGCGCGCGTCCGGTTGAGCGCAACGGTGAGCTCCCGGAGTTCCGACTCGATCTTCACTTGCCGGAACGCCCGCAGGTTCAAACCACCACGCCTCAGTGGAACGTTCGAACGTCCATCGGTAAACAGCAACACCACAGTCTCACCAAACTTGTTACGTACAAGCTGCAGCAACTCGATCGTCGTCACGAGCCCTAACCCAAGCGGCGTGCTGCCTCCCATGCGCAGCGAGTCGAGCACTCGCCGCGCGCGCAGGATGCTGCGCGACGGAGGCAGATCGACGTTCGCACTCGTTCCATGAAACGAGACGATCGCCACACTGTCGCGATTCAGGTACGACTTCCTCAACAACTTCAGAATCGTGCTCTTCGCTCGCGCGATGCGATTCATCGCCATGCTTCCCGACGCATCGATCGCAAAAACAAACAGCGTTCCCTGTTTGTGTTTGAGCAGCTTGTAACGCAACGCATCCGAACTGACCGGAGTCTTAAACGAACTGTCGAGACTCGCAAGCGCCCGCAAGGTCGCATCGAGTGCGATTCGCGCACCCGCGCTTCTGAACGTAACCGCACGCGTGTATCTTCCGCGCTTTTGTGCCAACGCTGATTTCGCTCCCGCAGAACGCCTGCTGAGCGATCGCGACTTCTCCGCACGATCATTGGTATGCAAATGCTTTTCGAGCCGGAGTTCACCCGCTCGATTCTCGACTGCCGGCGGTGATGGACCATCAGCAACGTTCGGTCTCGAATTGCTTCCCGACGCTGTCGCACGCTGCTTTCGATCCTTACTGCTCGATTTCCCTGGCCGATCCTGGCTGTGAATTTCTCCACTATTACCACTCGGCGGCTGCGGCGGTGCAGTCTGCGGAAACACCTGGTCCACCGATTGTTCGATCTGCTCGCTGGTCGCCGTCTCATCAAGCGCATCACGACGCAAACGATGACGCAGAGACATCGCCGAAACTCTTTTCACGTGTTCGTCACTCACCGCACGACGTCCCTCAAACGCCGCGAGCGCACGCGCCGCACGCATGATCGTCAGTTCACCACGATGACCATCGACTTTCAGGTCCGCACAGAGTTGCGCGATTTTTTCGAGCACCGGCCGCGGCACCTCGATCTTGCCCAAGCCGGCACGAGCGCGTGTGATTCGCTTTCGGAGTGTTTCCTGATCATCGGCAAACGACTCACAGAACGCTTCACGATCTCGATCGTATTTTTCACGACGTTCTACGATATCGATCCGGTTTTGCAGATAGTTTTCCGTTTTGACTTCGGCGTGAAGTCCAAAACGATCGAGCAGTTGTGGCCTCAGTTCACCTTCTTCAGGATTGCCCGACCCAATCAACACAAAACTCGCCGGATGTTCTACAGAAACTCCTTCGCGCTCGACCTTATTTATTCCAGTAACAGCAACGTCGAGCAGCAGATCGACGAGATGGTCTTCGAGCAGGTTTACTTCGTCTATATAAAGAAAGCCACGATTAGCGCGGGCGAGCAATCCCGGATCGAAAGCCTTCCGCCCGGCAGAGAGCGCACGCTCGATGTCGATCGTTCCACAAACACGATCTTCAGTTGCACCTAACGGAAGTTCAACAACCGGCACGGGCACACGCTTCGACGTGCGCGACTTCCTCTCCCTGCACTGGTCGCAAAGATTCCGCTCGTCATCCGGATCGCAATTATAAGGACACCCCTCGACAACCGAGATCTGCGGCAGCAGATCGGCGAGTGCACGCACCGCAGTCGACTTCCCCGTCCCGCGATGGCCCATAATCAAAACGCCGCCAATCAACGGATCGACAACGTTCAGCAGGAGCGCCAACTTCATCTCCTCCTGCCCAACAATCGCGGTGAATGGATAAGTTTTTTGGTTACGTCTCTGCACAGGCCACACAGATTATCAATTTTCTTGACATTGCCCAAAAACAGGCATAGAGTTCGACGCCTCCCGACTACTAGAACAGCCCAGCAAGTTTGCAAAATTTGAGCAGAGACTGCCCTCTGCCCTCTCTCACAACTAAGGCCGCGTCCTTAGCTACTTCTTTAGTGAGGGACTTATAACTCTGGTCGTTCCCCCTACGACTCGAGCTGCCTCTTTAACTTCAGGTCAAGCAGGGTTCCAACTCAGGGCAGAACTGTACATCGCCGCTCGGCGGTGTGTGAGTTCTGTTCGCACCTTTGTAGTCAAAAGGAGGCCAAAAATGAGGAAAGTCCTACCTATCCTGACCCTGATCCTGTTTGCTGTTGCGCTTGTCGTCCCTTTGAGCGCGCCGCAACCTGTCGAAGGCCAGACAGCCACCGAGGCACTCACCACTGACATGGATGCCAAGACTGATGACCTTTTCAACGGCTTCGGCGTCAAAGGCACGCCAATCGACGAATGCGTCAGCGAACCTGAACCGCCCACAGCTCGCGGTAATGGAACATTTGAAGACAACAAGTTCATATTTTCTGAACGTGAAACGATTGAAGACGGACTTGGACCAACCTACAACGATACCGGATGCGTCGAGTGTCACCAGTCAGTGGACGTCGGAGCATTCGGCCAGCAGATGGAATTCAGGGCCGGTCACATCACGAACGGTCAATTCGTCGATGCACCCGGCGGCCAGCTCATTCACGCGCGCGCGACTGATTCAGACATAGTCGAACATATTTCGACTGCCGAAACAGTCAAAGCGTTTCGCGTCACGCTGAGCACGCTCGGCGATGGATTCGTCGAATGCCTGTCAAACACCGCACTTCAAAACAACGTTGCCGCGCAGCCACTGGCCCAACGCGGCACGCTGACCCAGGTTCCGGTGACTGAAGCCAACAACGCGTTGCGCATCGGTCGCTTTGGCTGGAAAGCACAGCATGCGAGCTTGGTTTCGTTCTCCGGTGATGCTTATCTCAACGAGATGGGTATCACGAACCCGTTCGACGGGTTCGGCGGGCGCAGTTCAAGTGCACCCGATGCGGGGACACACGAAAATCCGGCGAGCACTGCTGAAGGCGTTGTTAACGTCACGTTCCCATCAGCTTTCGATCCGGTTCCGGATCCTGAGGATGATGGACTCGACGTGCTGGCGTTTGCCGACTTCATGGCGGCAACGCGAGCGCCGCGTCGTCAACAACCGATTCCGGCCGCAGCAACGCGTGGCGATCCGTTGTTCACTCAGATCGGTTGCGCAGTTTGTCACACACGCACTTTTGTAACGGCTCCTCCGGGAACACTGATCAATGGCGGCGCGTTCGCCGTACCGGCAGCTCTCGGAAACAAAATCATTCACCCGTTCAGCGACTTTGCTTTGCACAACGTCGGGACTGGTGACGGAATCGTTCAGAACGCTGGGCAAAGCACTGCCAATCAACTGCGAACGCCGCCGCTCTGGGGCATTCGCGCACGCAACAGGCTCATGCATGAGGGCCTGAACATCACCATATTCGATGCGATCCAACTGCACGCCGGTCAGGCT
>DASTQB010000353.1:0-3755 GCA_035761985.1 Pyrinomonadaceae bacterium
CTCACCATGATCCAGGCCACCCAGACCATTCAGAGCACACTCGGCGTGAAGATCCCGTTCCGCGTGCTCGTCGAAGATAACCCTACCCTAAATGAACTTGCGGCCTATGTCGAAAGCCAGATGCCGGCCCGGGAACCTCAACCCGAAGTCGCAGTAGAAACGGCAAACTTACCTGCAAGCGGAGTCGTGAATATGAGTTCGGACGATGTCTCAGTGAAATTAGCAGTGCATGAAGTAACGCAGTCTGTCAGCAGCCGATCGTCAAATGGTCAAATGGAAAACACTGTGACGGATACAACCCTGTCGCGGATCATTGGGCAGCAGCTTGGAATTATGGCTGAGCAATTGGAGCTGTTGCGTCGCGGTCATGCTAATGGAAAGCCTGTTTCAACTGTCGCGACCGCTACCGCGCCGGCGCCCTGCGAGATCAGCGCACCCGTTTCTGTCGAATCAAAACCAGCGATCGCCGTGGTCGAGCAGCCTGCAGCAATACCAGCCGAAACCTCTTCCACGAGCTACGTTCCATATAAACCTACTCGACCGGGTTCTGCCGGTGGGCTAAACCCACAGCAGCAACAACATCTCGACAAGCTGATTGAGCGATTCTGCACGCGCACCAGTAAATCAAAACAGCAAGCGTACGATCGCCGTTTGATCCTGGCCGACAGCCGCACGTCAGCAGGGTTCCGTCTGCTCTGGAAAGAGATGCTTTACACCCTTGTCGCCGAGCGCGCTTCAGGAGCGAGAGTGTGGGACATCGATGGAAACGAGTACGTCGATATCGCAATGGGATATGGCGCGCTTTTGTTTGGTCACACACCGCCTTCCATCCAAGGTTTGCAAGGACACTTCAACGAAGGCATTCAAATGGGCCTGATCTCTCGTTCGGTGGGAGAGGCAGCTGAGCTCGTGCGCGACCTGACGGGCGTGGAGCGCGTCACCTTCTGTAACTCGGGTACAGAAGCCGTAATGATTGCTTTGCGTCTCGCGCGTACGGTGACGGGCCGTTCGAAAGTTGCTTTCTTCGAGGGTTCTTATCACGGCTTCTTCGACGAGGTGTTGGTCCGGCCTTCCGCCACTCTCGACGGCGACACGCGCATGGCGCCGATAGCTCCCGGAATAACGCCTAGTGCGGCGGACAACGTGATGGTGCTCGAGTATGGAGATCCGAAGTCGCTCGAGATCCTGTCGCAACACGCTCACGAACTGGCAGCCGTGTTGGTTGAACCGGTCCAAAGTCGTCGACCCGATCTCCAGCCGGTTGAGTTTCTGCGCGCACTCAGAAAACTGACTCGCGAGTCAGGCACGGCGCTGATCTTCGACGAGGTAATTACAGGTTTCCGTGTACATCCAGGTGGAGTACAAGCTCTGTTTGATATTGAGGCCGATCTCGTCACGTATGGTAAAGGCATCGGCGCGGGCATGCCGGTCGCGGTGGTGGCTGGAAAGGCAGCATACATCGATCCGATCGATGGCGGGCAGTGGAATTATGGCGACAAGTCGTTCCCGCGCGTCGAACGGACTTATGTCGCAGGAACATACTTCATGCATCCGGTGACGATGTCTGCTGTATGCTCGGCGCTGACGCATTTGAAAGACAGCGGTCCGCAGTTGCAGGAGCAGCTCAACGCGCGCACGACAGAGTTTGCTGAAACACTCAACTCCTATTTCACACAGGAAGAGATTCCGATCCGGGTGGTGCACTTCGGCTCGTTGTTCCGTTTTGTTTTTTCGGAAGAGATCAAGCTGGCCGACCTGTTCTTCTATCACCTGCTGGAAAACGGAGTGTATACGTGGGAAGGCCGCAACTGCTTCTTGTCTACGGCTCACACCGATCAGGATATTGACAGGATAGTCACCGCTGTTAAAGCTGCCGCGTCAGCGATGCGCGCCGGCGGTTTTATACCCGAGCGCAGATCGCAATCTACTTCGTCCGAGCCACGTCTAATCCCGGCCACCGTCGCTCAAAAAGAACTCTGGATACTCACGCAACTGGGAGAAGACGCCTCGAGGGCGTACAACGAATCCGTCACGATGCACCTGAATGGCCGGTTCGATTTGTCTGCCATGCAACGAGCCATCCAGAAAACGATCGCGCGGCACGAAGCTTTGAGGACCACTTTCAGTGCCGATGGAGAATTTCAACGCGTCGCCCCAAACATCTCGATGGATCTGTCTCCGGTCGATTTCAGCCACGAGGATCCGGCGACGCGCGAATCGAAGGTGGCAGACTGGCTGGCGAACCAGGCCCGACAGGTCTTCGACCTAGAAAAAGGGCCGCTGGTCCATTTCGGACTCGCCCGGCTGGAACCACAGCGCCACCTGCTGGTTCTGACCATACACCACATCATCACCGATGGTTGGTCCAACGGTGTTCTGCTCCACGACATCGGCGTGCTTTATGCAGCCGAATGCCAGGGCAAAGCGGATCCGTTGCCGCCGGTCATGGGCTTCAGCGAGTACGCCGAATTACAAGCGCGCGAACAGCAGAGTCAGGAAATGGCAACGGCGCAACAATACTGGCTCGAGCAATTCTCCGAGACGCCTCCGCCGCTCGAGTTGCCTGCCGATCGACGACGGCCACCGTTGCAGACCTACGCCGGCGCCCGACATCGCGTGGTAATCGAGAGTGCGCTGCTGAAACAACTCAGAAGCGTGAGCGCCAGGCACGGCAGCACACTGTTCGTCACCTTACTCGCTGCATTCCAGCTGCTCCTGCACCGGCTTTCTAACCAGAACGATCTCGTCGTTGGTATTTCCGCTGCGGGACAACCGCGCGCAGGCGACAACAACCTCGTCGGCTACTGTACCAATCTCCTTCCGCTGCGGAGCCGAATTTTCGACAACCCGTCGTTCAAAACATATCTCGCAGGCGTAAAGAAAACAGTCTTCGATGCGTACGAACATCAGATCTACCCGTTTGGAAAACTGATCAGAGAGCTCGACATCGCCCGTGATCCAAGCCGGCCGCCGCTGGTCTCAGTGATCTTCAACATGGATACGAAGCTCGACGATTCTTTGTCCATTCCGGAGCTTGAAATCAGTGTCTCTTCGAACCTGCCGCCGGTAGCCAAGTTTGATCTGAATCTGAACATCTCGCAGACAGCCAGCGAGCTGTTGCTTGATTGGGAATACAACACCGACCTTTTCGATCAGCAAACGATCGAGCGTTGGCAACAGCATTTCCGCACGCTGCTCGAAAGTATCAACTCCAACCCCGAACAAGCCGTCTACATGATGCCTCTCTTGCAGCCGGGCATCGTTCACCGGCAGGTGAAACCGCATAAGAAAGAGGAAGACTTAATCCACCGGCTCTTCGAGGCCCAGGCAACTCGCACCCCTGGCGCTGTCGCCCTGGTTTTCGAAGACGAGCAACTGACTTACGCACAGCTCGATTCGCGCTCGAACCAGCTCGCTCACTACCTGCGTTCGCTGGGCGTGGGAGCAGAGACGCTGGTAGGCGTTTGCATGGACCGTTCCATCGATATGGTGGTGGCGTTGTTGGGAGTGCTCAAGGCCGGCGGCGCTTACTTACCGTTGGATCCGAGTTATCCACACGAACGTCTGTCGTTCATGCTCGCCGACGCGCAGGCGCCGTTGCTACTGACACAAGACACACTGCTGCAGGGACTGCCTAAGTTCGACGGAAAGATAGTTTGTCTGGATCTCGATTGGGATCTAATTGCGCGCTTTCCAGGCGAGGCTCCGGCAAACCGCATCGACGGCAATAATCTTGCCTACATCGTTTATACGTC
>DASTQB010000354.1:0-43299 GCA_035761985.1 Pyrinomonadaceae bacterium
AGAGATCTAATTTAGTGGCAGGAATTTCATCCGACTTGTCGAGTCCCTCATATTCGATTTGAAGAAGACCGAATTCAATCAAACAGTCTTTCTGCTTTAAGCGATCCGCCTCTTCTCGTCTTATTGCTTGTCGAACTACGAAAGTGCAACCACCTCTAGCTCGGCAAAGTACCGGATTCTCGGGCTCGAAGCGTGGTTTGTAGTGAAACTTCTCCCAGTCCCATTCCTCATCAAATCGGAACCGAATTGAACCACTCTTAATGACGTTGCTAATCACGACGCTGTAGAGCGATCCATTGAAAACAATAAAAGTGAAAACAATGTATGCCTTGTCAAAGGATGGATCGTAGTAAATTGCCGCTACCCTGACTAAATCCCTGATCCGTGAACGATCACTCTCCGCAATCTTATGCAGCCGTTCGTCTTGGCAAGCCCGAAGACTATCAACGACGGCAATTTGATCCTTGGAACTGGCTAAGTCAGCATTCCCGGTTGCGGGCTTACTTCTCGTCAAAAACCAAGCACGTGCTATAAACCAAGTCAGGACACATGCGATTGCGGCGGTAAAAACAAACCGCCAAGGCACATTGTTGTATACGAGGGCGATAACCCTACCACCGCTGGCCATGAGGCTATTTACTGTTTCGATGTTTGACCACGGCTTTTGTCCTTTGCGCTTAACAAAAACGACGCCCAGAAACACTAATACACCAATTGCGGCTCCTCCATAAATCGATTTTTTTACCGCAATGTACCGTTCGTCGGTCGGCTTCCAATCAGAAATCTGCACCGTAAATGCACTCAATCCCAATACAAGGACGCCGATAGCAATAGCAAATTCATCTAACGCGTCAAACAAAATCACTCCCACGCCTACAAAGGCCCACGGCCCCAGTCCTCTTATCCAAATTGGCAGTCTGTGAAATTCAGCGACGAGCGACTTGAATAAATGGCGCAAGAGTCAGCAACCTCCACTTTCGGCAAGGATAGAGGATCGAACGCGCGTCACGTACACCCACGGACGACGCACTGGCACACTATAGGCACACATCACAGAAAAGGGCAGCAATGGCGCTGCCCGTAACTGTTTGATTCCATTGGTGCCCCCGCAGGGATTCGAACCCCGAACCAACAGATTATGAGTCTGCTGCTCTAACCGTTGAGCTACAGGGGCACAAGAAACAGGCGGCGATTGTAGCGAAAAGTCGAGAGGGTGCCAAAAGTGGGAGACTGAATTATCGAGCAAAATAGCATCGCCAGGTTCTGGCAACTCATCTGACGCTGAACCAGGGCAGAGGCTGTTCACTCGCGCCGTGATTTCATCCGGCGTTCATTGACAGGGACCAATACTAAGGAATAGAGTTCCGCACGTTTTCGCGCGCAGCGCGAGTCCTCCTCGAACCTCGCGTTCGCATTTCAACAGTTCGCCGGCAGCTTTTCACACTCGCAGATGCTGGCGGTCTCTCTTCTAACCAGACCGTTCAAAAAGGAGAATCAGCGACATGACAACCCCCTCAGACATCACGCCGGAAGAGATCGACGAAGCCCAGGAGATTTGGTGCACCAGGTTAGTCGCCATAAGCAAGGCATACATGGAACGTGCGACGCGAGGTGATGAATACAGGACGTTGGCGCGGAAATTCGTTGACGAAATGTACGACAACTGGGAGACGCGCCAGGTATTCTTTCGCCCCACGTTAGCAGTCGCGCCTTATAACTTCAGAACGACGAGGGAAGGCGCACTCGCTTACTTCATCGGTGAAGATCCCAACTTTCCCGACAAAGGCTTCATCAAGTTGAATTGGATCGAGGCATGGCACGACAACCTGGTCGAGGGTAAAAAAGCCATCCAAACTCACGGGAACATTGGCATAGCGATGGGCAATGTCTACCTGAAGAGTCAGGTTAGCACCGATGGCAAGCCCACGATTGTTGATAAGATCTTCGTCTACCGGAAATATGGAGCGGGTAATATCAGGTTAATTGTTCATAACTCGGCGGCCACGAACCTGCCACCCGATCAGGACTAAGACCAGGTCCGACTCGAACCCGACACGAGGAGTGAACCTCGCCGGATTTTGAGCTCACTGGTTATGCTCAGCAGCGCCGGAAGCTGTTATGTCGTTACCGGCAATGTTCTCCTCACCGGACGTCGCTTGTGATCGATTACCCAGAAAACGAACGCGATGAATACGTACAAGCCGCTGACTGCCAGCACTGTAAACTTCGCAATCGAACTATGGTAAGCGATCCACGGCCACGGGTTCGACACCGGCGCGCTGAGCATTCGCCACACCGCGATGTTTTCAATCAAGTCGAAACCTGCCGTTACGATTTGCAGACGCGCCAGTCGCATCCCCAGCGCGACGAGCCGGCGCTTGGGTTTGCGGCTGCGGCAATGAATCTCAGTGGCCGCTAGTAAACATGCGACCGCCACCACACTCGTATAGAAAACAATAAAGAACAGATCGAACAGAAGACTTCGTTTTGCGACTTCGGTGAGCGCCCGTCCCTGGTTAGAAAACCAGCGCGTCACCGCATACTGCTTTTCGATGTCAGCTTGCGACCGCCGTTCGGGCACCTGCTGCTGCCAGCTATCAACAACCGCCTGCGCTTCGTTGACACTTCGCGCGCGTTGCAGTGAACCGATGCCACTCCGGGCCGTGTCGTTCTCCAGCAGGTTGTCGCCTCCTGCCTTCACACCAAACCAACAACTAATCGCGATTAGCACGGGCAAGAGTGGCCACAGGATACTTAGGTATTTTTCTCGCAAAGGCATAAGGCACCTCCCTTCTTTTCAAGCGCGCTTGAGACTCCTCGTGATTCTGTCGCTTGGTTTGTCGAAACCGCGGTGGACCAGTCACCCGTTTGAATAGCGGCAACTCGCTGCCGGCATCGGCTTGTCCGATCAGGAAAGCGTTGCCAACGATCTTGGGATCGAAGTCGAACGTGTCCATGTTTGGTTCCGGATCCGGGTTGCAGCGAACTTCCAGGTTTTTCTTCTCGCAATCGCTGCGCGGCCTGAGTTCAAATATTTCCGCTTCGCCACGCACGGTGGCATCCACTCGCTGCGTCTGGGCCATGATGTAGCTAAACGCCACGAGCGAATTCTCGAATGTGTTCCTCGGATCGAAAGGCTTGGATTCCGGCGACGCTTCGATCGCAATGATGTGGGTCGCGCCCCAGGTAATCGCCGCCTCGACCGGGCTATTGTGAATGAAGCCGCCGTCGATAACGTTGATCTGCTCCACGACCTTACCCGCGCCGATGTTTACATTGCGCAAGTCGCGAAACGGAAACAACGGATAGATGGTTCCCGATCCGATCACTACGTCGAGCAGCTTGTCGGGATTCTCGCTAAAACTGATGAAGCGCTTCTCATTCGGCGGTGGCTTCGATCCCGCTTTCTGAGCGTCGTAGTAAAAGTAAAGATCCTGCGGCATGTCGTTGGCCGTAATGTGTCCCCGATTAGTTTCCTGAAACTCGCTCAGCGGAAGGTTCGACACCGTAATCACGAGGTCGCGTTTCAACATGGCAGGGTTATTCACAATGCGTTGTGAGATGTCGACCAGTTGTTCCTTTTCGTGCTGACCGGAAGCAGGTGCAAAGCCGTCGTGAAGCACGGCCAGCATCTCCGGCACTCTCCTGATGAATGCCCTCTCAATCTGGATCGACTTCGACAGCGACGAATCTTTCCAGAGAGAATTGAGTATCAGGATTCCCGCAAACATGAGCACCGAGGCCGTCAGCATTCTTACCAACCATCGTCGCCGGCCATGCCAGTCGATATTGCCGTATCCCGCGATTCCACTGAGGACCATCACGAGTCCCAAAAACAAGGGCCACGGAAACGACACTGAACAAATCATCAGGAAGAGCAACCACAAATGCGTGACGGTATGAGATTCGAGCTCCGACGGCCATGCCCACAAACTGAGCCCGCGCGCGATCAGCATCTCGATCGTCGAGACGATGAGCATCAACCAGCCCGCGATGCGCCACCAGTCGCCTACCTTGTCCTTGTACATGCGCGACCACAATGCACCGGGACGCGTTCCCAGAAAACGTTCTGCCATTCGCCGTATGCTTCGTATGACCGCGGCTACGACCACAACAAACAGAACCTGCGCGATCATGAATGCTGCGAAAGCAGACGTCAGAATTCCGAAATATGTCGCCAATCCGATCTGGATAACTTCCACCGCCAGCAGAAGCTGGCCAATGCGCGTCCATCGCAAACGTTTCCGCCCAAACAACAGCACCGCAAGCGTTATGACTAACGCCTGAAGTAAACCGAAGCACAAACCGAAGACAACATTGAACACGGGCGAGGGCATGAAGAAATGTTCCTGGTGAAACGAAGTCCACATCTTGAGGATCGACTCCTGAGTTCGCGGATCGTTGGTCCCACCGAGGGCGACAAGCAGCGCATTGATCGCACCACCCGAAGTGCCGACGACAAGATCGAAGTCGATCTTTTCGTATCTCGGGTCCTTCTTCAGTTCCCTCAACTTATTTTCAATCTGCGACACAGCGCCCGCCTGGTAGGCACACTTGGCGCCGCCACCTGACAAGACGAGGGCGAGCCGGGGATCCTCTCCGGTGCTGTCTTTATAAATTCTGAGACTGCTGATGAAATCCTCGAAGGAAGTGCCATAAGACAAAGGTTTCGCGCTCCGAGTGGCTTCGTATATCTGCGTCGATTCGTCATAGACCTGTAGCCAATCGGCTGGTAGTTCGTCGCGCATCGTGAGAGTAAAACCCCTGGGAGTTCCGTTCTTTTCCCGCTCAGATCTTTCGTTCAAAAGGTCGGCCATAACTTTGCTTACCCCTTTGAGGCGATCTTTATCGAGGTTGGAGTTGACCAGCATCACTTCGTGCGGGATGTTGATACTGCCGAGTCTGTCCGCTTGCAGTTTGGTGAAAAACTGCTTGTTGGCATCGGCTTCGGGAACGCAGTAAGACGTATTTTCAATCACGAACGCGACGACCTTCTTGCCCTCGTCCCTTTTGTCCTTTCTGATAATCCTCTGCAAACTTTCCTGATGCTGGTAGGTGAAGTCGAACTCTTCCTGCTTCGGATCGATTTTCTGGATCTCTTTCAGGTAGTAGGAAGGCACGATGTATCCGGAGATCGAAACGGGACGAACGAAGAGGAACTTCAGTTGTTTCTTACCCGCGTACTTCCGCACATCGTCGAAGTTTTTCCACCCGTACTCGGCCGGGACGATCGCCGATACGTGATATTCGGGCCGCGCAATTTGAGACGGCCCAACTTCGGGCGCGCACTGCGCTGACTGTTCATCCAACGAGCGCCGGCATGGATTAGCCTGGCACCTGACGATTCTGCCGCCGACGGGATTGAGCTTTGCCAAAAACGCTTCCCTGATTTTCTCTTTCTGTGCCGGGTCGGAAGTGGTCAGAAGATCGGCAATCGGCATCGCCGATAAGACTGCTACATCAATTTGTTTTTTGCTGTACCAATCGATCACCTCGCTGTAAGTGCCGATTGCAAACTTGAAGTGAATGTCCAGCCGGCCATCGTGAGCTATTCGCTCCAGTTCGTCGAAAAACTCCTGGTATCTCCTGTAGACCTGTTCGACGTTTTGATACTCGGTGATACCCACACGAATCTCTTCCGCCTTCGCTGTGAAGGTGAGTAAAAAGATGAGCAGCAGCAGTTTTAGAGTCGTGTTCATTCTATTGATAAATGCGGGTTTGGGTGATTTTGTTTCATGGCCCACCACAGAGCATGTGAAGCGAAGAACGCTCTTAACAGGATTTCAGGATGAACAGGATTTACATGTAAATCTTGCAACGCCTGAAACGTTTTGCCCGCCTTTCACCATTCCAATTAGAAGCATCATTCACGTAGATCACATATCGAGGTCAGCATGATCCCCAACAACGTCATTCAGGAAACAGAACAACGATTCGAATACCGTACCCCGGAACGAACAGAGACCGAGGAAAAGCTGAAAAGCGGCTCGAAACTTCTCGCCGACGATCCTCAGCGCGTTGAAAAACGGTTGAGACGATTGCTGCGCGGCGAGTTTGCCTCAGAGGTGGCCGCCGTCGCGGCCGCACCGTCAATCAGCGCCGCCGCCGCCGTGAGTGTGGGCACAGAACCTCTCGCGCTCGAACGCATACTCAACAAAAACAACCTGATGAGTATCAACTACCTCGAGCGAGGCTTGCGTGTCGCGCGCTCAGTCGCCCGCATCCGCATTCGCTCGGCGCAGGGACGGACGCTGGGATTCGGCACCGGTTTCATGGTTTCGCCGCGACTACTGATGACTAACAATCACGTACTCTCAACTCGCAACGATGCCGCGTTCAGCCACTGCGAGTTCAACTTCCAGGATGATCTAACAGGCCGTCCAATTCCGACTTCCGTTTTCGAACTCGATCCCGATCTCTTCTTCGAAACCGATCGCGCACTCGATTTCACTCTCGTCGCCGTCAAAGAACGCGCGCGCCAGGGCAGCGGCGACGTCAGCGAACTGCGATTCTTCGGCTGGAACCGCTTGATCGAAGAAGAAGGCAAGGCGATCCTCGGCGAGTTTCTCAACATCATCCAACATCCAAACGGCGAACCGAAACAACTCGCCCTGCGCGAGAATGAGTTCATCGATCTACTCGACAACTTCCTCCACTACAAAACCGATACCGCGCCTGGCTCGTCCGGTTCACCCGTCTTCAACGATCAATGGGAGATCGTCGGCCTGCACCATTCGGGCGTGCCACGCAAAGACGCAGCGGGAAGAATCCTGACGCGCGATGGAGTCGTGTGGAAGCAATCGATGGGTGAACACAAGATCGATTGGATCGCCAACGAGGGAATACGAGTCAGCCGCTTAGTCAAACACATCAAAAACCTCGCACTGAACGACGCGCAACGCCGCCGTTTGCGAACCGATCTGCTCGAAAAAGATCCGCCCTTTCTGCCCCTGCGAGATGAAACGCTCCCGCAAACGAACGGACATTCTCCCGATTCGTCGTCTCAGCACGCCACCGCAGCGTTTTCTACGCAACCGAGGATTGTAGATGGCAGTGCAGTTTGGACCATGCCTCTCCAGGTGAGTATCAAACTCGGCGATGCAGGCGGGTCAGCAACTGTCACCGCTCCGCCGGCATACGATCAAAATGGCAGCACCAACGGTGGCGGTGGAACTGCCGCCAAGCCGTCTCCCCAGACAGAACCCGATAGCAAAGATCTCGACGAGGCAATCGCCGAACTAGAGAGATCGAGGACAAGGAAATACTACGACGAGCCACAGGATCGAGCCGACCGCGACCAGTATTACGCAGACGTGCCAGACGGTCTCGAGCCCGCCGATCTTTATCAGCACTTGAGCACCTTGCTCGACGAGACCCACATCAATCAACCGAAATACAAACCGAGTAAACACGTGTATCCGTGGGTCGATCTACAGCCGAACAAGAAGCTTCGCAGCATCTACTCGGGCATCGAATACGATCCCGAAGAGCTGATCCGCGAAGACTTCCGCATCGACCAGGAGCGCACCGCGCGTCTCCAGGAAAAGATGTTGACCGAGTCGTCCGGTTTCGGTCCGGAAAGAATTGCCGAAGAACTTGACCTGCTCGAAGCACAACTGCCGTACAACTGCGAACACGTCGTTCCGCAGTCGTGGTTTGAGAAACGCGAGCCGATGCGGGGCGATATTCACCACTTGTTCGCGTGCGAGTCAGGCTGCAACAGTTTTCGTGGCAATACGCCGTATTTCGACTTCAGCGATTTCGAAGAAGCGGTCCGTGAAGAATGCGGCATGCGCATTGGCAACAAGTTTGAGCCGACGGCGGGGAAAGGCACGGTCGCACGCGCTGTTTTGTATTTCATTCTTCGTTACCCTGGCGAGATCAATCGTACGGCGCAGGAATATGAACCCGATCGCATCGAGACGCTGCTCAAGTGGCACAGAGAGAATGAAGTGTCGACGTATGAGAAACACCGGAACATGGCGATTTTCAAGATCCAGGGAAATCGCAATCCGCTGATCGATCATCCGGAGTGGGCTGACCAGATCGACTTTCTGGAGGGTCTCGATTAGCGGCCGCGGATCAACGCGGATTGAAAACGCGGATCAGAGCAACGCAATCGTCACGAAAATTTTTTCTTCCTCACACATTTAATACCACTGTCCAGTAACGTACAGAAGTTCCTCACCACTTCACCTACCTTCGCGGCCATACGACAAAACTTCAAACTCGCGCGTTCGAACCCAGGCAGACGTGTCTGCGAATGCGCTCGCAAAAAGGAGCCATATGACTCTCGATATTTTCAAGGAAAAGGGAACACCACTCGACAAGCAGGTTTTTACCTGGCGCGATCTGGTGCAGGCACCAACCAGCAAACTCGATGACGACGCGTTTACGCGCGTGCGCATCATCCTGATGAACGGTCTCGAAGCAAACGCGATTCGCACCTCGCACGCAATGGCGCGCATGATGAACGGCGAAATGCGACTGCCGCTCGCCAAAGTCAGACGCGTCGAGCAACACCAGCAAACGATGGTCAACTGGCTTCTGCCAGCGGATCTTTCACCACTGGAAACGACGATCGGTTTCGAACAGGTCGCAATCGAAGTGACGGCCAGCGTCGCACTTCGCGAGCCCGACGAATACCTCGCACAGGTTTACCGGTTCGGTTTGCTCGAGGATTTCGATCACCTGTACCGGTTTTCCGCACTGATGGACCGTATTGCCGGTGGCGACGCCAACAACATTCTCCAAAACTACACGGACATCATGCCCGGACGGCCGACCATGGTGGAACATCGCGCACCTGAAGACGATCTGCGCGAACATTACGACAGCACCACCGCCGATCCGCTGACAAAGCTCCACGCTCTCACCATCACCGCCGCCGAGAACCAAACTCACGATTACTACATGACGATCGGTCCGATGTTTGCCGATCCACTCGCGCGGCAGCTTTATGCGGAGATCGCGTCAATCGAGGAACAACACACTACACAGTACGAGTCACTCCTCGATCCGAAAGAGACGCCGCTCGAGAAGTGGCTAATGCACGAAGCGATGGAGGTTTACAACTACTTCAGTTGCATGCAGTACGAAACCAATCCAAGAGTGAAAGACATCTGGACGCGCTTCGTCGATTACGAACTCGGACAGATGCACATGGTGATGGAACTGTTCAAACAGATGGACGGTCGCGATCCGGCACAGATACTGCCTGCAACGCTGCCTGAGCCGATCGACTACCAGAGTCATCGCCAGTTTGTTCGTGAAACGCTGACCAACGAAGTCGACCTTAGAGCTTCGGGCACGCAGTTCACGCACAAGGAAGACGAAGAAGATCGTTCGCCGTTGTCGATCGCCTATCGCGACCAGATGAACTCCGAAGGTTCACCATCGGAGATCGTCGCAGCGGGCTACACGTACACACCGGGGACGGAGTTGGTTGAAGGAAAGAGCGTATTCGCAAAGGGAGCATCAGCATGAAAAGCAGTGGAGCAAAACCAGTAATGGAAGGTAATCGTACGGGCATTCAAACAGCGCCCGAACTCGCGGAAGAGATGATCGAAGGAGCGAGCATCGCGATGCCGAGCTCCGAGGGCGGACCGGAAGAGGCCGCGGAGCTTCGCGCTGAATATATTGCCGAGGGATTTCCACTCGGATCGAAGCCGGGCATTGCAGTTTCCGAAGAAGCCGATGCTGACGAAGAAGAGGCGGGCCTCGCTGTGTTCATGGACAAGCTGGGCGAACGTCTCGCTTTCGAGCGCATGGGAACGCGGTTGTACGAAGCGTTGTACAACAAGTGCGAAACGCTTGGCGAAGCCGCGCCGGGTCCCACACTCGAAGACATTCAACAGATTGGTAGTGAGGAACTCCAACACTTTCTTCTGCTCAACAGAACGATCGTGGAAGCCGGCGGAGATCCGACGGTGCAAACACCGTGTGCCGACGTTGCCGCGGTGGCGTCGCTTGGGATCATGCAGGTCCTGACTGATCCGCGGACTTCAATGGCTCAATCCTTGCAGGCAATACTCACAGCCGAGTTGACCGACAATGCAGGTTGGGAGCTACTGATACAACTTGCAGACAATCTCGGCTACGAGGAACTGTCGACGCAGTTTCAGGAAGCACTTGCCCATGAGGAAGAACATCTTGTGAATGTTCGCTCATGGCTATCGGAGTGTGTAATGGAGAATGCGCAGGTTTGAGTGAGACGGATTTGAACTTATAGAACGATCATCGTACGAAGGGGAGGAATAGAATGAGTACAACAATGGGACAGACAGGTCTGGGTGGCGGCACCCAGACGGGAAGAGAACGTGACGAGATGGGCATGACCGGCGGCTCACAGATGGGCATGGCCGGATCACATACGGAAGGCACAGTTGCACGCACTATCGAACAGCAGACAGCGAAGCTTCCGTCCGACGTGTTTTTGTGGGCCGCGTTCGGCGCGATTGGCACGTCAGCCGTGCTTCAGTTGATGGGTAAGAAGCAGGCGAGCCTTTTTGTGGGTGACTGGGTTGCGCCGTTTTTGCTGTTCGGTGTTTACAACAAGATCGTGAAAACCCAGGGCTCTGATAAATACACGGGCCACTGAAACCGCAGAGTGGATCACACGGATTCAAATCCGTGTGATCCGCGTTCCGGGCTTTGATCAGTGGATCACGTGATAGTTATCGTCCTTCGCAGACGCGCCATTCCCGTTTCCCTTCCAATCAGGCTTCAGCACAACCTTGATACAGTTGTCCTTCTTGTTTTTGAACATGTCGTAACCACGAGGAGCCTCGTCCAGCGGCAACCGGTGCGTCACAACAAAACTGGGATCGATGTCGCCGTTCTCGATACGCTCGAGCAATGGTCGCATGTATCGCTGAACATGCGCCTGGCCCGTCCTGATCGTCAGTGAACGTTGCATCAACGAACCCAGCGGAAACTTGTCGGCGAATCCGCCGTAGACGCCGATTATCGAGACGATCCCACCGTTCCGGCAGCACATGATCGCTTCACGCAACGCATGTGGCCGATCGGTTTCCATCATCATCGCCTGTTTGATTCGATCGTACGCAAAGACGCCTGCGGGCCCGTGGGCCTCCATTCCAACGTCGTCGATGCACGCGTCGGGCCCACGACCACCCGTCATGTCCATCAACCTCTCGTAGACGTTCTCTTCTTCGTAGTTAATCGTTTCCGCACCGCCTTCTTCAGCCATCTGCAGGCGTTCGGGAACCTGATCGATTGCAATCACTCGCTCCGCTCCGAGCAGGAAGGCACTGCGAATCGAGAACTGTCCGACAGGTCCACAACCCCAGATGGCGATCGTGTCGCCGGGTTTTATGTCGCACATGTCCGCACCCATCCAACCCGTCGGGAAGATGTCGGATAGAAACAGCACCTGTTCGTCGCTCAGATGATCGGGCACTTTGATCGGGCCAACATCAGCAAACGGGACGCGCGCGTATTCCGCCTGCCCGCCGGCATAGCCTCCGGTCAAATGTGAATAGCCAAAAATTCCCGACGTTGAGTGGCCAAACATCTTTTCTGCCATCCATGCATTCGGGTTTGTGTTCTCACACAGTGAATACATCTGATCGCGACAGAAGAAACAGTTGCCGCACGAGATTGGAAAGGGCACGACCACGCGATCGCCAACCTTCAGATTGCGAACTTCGCGGCCGATCTCGACGACTTCACCCATGAACTCATGTCCAAGAATGTCGCCGCGCACCATGGTTGGAATGAATCCGTTGTACAGGTGTAAGTCTGAACCGCAGATCGCAGTCGAACTGATCTTCACGATCGCGTCCTGCTGATTGAGTATCTGTGGATCCGGAACTTCTTCGACCCGCATTATCGTTTTGCCGTACCAACAATTGGCTCTCATAGTCGTGTCATCCCCCTTCTTTCCGACGGAAAGTTAGTCATAGTTTCACTTGGAAGCTGCTCTGCTTTTGCGAGCTCACTTGCGGCAGGCGGTTGCGCGGGTCGTTGTTCCATGTAACCGGTGCCGAGCAGAGTGCCCTCTGACACGACAACTTCACCGACTTCCATTACCTGTTTGAAGCGACGCAGATCGTCGTCCATTTGTTGTTCGGGTTCTTCGCCGAAGAGTTTGGCGACAGCAGCGCCGAGCGCGCCGCCCATTGGGCTGTACTCGAGATTGACTCTCACGATCGTACCGCGGCCGCCTGGAGCTGCTTCAAAACGAACGGCGCCTGCGTTATCAACATCGGCATCTTCAAGCGAACGCCACGTGATGACTCTTCCTGGATCGTCGGCGACGATCGTGGCATCCCATTCGACGTTCATGCCGGCTGGTCCTTTGGCGACCCAGTGAGAACGTCCTCCACCGAGGTCTTCTACTGATTCAAGATGGCGCATGAAACGAGGCAGGTTTTCAAACCTGCGCCAGAATTCATAAACCTCATCCGGCGTACGGTTCACAACACAGACGCCGCTTGCGTGAATCCCGTGATTGCTGCCGTTCGTCGATAGTTGTTTTGCACACACGACGTCGAGTGCTGTAACAGCAAGAACGTTCGCAGTTGCGAATGCAACTCTTCCTTTGTTGGCTCCTGGTGATGTTGCGGCTGCACCCAGGCTGGCGAGATCGAGCATGTCGCCCGCGACGCGGGACCACACACCACCGGCAGGATTGTTTTGCGCGAAAATTGTGATACCTGAAGCTATCTCGCGAAGACCATACAGTCGTATCAAACCGGTGCGCCTGTTTGAAACACCTGAAATCTTTGCGATGGCTTGCGGCGCGAGAAGTTCAGTAAGACCAAGTCCGATGCTGAACCAGCCCAGGCCTCTCGCGAGTCGTTTTGCGCTGGATGAAGGCAGGCCTGGCTGCGATCGTCCGTTCATGCGCTCAGTCATGTAACTCTGTTGATCAATTGACATGGATTCCCCCTTGGAGTTGATGTTTGTACGTGGCTGCTTAAGTGCAGAATCGAAGTCAAACGTCATGCCCCAGTTATCCGTGTTGATTCGTGAAATTCTGTGGCGAGAGGTCACAGGAAATTGAACTCTATAAACTCGTTTCGAAATAAATCAACGTTTAACTAGAGACGATTTATTACGAGCAAAGGGAGGGTGATTTTTAATGGATTCGAAAAAAGAAGGTACCAGAGGATCTGCTGCGACTGGTTCAAAGATGGCTGCTGCGAGTAAGAAGCAGCAATCGACAGGCGACACGGGCACTTCAGGACAAAGCGGTCAGGGAGCAACCGGTCAGCAGGGTCAGGGCCAGGGTCAGGGTGGAGAGCAGGATCTGGTTCAGCACGCCAAGGAAGCCACTGGCGAGATCGTAAATCAAGTACAACAACAAGCAGGTCAACAAATCGATCGTCAGAAGGAGAGCGCGGCCAATGATCTATCTCAGGTCGTGAACGCCGTCAGACGTTTCGGTGAATCACTGGCACAGGAACAGGGCGGACCGATTGCACGATACGCAGCACAATATGGCGATAAAGCTGCTCAAAAGCTCGAACAGTTTGCGGGCTACATTCGCGAACAGGATGCGAGACGACTACTCGACGACGTCCAGAACTTCGGACGACGGCGTCCGGCGTTGATGCTCGGTGGAGCATTCCTGCTTGGACTAGCCGGCGCGCGATTGATCAGGAGTTCGATCGATGCAGGTATGCAGCACTCAGGCGGGCAGCAGTCGTTCAACACGAACAGGTCCCGCACGAATGTGACGACACCGCCGACGGTTACGGGATCGAACATTACTAATGCGCCATCATCGCCCACACAGGGTGCAATTTAGTTTTAAGTGGGAGGTGTTTGTATGCAACGTATGAATGAAAACCGCTCTGATAAACCGCTTGGCGAGTTGTTTAGCGATCTCGCTTCGGAGATGAGCAATCTGGTCAGGCAGGAAGTTGCACTCGCGAAAGTTGAAGTCGGGCAAACGGCAAAGCACGTCGGGCGCAATGTCGGTTATCTCATCGTCGGTGGGGCAATTGCCTACGCGGCGCTGCTGGCCGTGATCGCGGCGATCATTTTGTTGTTGGACAACGTGATGCCCAGCTGGGGTGCGAGCTTACTCGTCGGAGTGGTGGTAGCCGGCATCGGTTGGTTGCTGATCGGGAAAGCAGTTTCCGCACTTCAACGAACTGAGATGGCGCCGCGAGAGACTGTCGAGACTTTGAAGGAGGACGCAGCATGGGTGAAGCAACAGATAAAATAGGCACTTCGGATTGGGATAATGATCGGACCACTTCAACTAACGAGTCTTATAGCACTATCGCGTCCGGGTCTGCTGAGGATACCACCGACGATACAGAACAGATTCGCGCGGAGATTGAAGACACGCGTGCGGAGATGAGTCAAACGATCAACGAGATCCAAGAGAGGCTCAGCCCGGATCACCTCGTGGGTCAAGTCAAAGAAAGTGTGCGTGAAGCCACGATAGGAAAGGTTGAAAGAGTTATGGAGCAAATTAGCGAAGCAACGGAGCCTGCACGCCAGGCAATGGGACGTGCGGGAACTGCAATCGCAGAAACCGGAAGAACGGTGGGCAACAGTGTGTGGAGAAATCCGATTCCGGTCGCGTTGATTGGCCTGGGAGTCGGCTTGCTGGTGATGCGGAAATATCGCAGCAACGGTGGTGACGGCTACGAGAGACCACGCGTGGCTGGTGGCCGCCGTCGAAGCATGATGATGGACACTGATTACGAGTCGGGCCAGATGCGATACGGCGAGCAATACGGGACCGGCACGCGCGCTGGAACTCAACCCGGCATGTCGTCATCGGGGATGATCCACAACGTGAGGGAAACCGCGAGTGACTTCGCACATCGATCGACTGAAGCTTTCAGCAATCTGACGCATAAGGCGCGAGACACTGCGTCGGGTCTTGGCACACGTTGCGGGGAGCTGATGCGCAGTAATCCGCTTGCGATGGGCGCGGTTGCAGTTGCAGCGGGAACGGCAGTCGGGTTGATGTTGCCGTCGACGAGGTTTGAGACCGAGTACATCGGCGAGGCCGGCGAAAGACTGGCGGATCGAGCTCAGGAGATGGCGCGAGAGGCGATCGATAAGGTCCAGGACGCCGCACAGCAGATGACGGGCTCTGAGGATCAACAGCAGCAGGGGCAGCAGGGGCAACAGGGCCAGCAGCCACCCCCGCAGGGCGTGTAAACGATCAGCGGCTTTGACAGGATTACATGATGAACATGATTTACATGTAAATCTTGCAAATCATGTAATCCTGTCTAGCTGGTCACATGTAATTCGGATCGCGGGGCTGCTGTAGCCGATCGGTCGTGTAGAGATACGAGTTCAACCGATCGTGATTCGCATAACGCGCGTCTCTGCTGTCATACGACATCACCACATTGACCCGGTCAACCTCACCGCTTACCTCGCGCACGCTGTGCAAACACCGGTTCCCACGCATCATCAACAATCTCCCGGCCCTCGGCCGCACCAGCACCTGCTTCGCAAACATCCATCGAACCACACTGTTCCCAAACACACGATCCGCTTCACTCTGAAGCACCGAAGGCACACGCAGCCGGTGATTGGGATAACACTCGGTCTCGCCACCGCCCGTTTCGTTTAGATAGACAATCGCAGTCAGCGCATTACGATCGTAGTGATAACGATACGAACCACCCGGCTTCGTAATGTTCACGTTACACGCAACCTGCTCATCCGCCAGCGGCTTGATCTCGTCGCCAAAGATCTGCGTCACCAGCCGAGTCGTCCGCTCGTGAAGTGCGCGAATCTCCGGCAGGTCGGCAAGCACCTGATAACCATCGATCACCGAGTAACAAAGCGGCCTGCGGCCCGACGGCCGCGAGATCTCCGGCAACGGAACACGCCAACGAAAGCGGTTCACCGCATCAAGCAAACGCCGGCACGTCGCAGCATCCAAGAACCCATCCTGCACCAACAAAGCATCCGAGAAACTCATCTGTAAAACGTAAAGTTCTCTCTCGCGCGATGCAGTTCGGTTCCGTACAGAGATTTAAATCCGTGTAGGAAGTCCGTGTAAATCCGCGGCAGGTTTTACTTGAGAACCGCGGCTTGCGCGCTCAACGTGAGCTGATGCCAGCGCTGAAACGTGTTGATTGTTTCACTTGGCATTAACCGCACATACGCGGTCTGAAAGTAGAGAGTTTCGGGTGCGCGCCATTCGAGCCGCACGATCGGATTGTACGACGCAGGCACGCCGGGCGAAGGTGATGCGACAGGACTTGGCGAAGGCGCCGGTGAGTTTGCATTCGCATTCGAGTTCGCTCTTCTCGTTGCAGTTCGCTGTTCGTAAATCACTGACGCTGATATCAACTGCTCGGCAAGCGGCAGACGTCCCTGCGTCGGAGTTCTTCCACCAGCGTCATAGATCGCAATGTCTGTTTCGAAGGCAGTCGCGATCTTCGAACTGTCCGGCGACCAGACCGGGAGCGCGTCAGTTAAATTATCGTCAAGCAATCTTTCGGTTCCGTCAGGCGCGATCAGACGTGGCCGTCCCGCAGGCAATCTGAAACCTCGCTCACGCGCGTTCCACTCCTCTTCCTTGCACGCCAGCGCCGCCATTGCATGCCCGTCAGGCGCCCACACAAAGTAGAAGTAGATCAACCCGTCGCGCGCGGTCAGCGGCTTGAGATCGTAGCCGTCGCGATTGCAGATGTAGATCTGTTCCGTGTTGAAAGTCGCAACCGGCGCGAAGATCGGACCGATCGAAGGCGAAGGAATCGGCGACACATCGGGATCCGGCTCGGGCGCGTTTGGAGGCGTGGGCGTCGGACTCGGCGCCGCGCGTTTGTGCGCGATGAAGTTGATGAAGTTTCCGTCCGGCGACCACGTCACAGTTTCCGGAAACACGCACGAAAGTTCCGGCGGGATCAGGTTACGTAGAAACTGTCCATCCGAGTTGTAGAGATCGATGCGAAACGTCGAACCCGGTTCGTCAAAAGTCCCATACAGTGCGAGCACTCTGCGGCCGTCAGGCGAAACAACTGTGCGGATCAACGCATCGTTGTCACGCTTCGTGGCGAAGTCGTTCGCAACAGCTTCAAACTTATCGGTAATGTCTTCGAAGTTTGTGGACGGCGGCGAAACGTCAGGATTGAAGCGGTAAGCGAGGTTTCGCGCGGGCACGTCACGCAACACACGCGGCCTCACGTCCTGCCGTTCAATGACGGATTTGCAAGCAGTGGCGAAGATCAGTGAAACGAGAATTGCCAGTGTCGAGGCTCTCGAGGTCATGTTCAGTTGCGAATGGGAGTTCGCTCTTCGCGATCATTGATCAACTCGCGCACGAGTACCGGATTCAGCGCCAGCAGCGCCCGGATCGTGTTGCGCGGTGACAGGTGATCTTCGTCTCCTTCATCAAGCTCTACGCAGTTGTGTTGAATGGAACGCGCCAGGCGCCTTGCGATCGACTCGTAACCGGGCGTGTCGGCGACGTACGTGCGCGCGGCCATCGCGCCGACCAGATCGCATGTGATCTCCTCGCCGCGCTGCCCGCGAATATCAAGACCCGTAAGTTCAGAAGCTCTCTTGCCGACTGCCGCAACCAACGGTCGCAAACTGTCGTTATCGCCATCGGCGATGTGCATCAGCTCGTGGGCCAACACGCTGATCATTCCCTCGTCTGAACGCAGGCCCGCGAGAAAGATCGTCCCGAAAGTTATCACGCGCGGTTTGCTCAAATAGACTGAAGCGTTGTCGCGCGATTCCATGTCGGGCCTGACGCGCGTGACGGCGTTGACTCTGATAATCGCCTGGTTGATTCGTCTCTTAAATTTCGGTGACTGTTCAAACCCGTATTCAGTCGCAAGCTTGCGCAAAGACCGGATGACTAAGTTTTTCGCGACCGGCAACATGCGTTGTGCACGTTCGGCGCCCGCGAGCGCTTCGGGATGATGGAGCGGGAGCGACGGGCGCGCCTGCATCTCGTCGATGGCGACACTGCTATTCGGATCGAGCTTCGCTTGCGTGCAAACCACTCCCATCGCTTCTTCGAGCAGCGCCTTCGCTTCGGTCGACATCGTCGGCCCCGGGCGATTGGAGTGTGAGTCGGTCTTGGTCTGCGGGAACGCGGATGGAACGGATGAAAAAACGATAACCGCGGAAATGATTATGCGCAGCAAATCTCTCATCATCTCACCGGTGCCGCCAGACAGGTTTGCGTTTCTCCATGAAGGCTTTGATGCCTTCGTTGGCATCTGCGGTCTTCATCAGTTCGTGGATGTAGATGTTTTCCTGTTCGCTCAATGCCTTGTCGATCGATCTGCCGCGGCCGAGATCCAGCGACTGCCGTACAAACTGAAGCGACGTGCCTGAAAGCTCGCGCAGCTTCGAGAGCACTTCGAGCAGCTTGGGTTCGAGCTGAAGGCTCGGAACCACGTGACTTGCGAGGCCGAGCCGGCCAGCTTCAACCGCGTCGATTATCTCACCAGTCAGGATTAATTCGCGCGCGCGTTTTTCGCCGATGACGAGCGGGAGCAGGACTGCCGCTACTGGCGGAAATACGCCGAGCTTGACTTCGGGCTGGCCGAAACGTGATCGATCGGAAGCGATGACGATGTCGCAGGCGGCGACGAGTTCGCAGCCGCCCCCGAGTGCTGCGCCGTCGACGACTGCGATTGTCGGTTTAGCGAGTTGTTCGAGTTGACGGAAGATGGCGTGAAAGGCGTCGAGCATCTGGAAGATCGTTTCCTGAACGTGCTCTTCGACTGCTACGCCGGCGCTGAACGAGCGGCATTCCTTGTCTGCATCGAAGACGATCGCGACGAGTTCGCGCTGGTTGCATTCGCCGAGCGCAGACGTGATTTCGCGCATCATCTCGATGTTGAAAACGTTAAGCGGCGGACGCGCGAAGGTGATCCTGCCGACGCGATCTTCGAGAGCAAAACGTATGTGTTGATACGGCATAGTTGGACAGGATTAATCTTGTGCTAACTGATCTTAGTCACCGAGCCACTGCCTATAAATTCGCTTCTGAGCATCGGTCGCGTTGGGCAGCGGCACGAGCCGGTATGTCCCTTCGCGGCGTCCACCCAGCGTGATCAGCAAAGTACTCAAATCATCAAAACGAAAGATCGACAACGCGATCCGATCGCCCGGCTTCTTCTCCGCGATCCGCGCGTTGAAAAAATCCCTCGTCACGCGCATGTTGTCGAGCGCCACGATCTGGTCGTCTGCGTTTAATCCCTGTTCGTAAGCAGGCGAACCAGCATACACGCGACGCACGATCAGCCGGTCGTCCTCCTGCGCCACGTCAGCACCAAAATAAACCCGCTCAACCGCATTGCCGCCGGCATTCGTCTCGAGACGCAGCCCAACTGCCTCGAGCGCCGCGTTGTAATCGAGCTCTTCCGTCCCGCGCACAAACCGACGGAAGAAATCTTCCAAACTCGAACCCGCCATCAGTTCGGCCGCCTTCTGAAAATCGGCTGGTCCATAGTTACGGTTCTTCTTCGCAAACTCAGTATTGAGATAACGCATCACGTCGTCCAGCGACTTCGCACCGTTCGAACGTTTCCGAATCTCCAGATCGAGCAGCAGGCCGAGAATCGCACCCTTGTCGTAGTACGAAATCTGCGAGTTTATCGAGTTTTCGTCCTGCCGGTAATACTTGATCCACGCATCAAAGCTCGACTCTTCAACGCTCTGCACTAAACGTCCGGGCGTGTTCTGCAACGTCTGAATCGAGCGCGCCGTCGCCGTCAGAAACTCATTTTCAGTAATGAGCCCCGCGCGACGCAAAAGCAAATCGGCGTAGTAGTCCGTGACGCCTTCCGCCACCCACAGAACTTTCGTGTAGTTCTCCTGCGTGTAATCGAATGGTCCAAGCACATCGGGCCGGATTCGCTTCACGTTCCACAGGTGGAAAAACTCGTGCGACACGAGCGACAGAAATCCTCGGTAGTCGCGCTCGGGCGTGCCGCTCGTCACAGGTGCAGCAGACGTCGCGCGATCGCCGCCCGTGATTCTGAAACCAAAACGCGGATAGCCGAGCGCCGTCGAATTCGCGTGTTCGAGTCCGCCACCTGCATTCGCGCGCACGTGAAGAATAAACGTGTAGTCGCGATACGGAATGTCGCCGCCCATCACTTCGATCTGCGTTTCGACGATCTTCTGCACGTCGCGGCGCATACGTTCCGGATCGTAGTTGCCTTCGCCGTCGATCACGATGCGATGAGGAACTCCCTTCACGTTGAACACGAGCGTCTTGAAGTCGCTAACTTCGAAAGGCGAATCGTAAAGAACGTCGAAATTCTCAGCGCGGAAAGTATTCCTCTGGCCCGGCGCAGCCGGCAGCCCCGTCGCCACTTTCCACACGTCAGGCGCAACCACGCGCACAGTCGAAGGACTTGCCAGGTGACCTTCGAGATACATCAGGATGTTTGCGTTGTTCCAGAAAGCGTGACTCGAATTCAACTCGCTCGTTCGCACGCTAAGCTCGTTCGCGTAAACTCGATAACTCGCATGCCAGTCGCGCGAGCCGTTGGTGAACACGCGCCACGTGTTCTTGTTTGTCTTTTCCCACTTCAGCGTCTGGCCCGAAGTGTCGCGGGCTGCAAAGTCCTGAACATGACGTGCAAACTCTCGCACGAGATAAGAACCCGGCGTCCACACAGGCATGACGAGCAACTCTTCCTGTGGACCGGCAACCGTACGCCTGATGCCGATGTCGACTTCAAGCAGGTGCGTGTGCGGTCGCGTCATGGCGACCGTGAACGAAATTTCTACAGGAGCAGGAGCCGGCGTCTGCGCAGCGGCGATGAGCGGGAGTGCCACCAACAACGCTACGGTGCACAAGAGTCGCAGTCTGTGCATTCTTATACAGTGTCTTTCGAGAGAAGTTGATGACAAGCGCGAGGGAATGTTACTACATTTGTGCCGCAGATTGGACTGACAACCCTTATATGAGGAACAAGCAGAATGTTTCGTAAAATAATTGCAACGTCTCCAACATGGTTCACTGTGCCCGTGCGCCTGGCGCTGGCAGCGGTGATGATCGCGCACGGCGCGCAAAAGGTTCTGGGCACGTTCAACGGGCCGGGCTTCAATGCTTTCATCTCCGGTAACACTCCTTTCAGCTTCATGCGTCCCGCGTGGCTCTGGCTTTCAGCCGCCGCGTTTGCCGAATTTGTCGGCGGAATACTCATCGGCATTGGATTTCTGACTCGCGTGGGCGCGTTCTTTGTCGCCTGCACGATGTTGACTGCGGTTGTCGGTGTTCACTGGAACGGTGGTTTCTTTGCAAGTAATCGCGGGTACGAGTATCCGCTCAGCCTGCTCGCGATGTCGCTGGCGCTGCTGATCTCAGGCGGCGGGCAAGCTTCAGTCGATCGCGCATTGAGTGGAGGCCGCCGTTAATTGCGTCACTCGCCTCTCGTCGTAATTTTTACGACCGTCTTTATCGATCTCATTGGTTTCGGAATCGTGATTCCGGTGCTGCCTTTCTACGCGGAAGGCACTGTGTTCAACGCCACACCTCGCATGGTCGGATTGCTCTTCGCTTCCTACTCGATCATGCAACTCATTTTCTCGCCGATCCTCGGACGGCTGTCTGACAGGTATGGCCGGCGTCCGGTGCTGTTGTTTTCGATCATCGGCACCGGCATTGGCTTCCTCGTGCTTGGTTTTGCGACGACACTTTTCATGCTCTTCGTCGGTCGCATTCTCGACGGCATCACAGGCGGAAACATCTCAACTGCTCAAGCCTACATCGCCGACATCACGACTCCCGAAAACCGCGCGAAAGGCATGGGACTCATCGGCGCGGCGTTTGGTCTCGGATTTATTTTTGGACCAGCAATCGGCGGAATCCTGAGCCAGTGGGGAATTCACGTTCCGTTTCTCTTCGCCGCGGCACTGTGCTTCGCAAACGCGTTGCTGCTGTATTTCACTCTGCCGGAAACAGTCACCGCCGACCATCCGACAAAACATCGCGCCGCCGGCGGGCGAAGTTTCCGTTACGTCTTGAATTCATTACGGCAGCCGCGACTGTCGTTTGTGCTGATCATTTACTTCCTCTTCGTGGTTGCCTTCTCGATCATGACTACGGCGTTTTCGCTCTACACGATGTTCCGGTTCGGTTACGACGCAACACACACGGGCTATCTGTTCGCGTACGTCGGACTGATCGCGGTAATCATTCAGGGCGGATTGATCGGACGCCTCGTGAAGCGCTTTGGCGAACTTCCGCTCGTGATCTTCGGCGCGCTGTGTTTTGCGATTAGTTTGTTTGCCGTGCCGTTTGTTGGACCAGCCGCGGGCGGGTTGGCTGCGTTGCTTGTGGGCGGCGGAGTGTTTTCGATGGGCAACTCACTCGCTACACCGGCGTTGAACAGTCTTGCTTCGAAGAGTGCCGGCCCCGGCGAACAAGGAATCGTTTTAGGTGTGACTCAATCGGTGGCTAGTTTGGCGCGCGCTGTTGGTCCATTCCTCGCGGCGATGTTGATCAACAGCTCCATCGCTTATATGGGCGCCGACGGCATCCCGCATCACATGAGTGACCGTTCGATCGCGATAACATTCTGGACTGCATCCGCGATCATGTTTATCGCTTTCTTCCTGGCCTTCTACTTCAGCCGGCGATCCGCGTCCCTCCGCGTCGGAGGAGCTACTTCGCAAACTGCGCAATCGGTCCCTCCGGATTGATCAGATCCTTCAGGTTCGAATACGGCACGTGCACAAACTGCGGTCCCGCCGCGTACGGTCCAACCTGGTACGCGTCGAAGTTGATCCCCAGACCTGTCTTGCCGATGTTCCAGCTTTGAAAGTTGTCCGCTTTCGGCGAAGCGCCGCTTTCGATCTGTTCGGGAAGCAGGTCCTTTCCCTGTTTCTTCAGGTCGGCGATGCTGTAGGACGATAGCGCCTGAAGATACTTCGCTCCCGGTTTGAAAAGATCGCTCAGCTTCAACTGTTTCCCGTTCTTCAGATCGTAATTGATCACTTCAGAATAAGAATTTGGATGGGCCGCGCCCTGGTAGTAAGTACCGACGTCAAACTTGATGCTGATCAGATCGTCCTGTGCAAGCACAACCGTGTAGCCGATGCTCAAATCGCTTCCCATCGAGCCTTCGGGCCGAGGTTCTTCGCCTTCGTCGAGGGCCATCTCCTTCTTGAATAGCCCCACTTTGGTCGTCACAAAACTTCTCGCCGCCTGGTTAAACTTTTCGAAGTTTGGATTGTTGCCTCCGGTCAGTTGCGGATACTGCGCGGAGATCTCGTACATCAACTTCTTGTTCGACTCTGTGATCGGTTTCGAGACCAACTCGACGTCTCCGGTGAACGCGATCGGCTCTTCATGAAGTGAAAACGCAGTCATCTTGTCGCTGCCTTTTTCACCCGGCGGCCTGGACCAGTTACCGGCAAGCCGGATGAGCCCGTCCTGCGCGTTAACCTGCCACAGGCCTTTGAACAGGCCTGTCTGTTTGCCGCCCGGATCGAATTCTTCGAGGGTCAGGTTGCCGTCTTTGTCGACGCTGCCGCGAAGGTCGATGCGCTTTCCGATCTTTTTGTAGAAGTAGCTGCCTGAGAGTTGATCGCCCGTGCGAATGAGTTTCATCTGCAAGTCGAGCGATGTGCCGATCGAGCCGGTGAAGTATTTCGCCTGCACGACCGGCGTCGCGCCACCCTGCACGTGACTCAGATCGGGAGCGGGCGTCGGGGCCGGGGTTGCCGTCGCGTCTGGTGATGGCGGCGTTGCGGTCTTGCGGCAGCCAATGGAAACAAGTAGGCAAAGAATAACGAGGCAAGTGCGCGTTTTCATCGCGCGCTATTTTAGCAAACCGCGCTGGGCGATTTCTGCGCGGACGTCTGAAAACGTCAGTTCACATAACCTGCCGCCGGTGAAAAGAGGCTCGTTAGTAACGTCGACGAGCGCAAACGGCGGTTTCGGAAAGGTGTCGAGCTCTTCGTCAGTTTCGAAACTGACTTCGGCGAGCACGAGCCCGAAGAGATCGCCGAGAAACATGTCGATGGAAAACTTGCGCCCTTCAAACTCGAATGAATAACGATTCTTGCGAATCTCATTCGTGGTGTAGCTTGCGAAGACTTCGGCTTCCAACGCGTTGAGGTAAGTGTTGGTGATTATGGTGCGGGAGAGATCGTTTGGATCCGGCGCAAACTTCTGCGTGAACTTCACGGTCCACTTGTTTGACCGCGGCTCACGCACTTTGCGGATACGCAGTCGCGTGCCGGTGATGTAGTTGTCGGTGATCTGGAGATGAGGATCTGCGCGCGTCATGCCTTCCGGCAAATCGCGAAGCAAATAACGCCGCTCGCGTTCGACGCGCGCATACCTGCTCTCAGGAACAACCGTATTTTGATCGGTGAGCTTAGCAACACCCATCCTGGTTTGATCCGTGTAAATCTGCGTTCAGCTTTGATCTGCGTAAATCCGTGTTTCAGCTCTTCCCAGCCTTCATGTCAGCCAGTCGCTTTTCGAAGTTCGTCGTATCCACCTTGTCAGCCTTGCCACGCTGGATCGCCTGTTCGGCCACTGCAATCGCTTCTTCTTTCTTGCCGGCCTTGTACAAAGCATTCGCCTTCGTCGCAAGATTCTGGAACGTCTCCTTCACCTTGATCGACTGCTCGATCCAGGCCATGCCCTGTGCATCGTCCGCGGCATTCTGATTGTTGATGAGATACGCGCCGGCCTGCATCGGAGTGCGCCAGTCGTCGGCTTTAGCTTCACCAACAACGGTCTTCAGTCTCGACAACGTCGCCGCTGCAACATCGGGCACCTTTACTGTGAACGGTACGCTGACCTTTTCCCAGCGAATGTTGACCTGTGCAGCATCGTCGGCAACTGGATCGATAGTAAACGCCAGCCACTCCTGACTTTCTGCGACCATCTGCGGTTTCGCTTTCACGCGCAACGTGTCCTTCGCGGGATCGTAGTTGAAACTGCCCCACTGGTTCGCAGTTCCGTTGAACACGATCGTCCATTCGTCTTTGTTCGGGATCGTGTGGAGGCTGTAGCTTCCCGCGGCAAGCTTTTGACCATTGATCAAAACGTCGCTGTTCACTTCAAACATCGTCGCTTCGTTTGCGCCGGTGCGCCACATGTGACCGTACGGAACGATCACGGCATCCTTTGGACGCTCGTTCTGATTGTCGAGCGTGGCTTCGCCCTTCGCCTTTGCTGCTTGTTCCGGCAAAGGATCACCCCAGATCTTTCGTCCTTTTACGCCGGGGCGGCTGTACGTGATGGTTATGTCGGTGGGACCGATTCTCTGCATGACGCTCGCCTTCTGGCTCGGGCGCGGCACGGGAATCTGCGCGAAGGTTGAACCCGCAAAGCTCAACACACATAGGACGGCGAAGAAAACAGAACTACGTTTCAGGGAACTCATGATCTTTCTCCTCGTGATGGGTTTGCGTGGAATGATACCAGAGAACCACATAAGTCATATAGGACTTATAGGTGCTATACGACCTATATGACCTATAATCCTTCCGACTTTTACTCAAGCCTGCATTTCTTTGGAGGATTCGCACGTTTACCCGCGTCATCTGCGTTTATCCGCGGCTGTTATTTAGGATCGTCATCGCCGTCCCTTTGAAGATCTGTTCTTTCTCGTGTGCCGAGATATCCAGATCTTCGATGGAAGACACTGCGCGATCGATCGAACCCAGCAGGTGTGGGTAGTCGCTGCCCATCACCATGTGATCCGCTCCAACCATGTTTCGCACCATCGTCAACGTGTGCGGGCTGAACGAAACCGTGTCGTAGTAAAGCCGCTTCAGATAAACGCTCGGCAGCTTGTCGATCTTCACACGACAATCTGCGAAGTCGCGAAACCCGTTGTCCATCCGCTCCATCAGGTACGGAACAGCACCGCCGAGATGGCCGATGATCCAGCGGATGTCGGGCAACTCCTCAAACATGCCGTCGTAACACATGCGCGCGACCGCGAGGCTCGTATCAAACGGAAAGCCGATAATTGGACCAAGCACGTACTCACGAAACGCATCTGAATTCGCGGGGATCATCGGATGAAGAAAGATGCAAAGTTTCATCCGGTTTGCTTCTTCGAAAAACGGTCGATACTCGGGAGATGTAAGCGGCTTGCCGCCGATGTTGCTCAGCAGTATGACGCCGTTGAGTTTCAGTGTGTGGATCGCGCGATGAAGCTCTTTGAGTGCTTCGTCGGGCGCGTCCATTGGAATCGAAGCGAAGCCTTTGAAACGTTTCGGATGTTGCGCGATGAGTTCCGCGTATGAATCGTTGATCATCGCAGCGACTGCCGGCTGGTGTTTCGCATCAGTAAAGAACACGTTTGGTGTTGAGAGTGAGACGACTTCGACGTCGATGCCCGCGCGGTCCATGTCTTCGATACGTTTTGAGACGTCGGTCATCGCGGGAGTGACGCCGAAGAAACGTGCGCCGCGATACGTGATGATCGTCTGGCCGGTGGAGCTCGTGCCGAAAGAAAACTCCGACGGTAGATCGCGAATCGTTTGAAAGTAAGCTTCGGTGTAGAAGTGTGTGTGTAGATCGAGTTTCACGTTTACAGGGTGAGATCGTAGCGTTGTTCGGTCCTGATTGCTCCCCAGATTTCGTGCGTTTTTTCTTCGGTGACTTTGAATCCCATCTCGCGATACAGGTGCGCGGCGGTCTTCAACTCGCTGATGGTCCAGAGCCACACACTCCGAAAGCCACGCTCGCGACAGAAATCGAGCGCTTGTTGCATCAAGCGACGGCCCAAACCGTGTCCGCGCGCATCAGGATGCACGAGGAAATATCGCAACTTCGCCAGTTCATCCGATTCGGCCGCGATCACAATCGATCCGACGATACGACCATCAATCTCTGCCACGGCAAACAGATCTTTTGACGGATCATAACCGCCGGCAAACTCACCAAGGCCGCGCGCCACACCGGCCTCGAACGTGTGGTCCAGGTTAAACTCGCGCGCATACAAAATTCCGTGCAAGTAAATCACATAACCGATATCGCCCGGCGCGATCTGTGTGCGAATCTGCGGTTCTCGTGTCACGTCAGTCATTTCTCTCTGAAGTACTGGCTCACGATCGCGTAAGTCGAAGGATAATCCCACGAACCAATGAACGTGCTGTTGGAAGGAAAATCCGGGTCCTCCTGCGGGCACGAGAAAGTCGCAACCTTCTTCGCCAGTGCTGTCCGCAACTCCTGCGTCAGCCAACGTTTCTGCGCCTGCTCATCACGCACAATCCCCGGCTCACTATTTTGTAAATACTGGAAAAACTCCCGAAACGCCTGCAAGCACTCTCTCGGCGCACCAACAGTCGCAGATTTTTGCTGAACTTCTCGAATCGCATTCCTGGACGGCTGCTGCGCAACCGACACCACACACAACGAAAGCACCACGGCAACGAGTATGCACGCTCTCATCTAATCACTCTCGTCTCACAGATTCAGAATCCTGCAAATCCTCTTCAATCCGCTAAATCCTGTCTCATTTCGTATTGCTCCAACACCGTCCTAAACCCATTAGCGTCGAAGAACGCCAACGTCGTCTTCATCTCTTCATCAACATTATTCACCTTCAACGCTTCCGAGACTTCTGACTGCAACGCCGACACTATCTTCGAGCCAATCCCTTGTCTCCTGTGCGCCGGCGCCACTGCAAGCTGCATCAGGCTCGACGCCGGCCGGAATACGACACCATAACCCACACATTCCTCATTCACATAAGCACCCAAGGTCGCAGTATCACCCGCAACTCGCTCAACGGCATCAATCGAATTCTGCCACGACGGGTAACCATCCCAGAACGATTTAAACAACCCCCACTTCCGTTCCTCGATCCGCCGTATCGTCAATCCCTCAAGATCAAGCTTCGCAACAGGTTCTTTCCTTCGAAACACCGCAAACCGCCTCGTCTCAACAAACCCGAGTTGTCGATACAGCGCAACTGCAGACTCATTACCCGTCAACACCTCGAGCAAGTACTGGCTCATGCCGGCCGCTTTCAGCCGCGGCACCATGAACGCAAACAGTTCCTTTCCAATACCTTGCCGCCTGTACGCCGGAATCACGCCGGTTCCCGCATCATACGCCGTCGCCGATCCCTGCCACATACCTGTCGCATTCAGGTAGAAAGCGATCATCCTGCTTTCGTCGAATGCTGCGGCGCTGATCTCCAGGTTCACGCCGTCACGAGTGAGTCGTTGCTCAAACTGCTGCTGCGACATTTGCATGTCGACTTGATAGTCAGAGAACGCCTCGAGAAAACACTCGTAGAGAGCCGACGAGTCTGACGCTGTGAGTAATCGATAAGTGATCATCCTGGATTGCAATGCAATCGTAACATTCCTGATTTAGTTGCTGGTGTTATAGTGTCGATCAGTCAGGGATTTCTTCTAGTCTTCCATCAGGTCAGCGGCGGCGGCAACCCGGCGGCTTCCAATTCCCAAACAATGAGCACGCAACAACAGCCTACACTTGTGAACGGCCATCGGAGCAGCAAAGACAACTGGCTGGGTTTTGTCGGCGACGTGGTGAACTTCACGGGCGAGGTGTGCTTCAAGTCGATGCTGCGCATCGATGGAAACTTTTCCGGCAACGTCACTTCGCAGAACGGCACCTTGATCGTCAGCACCGGCGCTCAGGTCACTAAGGCTGTAATTAAAGTAGCTGTCGCGAAGATAAACGGCACCGTCGAGGGCGACATCCTCGCGAGCAAAGAACTCGTCCTCGGCCGCACGGCCAACGTCAAAGGCCAGGTCACCTCGCCCGCCCTCGTGGTGGAAGAAGGCGCCCAACTAAACGGCCAGTGCCGCCGGCTCGCCAGCTGAATCACAGGATTATTATGAGGAACAGGATTTACATGTAAATCCCAGCAATCCTGTCATCCTGTCTCACTTCCAACGGCGGCCGTGCTTCATCACGAGATCGACGTCCTGTAGCAGGTTGATGTGGCGGAGGACGTCGCCGCGGACGGCGATGATGTCGGCGTACTTTCCTTCGCTCACTGTTCCGACTTTGTCCGAGACTTTCATGGCGACTGAGGGCCAGTAGGTGGCGGCGCGGATGGCGACCATCGGATCGATGCCAAAGGCGTTGACCCACGCGTCCAACTCACGCCAGGTCGTTTGGCTGTGAAAGTTCATCGGGATGCCGCTGTCAGTCCCAATCAAAAGCACGACGCCCGACTCATGGAGCTGTGCGATCTTTCGCGCGAGGGTGGGGCGCCGCAGTGGTGTGATCTGGTAGTAACCGAGTTGCCCGGGTTTCTTCAACGACCTTTTAATGTCGTCGATGATCGTCTGCGGCAGACCCACTTGCCACGACGGATCGTCAAGCTGCTCGGGATTGTCGCGAACGTACTCGTAATTCAAAAGTCCTTGCACAGTCGGCGTCCAGAACAATGGACCAAGACTCATCTTCGCGGTACGTTCACGAATCATCGCGATGATCTCGGCCGGATACTCCGGCGCGGTCGCTAATCCCGTGTGCTCGAAACAGTCAACGCCAGCGCGCAACCCGCGGCGAATCTCTTCCGGACGATGTGAATGCGCAACGACCGGCAACTTGTATTTGTGTGCTTCGTCGACAACTGTCCCAACTTCCTCCAGCGTCATCTGATCCTGATCGATCAGCTTGATGACATCCACGCCAGCCTCAGCGAGCGTCCGCACTTTCGCGCGCGCATCCTCAACGCCGTTCACACCCCAACGCACGTAATCCGTGCCCGGGTAAGGCTCGTGTTGAATGAACGGACCAGAGACGTAAAGAGTTGGGCCAAGTATTTCTCCTTTCCTGATGCGCTCACGCACGGCGATGCTCGCTTTCAGAGGCGCGCCAAGATCGCGAGCGCTCGTCACGCCCGCCATCAGAAGCTGGCGCGCGGACGCAGGCATGATCACCGTCTCCATCATCGGCGGATACGTCTTGTCCCAATGCGCGTAATCGCTGTGACCGTTGATCATCAGGTGAACGTGCATGTCCCACAGGCCAGGCAACACGCTCATGCCCTCGGTCGAGATCACTTCCGCGCCCGGCGGTATCGCGAGTGTTCCCACCTGGCCCACTGACTTTATTCGTTCGCCTTCGACGATCACGACGCTGTTGCGCAGCGGTGGACCACCGTAGCCGTCGATCAGCGTTCCGCCGACGAGTGCCTTGATATTTTTGGACTGTGTTTGTGAGGCCCGCGGCGTGATGAGTAAACAAATGGCGATGATCAGCCACGGACTAACACGGATTGCACGAGTCAAATGTGAGTTCATCGCTTGCCTTCGTGTTTATCGATCGTCAGTAATTCGGTTGTGCGATCTGTAACTGAGGGAACGGGTTCGAAGTGACCTTCTGTCAGTAGCTCTTTGGTTGATCCGCCCTCGGTGGACGGGATTTGCTGCGGCTGTCGCTTCGTGGCTGCCTCGCCCGCGTCCTTTGCTTTTGCAAACAGGATCACTGACGCGAGTCCGGACGCGAACATGATGATCAATCCGAGCATCGCAAGGACGGAGAGGAGGCTTCCGCCGCTGATCATCAGTCTGGAGACGACGCTGTAGAGAATTATTGTGAGCACGCCAAAGCCAAACACGCTAAGCAGCGCCACTCCCAACTTCTCAAGCCGCTCCTTTTGCTCGAGTGGATTCGTGTCGGCTCTCGCCGGAAGTTGCTCGTTCAGCGAGAGCGCGATCTTCTCCAGCCCCAGCCCGCAGGCGCGACAAAAGTTTTGATCGGATGAAGTTTTTGTTCCGCAGTTTGGGCAATACATACTCACTTACCTTGAAAAGCGACGCACGATGAGTGCGATTGGCAGACCGACACAGAACATGATGATCAGCACCCCGATCATAAACCCCGAAAACGTGACTGGTTGTTGCCTTACGCTTGAGAGCGGCACGATTACCTGCGTCATGAACAGGTGAACCACTACGCCGTAAAGCAAGCCATACGTTACGGGACGTTCTACGAGGCCGAGGAATTTCCGGCTGGCAAAGTAGAAGACTGCGGCGGCGACGGTTGCGATTAGGAAGTGAAGTGCGACACCAAGAGCAGCGGTCCTGGCGCCGCCGGTGAATGACGCCCGGCCCAGCACGCCGCTCGCGATAAATTGCGCGACCTGAATCGGAGTTACACTGCTTCGGAGCCACGCACTCACACATGCAGCGACCAGATCGAGAGTTCCAGCGATCAACCCGCCCCAGAAAATCGGCTGAAGATTCATAGCTTGTAAGAACCACGGATGACGCGGATCTGTGAAAATCGATTTACACGGATCCGCATTATCCGCGGCAAATACTTACGCGACTGCCCTCGCGGTTGCATCTTTATACAACGCGGCGCCCGCAATTGTTGCAACAATCGTGGTGATCAGATGAATCGCGCCGGCTTTCAGCCACAGCGAATTCGAAAAGAACCCGAGGGGAATAAACTGCGCTGGTCCAGCGAGCGAGAACGCAATCCACGCAACGATTCCCGCGAGCACTGCTGTCTTTGGTCCAGCCCCAAACAAAGCTCGCATCGTGACGTAGAACATCATCGCGATGAAACCACGACCGAGCTCAAACACCGCAAAGTAGACCATCAACGCGCTGTGCCGTTCAGGCTGAGTTGCGCGCAAACCTGCGTAAACAGATTCCCAGTCGGTCTTCAGTATCGCCTCGTGCATAAAACCATCACTGGCAAACATGATGATCGCAGCGACCAGGCTGCCCAGAATGAGCCGACCCCAGTTGATCTTTTCCATGGTCTGCCTCCTTCAGTTCAACGACTACTTTATTTCGACTTCAAGCTCACGCACGGTCGGAGGCGGGAGGCGCGTCCATTGAGGACGACCAGTGGCGACGGAACGCAGACGCGCGGCACCCGGTTGAAACTTCGAAAGCATTTCGGGCGTGAGCGTCACGCTCTTCGAGCCATGTCGCGCGCGTGGATCCCAGAATCCGAATTCGTTACCGCGGAGTTGCATCACGAACAGACGTTCAGCATGTGCACCCTGGACCAGGTCGACCTCAACGTCTACTGTCGTGCGACCGGAACTCACGAGCAAAGTCTCGACGACCGCACCTGCCGACAAAGACTTCGGTGCATTGAACTCGAGGCTGCGGACCTGGATGTATGCGCGGTGGGCCGAGACTAATCCGACTCCGACGTACACGGCGATCATGGCCACAAACACTCGCTTGAGCCAGAGGATGGGTCTCGCGTGTCGAATAGTTAAGGTATCGAACACGTCACATGTACCACGAAACGATTGAAAGCCGTTCGCCGTGCGTCACAGGCGTGACTTCGTGCGTAGTTTCAGAACGAAATGCGACGAGCGTTCCCGGCGCGGCGGAAACTCGAAACGGTGCGTGGTCCGAAGCAGGATGGCGATTGGTCAACACGAGCGTGCCGCCGCAATAGACGTTTGGACCAGGCACGTCCGACGCGCAACTCAGGAAGATCACCGTCGAGATCCGCCGGCGCTCAGTTTCCAAACGCAGCAAGCCGGTGTTTCCATCCTGATGTGCGACGAAAAAATCGCCTTCGCGGTAACGAAGAAACTGCGGCTCTTCGCATTCAGTCAAACTAACGTCGAAATGTTTTTCGATTGCGTCCTTACACGACCACAATCGCCGCGTTATAAGCTCAACTGTTTCACGCGAAGGAGAAACGCGAAGCGTCCGGCGCACGCCGGAATCGATCGCGCCCGAGACGCCGCGGCCGTAGACAGTCGCTGCACTACTTTCCGCGGCGACGATTTCAGCAACTAACGCCTCGCACGACGGCGGATCAAAGAAGTTCTCAACAGTGAATAGATCGGGCCAGCTTGTCGACATCAAGCAGTCGCCTGAAACCGTTCCGCCGACCGTGCACGCGCCTTCGCAGCTTCAACTTCACGGTCGTGCGGAGGAGCATTTGTCACGAGCGAGTCGAGCAACTCTTGCGCGGCTTGAGCCACTTGGTCCACGGCACGATTGAATGCCTCCTCGTTGGCTTTCGATGGCTTCGTGAATCCGCTCAGTTTGCGAACGAACTGAAGCGAGGACGCTCGAATCTCTTCCTTTGTTGCCGGTGGTTTGAAGTTATGAAGTGTTTTGATATTTCGACACATGCTGTTTTGTTGCGACGCTGATCTAAAAAGTTGCGTTCGTGTTCATCGGACAATCAGGTCATGCCCGTGCGAAAACCGCGGTGCTATGCCTGTTTCTTGTCTTTTTGAACTGCGCCTTCGAGAGCAAGAACTAACAAAGCCAGCACAGCACCAATCATCGCGATACCAAGAGCGCCGAGGCCGCACGCAACGCCGACCGCAGCCGTTAACCACAAGCCCGCGGCGGTTGTCAGTCCTCGAATGTCGAGCTCCTTGTCTAGTTTGAGAATTGAACCGGCGCCAATGAAACCGATTCCTGTAACGATGCCCTGTATCACCCTCGAAAGACCTTCCATGCTCATGCCACTACCGGCGCACGCAAGGACGACGAGCGCAGTGCCCAGGCTTACGAGGATGTGTGTTCGGAATCCGGCAGGCTTGCCTGCTTTTTCACGCTCGATGCCGACGATGCCGCCGAGCACGACGGACGCGATCACGCGGATTAGAACCGTTACTAACTGACGCGTATCAGGTAAGCCGTTGGTTAACTCTTGCCATATAAGATCCATTTATCCCCCTTGACGTACGTGGATTGGCCGCCTCTTCAGACTTCTTCTTTTTTAGTTTCGGGAACGATGGTCTTCACATCGTCGCCGTTAGTTGTTGTTCCGACCTGCTTCAGTATATCCGGAACGTTGAGCCCGAGCGCCTGGAGCTGTTGCAGCAACGCATAAATCATCGTTGGACCAGTTTGCGCGAAACGATTCAAACCGCCCGAGCCGCCCCCGTTTCCGTCGCCGCCGTGATCGATCATCACAACCTTATCGATGTTTCCGAGCGGCTCCGAAACAGCCTTCAACGCGGGCGCCGTCGCTTCGATGATTTTCGGAAGTTTCTCGAGTATCGTCTGAAGTCGCGCAGCGTCGTTAAACTCGCGCCACGCCGCGGCCTTCTCTTTGATCGCAGTCGCCTCTGCGAGTCCCTGCGCTTCGACTGCTTTCGCCTGGGCCAAACCCTGCGCTTCGATCTTCGATGCTTCCGCCAAACCTAACGCACGGATCTTCTCGGCTAACGCGCGGCCTTCCGCCTCGACCGCCGACGCGCGTCCCGCACCCTCTCGCTGGAGTTTCTGACTCTCAGCTTCGGCAGTGGCGATCATCGCCTGCTTGCGTCCTTCAGCTTCGAGAATCGCAGCTTCCTGTTTACCCTGCGCGAGCAAAACCGCCGCGCGCCGTTCAGCTTCCGCTTTCTTAACAACGGTCGCTTCGAGCTCTTTCTCGCGACGCAGAACCTCCTGCTCCTGAACCGCGATCTGCTCCTGCGTCCGGATCTTTTCTATACGAACTTCCTCGGCCACGACGTCCTGCCGTGCTTTTGCTTCGGCGAGTGGTCCAGCCTGTTCGGAAGTTGCCTGTTCGCGTTTGATCTCGGCCTGAAACTGCGCGCGTTTGACTTCAGTCTCACGAGTAGACGCTGCGATTTCCGCTTCGGATGCAAGCCTGACTCGTTCGCCTTCCTGCATCGCGAGCGCCGCTTTGATCTTCGAATCGCGCAGCGCCTCGGCTTTACCGATCTCGGCATCGCGCTGCACTTCCGCCGTTCGACGTTGGCCCAACGCGTCAAGGTAACCTTCGTCGTCGGAGATTTCCTGAATCGTCAAAGCATCGAGACCGATGCCCATCTTCTCCAGGTCGCCGGCGGCTTCAGTGGTCAACTTCTGCGCGAAGCTCTGCCGGTCGTTGTTGATCTCTTCAACCGTCAGTGTACCGAGAATCGCGCGCAGGTGGCCTTCAAGAGTCTGGAAAACGAGCCTATGAAACTCTTCCGGTTTCATTCCGAGAAAGCGTTCGGCCGCAGCACGCATCGAATCGTCGTCGCCTTTGATCTTCACGTTGGCGACTGCTTTCACTGACACGGGCACACCCTGAACGGTGTAAGCGCGTGAGGTCGCAAGCGGCACTGTCAGAACGTTCAAACTCAGGTATTCAACCTTCTCGAGAAACGGAACGATCAACGTCGCGCCGCCTCTTACGAGTCGATAACCAACGACGGTGCCATCAGGGAGACGTCTGGAACGTCCGGAAATGACCGCAGCCTGGTTTGGTGAAACTTTGATGTAGTTTCGGCTGAGCAGCATCAGCGCGATGAGAAAGCCGATGACTATGATCAGAATAACTACGGGGTAAAGGAGATTGATTTCGGGCATTACAGTTACCTCAATTTTGGGAGAACGTGGTTGCGTCAGAGTATGGGCTGACGATGAGTGAATCGCCGGCGACTTCATCGACGCGAACAGTTGAGCCGGCTTTGATCTCGCGGTTGTCGCGGGCACGGGCAAGTTTTTCAACACGCTCTTCGCCGACGCGGCAGCTCACCTGGCCCAAACTTCCGGGAGCAATCGAAACAATGACCTGGGCCGTGCGCCCGACGAGTTGTGCTGTTCCGACGGAGCTTGTCGATTGCTGCTTGTAAAGAAAACGGGCGAAGAGTGAGACGAGGCCGCCGAGCACGATCCCGCCGGCAAGGCCGACAAGCGAACTTGCGACAACGGACAGTCCCGCCTGAACGCCAATCGCGCCAAAACCACCAAAAGCTGTGACAAAGACGCTGATCACGCGGCTATCGAGAAGGGCATGGCCGCCGTCCCCGGCGCCGTCGAGTCCGGTTTCGAATCCGAAACTGTCGAAAAGGTCGCCAATTACAAGCGAAATCAGCAGGAAAACGAAGCCGAGTGCGGCGATTCCGAGAAAAACAATCAGGGGAGTGGCGTTTGAAAGAAAGTCAGGCACGTAGCTGCTCCTGGGGTCGTGATTGAGCCTGAGAAGTGGTAAGACTATCACTCACCACAAAGAAGCGCAAAAATTCGGATACACGAAATTTCTTGTAACTTTTCACGAAGCCAGTTGTTTTAGGAGACGTAGCGCAGCTTATGGCGAGCGAAGACGAAGAGTTCACCATGCTGTTTCAGGATTTCTACCCCAGCCTTTGCCGCTTTCTGGAGTGTTTATTGGGAGGCCGCGCGCCACTGGCGCAGGATCTGGCACAGGAGAGCTTCCTGCAACTACACCGGACGGCGTGGGGAACTCTGCCGGCGGGTGAGGCGCGCTTCTGGCTCTACCGGGTCGCGCGCAACATGGCGATCAACGAGTTTCGCAAGTCAAACACGCGCTACAGGCTCTTTGATCGCGTGGTGGAAGCGATGAGACCACGAGCACGCAACCCCGAACAGGAATACGAAGAGCAGGAACGGCAGACGCTGGTTTTGGAGATGTTACAGACTTTGCCCGAAGACCAGCGCGCGGCACTGCTGCTGCGGGAACAGGAACAGTTGAGTTATCGCGAGATCGGGCAGGTGCTGAACGTTTCTGAGAGCAAGGTCAAGGTTGACATCTTTCGCGCGCGTGCAGCGCTGCGTGAACGCTGGAGCAAGGTTTCCGGATTATCAAGAGCTGCAGGCACTAGTCATTAAATCTTGATAATCCTGAAATCCTGAAATCTTGGGCTAAAGATTATGACTTGTAACTACACAGAAAAGGTTTCTTCGTTGATCGACGGCGAGCTCGCGACAGGCGAGGCGCGCGAAGTTGAGCGTCACCTTCTCAACTGCGCCGAATGCGAACAACTGCGCGCTGATTTTCTCAACCTGCGCAGCGAGATCGCGAGTTTCGAAAGCTCGCTCCAGCCTACAGTTCAAAACCGCGCACTTAAAAAGATCCTCGATCGTCGTGCTCCTGCGCGCCGATTCCAATGGGCGTTTGGCACTCACGCAGTCGCGTTTGCCACGCTGCTAATCGTCAGCGCGATCATCGGGTTAATTCTTTACCAGACTTCCAACAGCGTCGATCCCGAGAAACAACACGCGGCTGTTCAAACGCCGTCGCCGGCGCCGGAATCGGCAGTTCAAAAACCATCACCGGCCGAGTCGCCCGAGCCTGCTAAAGAACCGGAAGCCGTTAAAGAACCAGAACCAACAGCAGCGCCTAAAGACACCAAAGAACCGGCAGCACCAAAACGTTCTGCGCCAGCCAAACGTCCGCCTGCCCGCGAGCCGAAACCCGGTGAACAGTTTGCATCGATTCCCGTTCCCGAGCGCCTGCGCTCAGGCGACGCTGAAACGATGACTGCAATGCATTTTGAAAAGGCGGAAAGGCTGTTGACGTCGTTCAGAAATGTGCGTTTGAACGAGCCCGGAGCTTCAACCAGTGTTGGTTATGAACGCAAACGCGCCAAGGAACTTGTCTATCAGAACATGATGCTGCGGCGCGAGGCTGACGCGGCAGGTGACGTTCAGATCGCTTCGTTGCTGGAAAATCTCGAGCCGATCCTTTTAGACATCGCAAACCTTCCGGCACGTCCGGATCAGGATTCTGTGCGCGTCATTCGTGAACGCGTGGAACGGAAAAACATCGTCGCGCTCTTGCGTGTCAACTCAATGGCCCTGGCAAGAGCTCTTGATTGATTCACCGCAGAGGCACAGGGAACGCAGAGAAGCCATGTGCGTTTTTGATCACCGCTCGATCGCTGCGCTCGCTCTCGGGTTCTCTGTGCCTGTGCGGTGAACCAGGAATAATTCTCAGGCAATCCATCGATTAAGGACAACGATAATCATGAAGCACTCAGTTCGCAATCGCCCCCAAATCAACTTTATAGGTCATATAGGTCCTATACGACCTATAAGACCTATGTTGCTCGCTGCCCTTCTGGCCCTCAGCGCGCAATTCGCTCTCGCCATCGATCAGGACATTTCGAAGCTCAACCGGTTCGTCCAAACCACGCGCGCCAACACCGCGTCGATGCAGATCTTCCGCGAAGGCCGCGACTTTATCGAAGCTCAGAACTGGCAAAAAGCCGCCGAAAAATTCAACGACTTCATTAAAGGTTATCCCAAAGATAAAGATATCGACGCCGCGCTTTACTGGTATGGCTACGCTCTCGAAAAACAAAACCGCAAAGACGAGGCAGCCGTCCCGCTCCTCCGGCTGATCGATCGTTACCCAAACTCGAGCTGGCGCAACGATGCGAAGGCGCTGCTCGTCGTGCTCGGCCGTAAAGCCGAAGTCGATCAGGCGCTCGACCGTGAAAACTGCGAGATCAAAATACTCGCGCTCCAGAGTCTCTTCCAGGCAGATCAGGATCGCGCTATCGCACTCGTTACCGACGCGCTGCGTGCAAACCCGACGCCTTGCCAGGGCTTTCAGGCAGCGGCAGTCTCGATGCTTGGTTCGCATGGCGGACCGCGCGTCGTCCCAATGCTGCTCGACATCGCTCGTAACAATCCCGATGCGAGACTCCGTCTCACTGCAATCAAACGTTTAGGTGAACAACACAACGAGCAGGTTACAGAAGAACTGATCAAGATCTACGACGCGGACAAGACGAAAGAAGTCCGCAGCCAGATCCTGCGCGCGCTGCTTGATAGCCGCACGCCGCGCGGCAATGCGAAGGTGATGGAGATCGCTCGCTCAGGCGACGACCTTCAGGTCAGGCAGGTGGCCATTCGTTACGTCGGCGAATTGAAAGATGCGGCTTCACTCGACGAGTTGATCCGGATCTACGACGCAGATAAGACACCGCAGATTCGTGCGCAGATCCTGCGCGCACTCTCCGAACGCGACGAACCGAAAGCGCGTGCAAAGATCCTCGAAGTTGCGCGCCAGGGTGAAACGCCGGAGTTGCGCATCGAGGCGATTCGACGCCTCGGCAATCGTGGGCGCGTGGCCATCGACGATCTGCTCCAGCTCTACTCCAGCGAAACAAATCTGCAGATCAAACAAGGCCTGCTTCGTGCTTTCGCCGACAACGCCGACCCGCGCGCCCGCGGCAAACTTTTCGAGATCGCGCGCAGTAACGATCCGATCGAACTTCGCGGTTATGCGATCCGGCAGTTGGGCAGCAAAGACGATCAGGAAACTGTCGATCAGCTCGTGGCCATGTATGACGCCGAGCAAAACGTGCAGGTCAGAAGCGCGTTGCTGCGTGCCTTTGGCGATTCAAGGCAGAAGAGTGCGGTGCGCAAGCTGATGACGATCGCTCGTAACGATCAGTCAGTGGAGCTTCGCAAAACAGCGGTCAGGTATCTCGGTGAAAGCAAGGATCCTGAAGCGCTGAAGTTCCTTGAAGAGCTTTTGAAGTAAGCCGATCTCCTGGCGTTCGCGGCGTGGCGGTGAGCACTCCATTAACTCATCACGTAGCTGACTGTTGCGCCGCGAACCTTGGGGCCGGGAAAAAACCAGAAACCATCCGCGCTTTTTGAGCACTAACAAATAGGTCGATATAGGACCTATAGGACTTATAGGACCTATAGGACGTATACCCGGTCTTCGCTTTTCTCATCAGGGAGGAATCATGATTCGCTCACTCATTTTCTTGCTGGCGATCGTCAGCATCGCCTGCACTCCAGCCGCCGCCACCAGCGACGATCTGCAAACGCAAAATCCCGCGACCACGGTCCAGGGCTTCACCGCAGTCGAAGGCGCGGACCTGATGGCGCGTCTTGAGGCAGCAAAAGCCAGGGCCAGTTCGCGCCAATCTCCTTACTGGTCGGCTTACGCTTTCGACGTGCGTTCGGGAATCGCAGTCGATCCTGCGATCCGCGAGTTTAACGGCACGATGAACACGATGGGCGACACGACTGTTGTCATCGGAACGACCCCGACCGGCATGACTGTCGAAACTCGCAACCTCGCCATCTTCCTGCTGCGCGATCCGGCGAGCAACCAGATCACGCGCATGGAGGTTTACAACCTCGAACGCAAACGCGAGTACAGCGGTTATCCCGTTTACTGGCTCGGCCGCGCGAATAATGAGGAGAGTTTGAACTACCTGCGCGCCATCGCCGCCGCGAGTCCGCTCGACATGTTGAGCGAACGCTCGGTGCTCGCGATTGCTTTGCACGACGACGCGAGAGTCGCGGACATGCTGAAAACCTTCATCAGCAGTTCTCCAAATCAGCGCATCCGATCGTCGTCGGTTTACTGGCTGGGCCAGGTTGGCGGCGAAACAAATTTCCTCGCATCGCTCGTGCGTAACGAGTCGGAAGAAAAGAAGATGCGACGCGCGGCGGCCCACGCAATCGGACAGAGCCGCGATCGTGGAGCGATTACGGTGCTACAGGGACTTTATGAAACCTTGAAGGATGCCGAGCTGCGGCGCAGCGTGATCTCAGCCGCTGGAAACGCCGTTGACGAGCAACCGGCGTATACGTTTCTGCTCGCCGTGGCGAAGAACGATCCCGAGTGGGAAACACGTCGCACGGCCGTGCGTCCGATGGGACGGTTCAAACGCGACGATGTGGCGGAAGAGTTGATGAAGATCGTTAGCAACGATTCGCATCACGAAGTAAAGCGCGCCGCGTTGCGGGCGCTTGCGGAAACGAAGACTCCGCGCGCCCTCGCCCGGCTCAGCGAAGTCGCGCGCACCGATCCGAATGCCGAGTTGCGAAAGACTGCGATTCGCACGATGGGCGAGCGTGGTGAAGCGGCAGTCGATGAACTGCTGAAGCTGTTTGATTCGGAACAGGTGGTTGACGTTCAGCGAACAGTGTTGCAGTCGCTTTCCGAGATCAAGAGTGAGCGCGTGGAGGATAAACTGTTCGCAGTTGCGAAGAGTAACGACGCGAGTGACCTGCGGCGCCAGGCGATCCGGCTGCTCGGCGAGCGCGTCAGCAAACGCAGTTTTGAATTTTTGAGTGCGACGGCGCAGAGCACCGATGGGAATGCGGAAGTGCAGATGCAGGCGGTGAAGGCGATCAGTGAGCGACGGTCAGAGGAATCGGTGCCGTTGTTGATCAAGATCGCTCGAACGCATCCGAATCACGCTGTACGCAAGCAGGCGATCCGATCGCTCGGAGACACGGGCGATCCGCGCGCGATTGAGTATTTCCGGGAAGTTCTGAGCAAATAAGTAATTAGCCACAGATTTTCACGGATGAACGCAGATTGATCCGCGTTCATCCGTGAAAATCTGTGGCCGCTTTTTTTACTTCACGATCTCGAAATCCACCCACTGAACCACCGGCACCGGTTTCTTCACCGCCTTGTCCAACACGACGATCTGCAGGTAATAGCTTCCCGGGCCGAGGTCCGTGCCGAGTCGAACTACTCCGTGCGTAAACAACGGTCCCTGGTTCGTCCGGTTAGCCGTATCGATCGCGATTTCCGGCCCGGAGAAAACACTCTTCCCGTCACGAAACAGCCTTGCCTGCGACACCAAACTCTGCGTCGCCCCGGCGTTGTAAAGCATGTAGGCAAAATAGACGGGTGAATTCTGCGCGAAGCGTCTAGTGCCCGGATTCGCCATCGTTCCGTCGGCTTTTGAAGCAGAGGTGTCCTCAGTGCCTAAAACGATTCCTGACACACCCAACCGGTTCTTGCTCAGATCCGGCACGGCTACAAACTGTCCGGCCGAACCGATGCGCATCGAGTTCCTGTCGCGCGTGGCCACGCGCACCTGATAAGCACCGGGACGCTTCACCGGCATGTCGATATTCAACGCAATTCCATGACGCAATGCCTCCTCGTATTCGCTTTCGGACAAAACCACCGTAGCGCCACGAGAGAGTTGCTCCACGACCGCGCCGTTGTCGCCAAACACGACGCTATGAATTTCGATCGAGCTTTCATGTTTGCCGTTTACAAGTTTGTGGGTCAGATCTTTAGCATCGATGTAGAGAAAAGACCGGATCACCATGTTCGCGGCGTTGTCCTTTGCGAAGAACGACGTCAAATCGATGTGGATATCCTGCGATGCGAATGGAGACGTCAGCGCGAGGTTCGTCGAATCGCGAAACGCCGGGCGACTACCTGGCGTCTCTTCTTCGCTAACGCCCATGAAGCCAAAACGCGTCCTTAGCTTCATACCCGAACGCTTGACCTTGGCTTTGATGCGATGGAACTGTTTGTTGAAGGTCTCGTCAGTCGGGCGATAACCGATCAGGTAATACCCACTCTGGTCTTCGAGAATCCGATCGAGTTGAAAACCGTTTGAGTTGCGTACCTGGAAGCCGCCCGTCTGCCTCGAAATCAGCTCGCCGCCTTCGCGCCTGGTGATAAGCAAGTTCGATCGCTGCGACATAACACCCTGCACATACGGTCCAAACTCGTGCGCGGAAACTCCTCTTACGGAGTCTGCCGCTGTTAAACCCGTGTACTGCAAGCCCTGCGTGTCGACTGCATAAATCACAACCGAGTTGCGAATCGCTTTTTCGGCGAGTCGTTGCAACAGGCTCGAGTAGTCTATGCGGCTCGAGAAGCGCGGTACGGAATAAGTATCGAATTGCGGTTCCTGATCTTCGATTGGCAAGCTGTCCGACATCACCACCATCGACTTGCGACCTGGCAGTTGGCCCATGCCGTCGATGATGAACCGCAGCGCCCTGGTCGTTTGCCAGAACGTGTGAACGCCACACTGAGCGACAAAATCACCTCCGCCAATGCCTCGAAGAACACCTCCGCCGCCGATACTTGGAAGAACACTAACCCCAACGCGGCTGCACGCGTTCCATTTCAACTGGTCCACCGCACGATTCAACAGGCGTTTGTCGTTTGTGAACTGCTGTAGCGCACCCAGCTCAGCACCCGTGCGAATGATCGCGATGAGATCGTTCGGTTGCATTTTCTCCGCGATGAACTTGCGCAACTGGTTTCTAACCGATCCCATGCTCTCGGCTGACATTCCCATATCGTCGACGACCAGCGCCATCGTGCGACGCGGTTCGTCGGCCTTCAAAGGACGCGGCGGCGGCGAAACATCAAGCCCTTTTTCTTTTCTGGGAGGAGCGGGCTGATTCGACGTGCTGGACGGCACGTTAGAAATGAACGCGAAGCTCGTAATCGCCTGCTTGCGACCGTCTTCGTAGATCTCGAAATCGTCAGCGGTCAGATTTGTTACGGGCTTGCCGTCTTTCGTGACCACCGCGTCAATCTGGACGAGATTTGTGGTGATCCTGACGACATCGTCCTGATCGTCGCGTGTTTGCTGGGTTTGCGCGGGAGTTGCGGGTCGAGTTTGGGCTAACGCCGGCACGAGTAGAGAGATAGACAAGAGCAGTGAGAGGCATACTTTGGTCTTCATCGGGATTCTCCTGGTCACGAGACCGCGTTAGGGAGAGCTGGGGAGTGTCCGACTTAGTGCCTGGACCTACTTGCCCCCAAGTGTAAGCCCAGGACCCTCAAACTACAATGCTCAACGTTGGCCATTTCATTTCATGGTCATGATCGCGGCGAACGTTTCGATGCCGTCCCAGAGATTCTGGAGCCTGACGTTTTCGTTCTCGGCGTGCTGGTTGTTGTCCGGATTGGCGAGC
>DASTQB010000355.1:0-5004 GCA_035761985.1 Pyrinomonadaceae bacterium
AGTTGCACCCGGATCGAGATCTCAGTCACCAGCCGTTGTTCCAGGTCATGTACGAACTGGAAGGCGGCGGAGACGAGCAGGGTTGGCAGATCGGCGACATGCAGGTCGAGGTGGAACCCGTCGAAAGCGAAGTCGCGAAATTCGATCTGACGTTGCGTGTGAAGCAGGGCCAGGCAGGCTGGCAACTCGGCATCGAGTACAAGAAAGACTTGTTTGAGGAAGCGACGATCGCGCGCATGCTGGAGCACGTGGAGCGAGTGCTTCAGGGAATGGTGGCGGACGTCAGACAGCAGGTGAAGAACCTGGAACTGCTGAGTGGAGCCGAGCAGGATCAACTGCTGAACGAATGGAATGAGACGAGCCTCGAGTATCCGGACGAGATTTGCGTGCAGCAGTTGTTTGAAGCGCGTGCGGCCGAACGACCGGAAGCAGTCGCGGTAGTTTGCGAAGGCGAGCAGGTGAGCTATGGCGAGTTGAACCGCCGCAGCAATCAACTCGCGCATTACTTACGAGAGCTCGGCGTTGGTCCGGAAGTGGTGGTTGGTTTATGCATGGACCGCAGCGTGGAGATGGTTATCGGCTTGCTCGGCATCTTGAAAGCCGGCGGTGCCTACCTGCCACTCGATCCGACCTATCCGCAGCAACGAATTGCTTTCATGCTCGACGATGCAGCGCCTTCGATCCTGCTTACGAAACAATCGCAAACGCCGTCGTTGCCGTTCAGCACGGCTCGTATTCTCTGTCTCGACTCTGATCAGCACCTCTTCGCCGGCCAGCCGGTTGAAAACCCAGAGACGAACATCAACCCGTTCAACCTGGCTTATCTGATCTACACGTCAGGTTCGACAGGTAATCCCAAGGGCGTCCAGATCTATCACCGCGCTCTAGTTAACTTCCTGAATTCAATGCGTCGCGAACCCGGACTCACCGCGAATGATTATTTACTCGCGGTTACGTCTCTATCGTTCGACATCGCGGCACTGGAAATCTTTCTACCACTCATCTGTGGAGCTCAAGTGGAAGTCGTCAGCAGGGAGCTCGCGGCGCAGGGTGGGTTGCTCAAGGAGCGACTGATCGCCAGCAACGCAACCGTCATGCAAGCCACACCTGCAACCTGGAGACTGTTATCCGGCGCCGGTATCGAAGGACTCGACAACGTGCAACGGTGGTGTGGCGGAGAGGCGTTGAACCGCGAACTCGCAAATCACCTGCTGGGCGAAAGCAATGTTGTGTGGAACCTGTATGGTCCAACCGAAACAACCATCTGGTCAGGAGTGTGGCGCGTAGCACCTGTCAGCGAGTCAGTGCTGATCGGAAAACCGATCGCAAACACACAGTTTTATGTTCTGGACGAACTGCTGCGACCGGCGCCCATCGGTGTACCGGGCGAGCTGTTCATCGGCGGAGACGGCGTAGGCCGAGGTTACATGAACCGGCCCGAACTGACGGCCGAAAAGTTCATTCCGAATCCATTCGGTAAAGCAAAGGGATCGAGACTGTACCGTACCGGCGACGTGGTGAAGTGGAAAGCTGAAGGAGAGCTCGAATACGTCGAGCGTCGCGATCAGCAGGTGAAGGTTCGTGGACACCGGATTGAGTTGGGAGAGATTGAAACGGTGCTCAACCAGCATCCTTCAGTGATGGTGAGTGCGGCAGCGGTTAAAGAGGATGGAACCGGCAACAAGAGACTGGTGGCCTACGTCGTTGAAGAGCCTGGGACTGGAATCAGCGCACGCGAGCTGCGAGAGAGCCTTAGAGAGAAGTTGCCGGAATACATGGTGCCCGCGCAACTCATGAAGATCGACGCGCTGCCTTTGACTCCGAACGGAAAAGTCGATCGAAAGAAACTACCCGGCCTCGACGGCATGTCGCTGATATTGAATGAATATGTCGCACCGAGATCGATGAGCGAAGCGATGTTGGCGGAAATCTGGCAACGCGCGCTGGGTGTTGAGCGAGTCGGGATCAACGACAACTTCTTCGAGTTGGGCGGCGACTCGATCATGACTATTCAGATCATCTCGATCGCCAGAGAGCGCGGGTTCCAGTTCACACCGAAGGATCTATTCCAATATCAGACCATTGCTACTTTGCTCGAGGCCATCGGATCCGGCGCTGTGGTTGATGCCGAACAGGGTTTGGTGACTGGTCCTGTGCGGTTGACGCCGCCACAAGAATCGTTCTTCGAACAGGAACTGAGCGAGCCTGAGCATTTCAACCACAGCTTGCTGCTCGAGGTGTTTGAGGTCGTGGATGTTGCGTTGTTGGAGAAGGCGGCGCAGCAAGTGGTACTGCATCACGACGCGCTGCGGTTGCGCTTCGAGCGATCGGAGTCAGGCTGGCAGCAATACCACGCGGGCGCAGAAGAGCCAGTCAGCTTCACGAGATTTGATCTGAGTACGGTTCCCGAGATCGAGCAGAGCGCGGCCATCGAGGCGGAGGCGGCGGCAGTACAGGCGAGTTTGAACCTGAGTGACGGACCGTTGCTGCGATTCGTTTACTTCGACCTGGGCGAAGGACAGCCGGCGCGGTTGCTTTTAGTGGGCCATCACTTGTTGGTGGATGCCATGTCGTGGCGAATCATCCTGCAAGACTTGCAGCAGGCATATGCGTCTCTCGCGGCCGGGCAGGAAGTGCAATTGTCACTCAAGAGCACCTCTTACAAGCAATGGGCGGAAGAAGTGGCGGCCTTTGCAGAGAGTGACGAAGCGGGCGAGCAGGAAGCGTACTGGCTGCAGGCAGAGCGAGCGCAGGTGAGACAACTGCCGCGCGATTATGAAGTTCGAGAAAACGTTGTGAGCAGCACGGGTACCATCGCCATGAGCCTGAGCCAGGCGGAGACCGAAGCACTGCTTCAGGAAGTGCCGGCTGCTTATTACACGCAGATCAACGAAGTGCTGTTGAGCGCACTGGCAGTGGCCCTGAAGCAATGGACGGGGCAGCGGCTGTTGTTGATCGACGTCGAGGGGCATGGGCGCGAGCCGATCAGCGAGCGCGTGGATGTATCGCGAACGGTGGGCCGGTTTACGACGATCTACCCGGTGTTGCTGGATGTGCCTCTGAGCGAGACGGAACCAGGTGAAGTATTAAAGCAAGTCAAGGAGCAGATGCGGCGAATACCCGAGCAGGGGCTTGGGTATGGATTGCTGCGGCACCAGGGAGCGGAGAGCGTGCAACAGCGCTTGCGCGAAATGCCGCAGGCTGAAGTCCTGTTCAACTACAGCGGGCAGTTTGATCAAACGCTGAGCGACGGTGGGATGTTTGGAATGGCGCGCGAGGATCGTGGTCCGGATCGCAGCGGCAGGAACCAGCGGAAGCACTTGTTGGAGATCTCGGGCCGAGTAGTAGACGGCCAATTACAACTGAGGTGTGTTTACTCCCAACAGGTTCACAACCGAGAGACAGTAGAGCGAGTAACGACGGATTTCATCGCAGCGCTGCGGCAGTTGATTGAGCAGTGCCAGTGGGGTGAAGTGATTGGTTTCACTCCTTCGGATTTCCCGGAAGCAGAATTGAGTCAACAGGAGCTCGATGAGCTGGTCGCTGAACTTTCGTAAAGAGACGATGGCTAATCCTGTAAATCCTGTAAAAACGCCCAACTCGAAGGCATGCCTCACAGGATTAACATGATTATCAGGATTAACATGACTTTTCGTGCAAAGCTCCTCAAAGTCTTACCACCCTTTTGGGGCAAAGCTAAGAGACGGTCTAATGAGCACAGCTAACATTAATATCGAAGCAATCTATCCGCTTTCACACATGCAGCAGGGCATGCTCTTTCACACCCTGCTCGCGCCTCAGTCAGAGGTCTACTTTGACCAGGCGAGCTGGACCATTCAGGCGGATCTGAACGTCGAAGCTTTTCGCCAGGCGTGGCGCCAGGTGGTTGAGCGCCACCAGGTCCTTCGCACGGCATTCCTCTGGGAACGACGCGAGAAGCCACTCCAGATCGTTCGACGACGAGTGGAACTTCCATGGGACGTTCATGACTGGCGTGATCTGTCGCCGGAAGATCAGCAGCAACAGATCGAGGCTTACGTCGTCGCCGATCGTGCCCGCGGTTTCGAGCTTTCCGAACCTCCGCTGATGCGCTTCGCGCTGCTGCGGCTCGCCGATGACGCCTACCATTTTGTTTGGAGCTTTCATCACATCCTGCTTGATGGCTGGGGTTCATTGCTGTTGTTGAATGAGGTCTTCAGTTATTACGAAGCCTATGCCAATGGGAAGCATCTCGAACTCTCACAGCCGCGACCATATCGCGATTACATCGGCTGGCTGCAAAAGCAGGATCTGAATGCCGCCGAAGCTTACTGGAGAAAGAGACTCCAGGGCTTTACCACTCCAACACAGTTGGGCATTTCGGAAACAGTCAGCCAAAACAGCGGATCCAGTTACACAGAGGCGACTCACGATCTCAGCGAACAGACGAGCCGGGGTCTGGAAGCGCTGGCACGCTACCAGCAAGTGACGTTGAACACGCTGATTCAGGGCGCGTGGGCGCTCCTGATGTCGCGCTACAGCGGTGAGGCAGATGTACTTTTCGGCGTGACGGTTTCAGGCAGGCCTGCCGATCTCGAAGGTGTCGAACAGATGGTCGGGCTGTTCATCAACACGCTGCCGGTGCGCGTGCAGATCGACGGCGACACGCAGGTTGGACCATGGCTCAAGCAGCTTCAGGTCGAGCAGACCGAGATGAGACAGTACGAGTACAGTCCTCTCGTCGAGGTGCAGGGTTGGAGTGAAGTAGAGCGAGGCATACCGTTATTCGAAAGCCTGCTGGTGTTTGAGAGTTTTCCGAACACCAGTTATCTGGGAACTCTTGACCCGAACACGAGCGCAATGCCATCGGTTGAACGGTTCCAAACAACAAACTACCCGGTCACCGCCAGAGTCCGCGTCGATCACAATTGGTCCATCGGCATCATGTATGACGCACATCGCTTCCAGGGCGCGGCGATCGACCGGATGGCCCATCACCTCGGAAACATTCTGGAGCAAATGGCC
>DASTQB010000356.1:0-13948 GCA_035761985.1 Pyrinomonadaceae bacterium
CCGGACCTCTCCGGCAAGGTGCAGGTGGGGCTCTTCAACGTCCTCCAGGAGGGCGACGTCCAGATCAAGGGGTACCCGGTGCGGCTGCCGCTCGACCTCCTGATGGTGTTCAGCGCCAACCCGGAGGATTACACCGCGCGCGGCAAGATCATCACGCCTTTAAAAGACCGCATCGGCGCGGAGATCACCACACACTACGCGAAAGAACTGCCCGCCGCGGTCGAAATCACTCGTCAGGAAGCATGGACCGATCGCCCGGATCTCGACGGGCGCCTGATCCTGCCCGAGTTCATTCGTGAAGTGGTCGAACAGATCGCGTTCGAAGCGCGCGAAGACAATCACGTCGACAAGCATTCCGGCGTTTCGCAACGCATGCCGATCACGGTCATGGAATCTGTTGTCTCAAACGCCGAACGACGTTCACTAATCACCGGCGACGATTTGATCGTGCCGCGCGTCGGCGACATCTACGCCGCAATTCCTTCGATGACCGGCAAGATGGAGCTCGAGTATGAAGGCGAACAACTCGGCGCGAATCGTATCGCACGCGATCTGATCAAGCGTGCGGCTGGTGAGATCTTCGAAGGTTATTTCGTCGGTATCGACTTCACGCGCACCGTTCAATGGTTCGACGAGGGCAACAAGCTACTGCTTGCCGACACGGCTTCCGCATCCGAATGTCTCAACCTGATCGAAGCAGTTCCCGAGCTGCTCGAAACGGCTCTGATTCCTTTTGATTTCCGCCGCTCCGACACGGCGCAGGTCGTCGCCGCATGCGAGCTCGTGCTCGAAGGCCTGTATGCGGAAAACAAGATCACGCGTAACGAAGAGGGCAGCTACGCGGCAGTTACCAAGGCAAAGAAAGATCGTCGCGGCATGATTTATGACGATCTGACGGAAACAGGGAAGTACAGTTGAAGTATCGCTATTCCAAATTCCAGGGCTTCGATGTCTTTTCGATCAACCTCGGCGAGCTGATGGACAGCATGTCTGATTCTCTGCTCGATTCCGGCTACGACGACGATTACTACTGGACGCGCCAACGACGACCCGCCGACACGTCACTCGACGCACTGCGACGCGCACTTCTGCAGGCGCTCATGCAGCAGGGACTCGTCAACGAACAACAAATTCGCGAGATGCTCGCCGAGAACGAAGGCAAGTTCAAAGGATCGCTGCTCGAAGAGCTTCTCAACCAACTGATCGAACGTCTCGTGGAAGAAGGATATCTAACTCTTCACGAACAACCGCCACAGCCAAGCGAACGCCAGCGCCAGGCTCCCGGTCAAGGCGAGTTCTCTGAACCATTACCGCGTGACGTTCGCTTCGAAGTCACTGAAAAAGGTCTCGATTTTCTCGGTTACAAAACCCTGCGCAACCTGCTCGGAAGTCTCGGCAAAAGCGCCGCCGGGCGTCACGACACGGTCTATCTTTCAACCGGTGTCGAAGCCGCAGCGGCGAGTAAGCGTTACGAGTTTGGCGACACGATCAATCTCGACGTAAACACAACCTTGCTTTCCGCGATCCAGCGCGAGGGGTTGAACGTTCCGCTCAATCTCGAGTACCAGGACCTGCACGTTCACCAGTGCGACTACCAATCGTCGTGCGCCACCGTGGTGATGCTCGACTGTTCACACTCCATGATCCTTTACGGCGAAGATCGCTTTACGCCGGCGAAGAAGGTTGCACTCGCAATGTCGCACCTGATCCGCACGCAGTATCCCGGCGATTCTCTAAAAGTCGTGCTGTTTCACGATGGCGCCGAAGAACTTCCGCTGGGCCGGCTCGCCACCACGCAGGTTGGTCCATATCACACAAACACCGCTGAAGGCCTGCGCCTCTCACGCCGTCTGCTTCAGGCCCAGCGCAAAGAGATGAAGCAGATCGTCATGGTCACCGACGGCAAGCCTACGGCCTGTTTCGTACAGACTTCCGCGCGCCAAACCGCTAAAACAACAACCCCGACAGACAAGAACGCCACTGCTACACGCCGCCTCTACAAGAACTCAATGGGCGGCGATCCTTTAGTAATGTCTGAAACTTTCAAGGAAGTTCAGGCCTGTCGCAAAGCCGGTATAATGATCAACACATTCATGCTGGCCAGCGATTATTACCTTGTCGACTTCGTGAAGCAGATGTCCGCAATGACGAACGGCAAGGCGTATTTCGCCAACCCGGGAAATCTGTCGCAGTTTGTGTTGATAGATTTTCTCCGCAGACGAACCCGACGGGTTAGATAATTGGTACCACAGATTTTCAAGCTTCGCGGAGCACGCGGTTATCGCGTGCTGCTGCCCTACCCGATCCTTCTCCTGGGGTTCTGCTTCACCCTTCTGGTCTACCATTATTTCTCGAAGCTCACGCACGAACAGGACAGCATACGTTTCGAACGAGCGATGCAGGAGATCGATGATCAGATAAAGCTGCGCGTCGCGACGTCGATCACGCTGCTGCGCTCCGGCACTGGTCTATTCGCGGCAAGCGATCGCGTCAACGCGCGTGAGTTTGAACGTTTCATCGAGCAGATCGAACTTGAGAAGAACTATCCGGGCATTTTGAGCATCGGGTATTCGCACAAGTTTTCATCCGCAGAAAAAGACGAGATCATCGCGAGGATGGGTCGTGAAGGCGTGGAAGGCTTCAGGATCTGGCCGGAAAACGAGCGCAACGAATATCACTCCATTCTCTACCTGCAGCCGGCAACCGAGCCAAACAAAGGCGCGATCGGGTTTGACATGTCTACGGAGCCGAGACGCAGAGAGGCGATGGAACGCGCTCGCGACACCGGAATGCCGACGGCGTCCGGCCGTGTCCAGCTGGTCCAGGAACACAGGTTCCCTGCAGAAAAGCGGCAATCTGCTTTCCTCATGTACGTGCCGGTTTACCGAAAAGGCGCGCCACTCTCCACTGAGGACCAGCGACGAAGGGCGCTCGTTGGTTATGTTTACAGTCCTTATCGCATTGACGACTTTCTCGCACCGATTACGAAGGAGAAGGATTACGACGTAAGTTTTCAGGTTTACGACGGAGTGGGTGTTGACGGCGCGAATTTGCTTAGCAAGGCCACGATCGATCACTCCACTAAACCACTGTTCGAGCAACCAAGCACCCTTGTCGTTGGAGGCCGCCAGTGGACCATCCTCTACGCGACCAAACCTTCGTTCGAGATCAGCTCCGGACGTTCGCTGCTGAAATACACAGTAATCATCGGTTTACTTCTGAGCCTGCTGTTCTTTGCTGTGACGCGTGCGGAAATTCTTGCTCGCTCACGCGCCGAGCGTGCGGCTGAAGAAGTCAGGCAATCCGAGGCCACGATCCGGCAGACCCTGAGCGAACGTGAAAAGGCGGAAGAAGCGTTGCGCGAAACGTCCGAAGCGTTGAATGAGGCGAATCAACGCGCGCTGCTCGAATACGAACGTTTAACTGAACGAATCAAGGCGCTCGCGCAAGCACTCGGGACCGCAAGAGAGTTGACCGAAGTGTTTCGCGGATTGCGTGCATTCACGAATGCGTCGGTTCCATGCAACGGGTTCTTCGTTTCGCTTTACGATCCGGTTCGCGATGTTCGCACGGCTTGTTACGGTTGGGCTGATGGTGACGAACTCGACGTTTCTGAGTTGCCGCCGATGGCCGTGACGGCTCTTGGTCCAAATAGTCGCGCTGTGCGCACGGGTGAAGTGGTGATCACAAACGATTACATGCGCGCGCAACGCGGGCACCCGGGCGTGATTGTTGGACCAGACAACGGTATGCGTCCGGAATCCTCGATGGCTGTGCCCATGGCTGTGATGGGCAGGATCATCGGCACCATCGAGGTGCAGAGTTACCAACCCAACGTCTACCGGACCGAACACGTCACCGCTATGAGCATGGCGGCGAACCTGACTGCCGTTGCGATCGAGAATGTTCGCTTGTTGAAACTGGAACGCACCGCGCGCGAAGCTGCTGAAGAATCGAACCGTTTGAAGGATGAATTTCTCGCGACGGTTTCACATGAATTGCGCACGCCGTTGACCGCAATACTTGGGTGGTCCAGGTTGCTCGAAGGCGGAACGCTCGACGAAGCAGTCACGCAACAGGCAGTTGAAACTATCGGTCGCAACGCGAAGGCGCAGGCGCAGATCATCGACGACATTCTCGACGTGTCGCGGATCATCACCGGCAATCTTTATCTCGATCTGAATCCACTGGACGTGAAGCCCGTCGTCGAGAATGCCATCAACGTTGTCAGGCCGACCGCTGACGCAAAAGGTATTCGCATAGAGACTCGCTTCGAGCCTACGCCCACGATGATTTCGGGCGACGCAAACCGGCTTCAGCAAGTGGTGTGGAACCTGTTGTCGAATGCGGTGAAGTTTACAAACAGCGGCGGGCGCGTGTGTGTGAAAGTGTCGCGGGTTGGACCAGCGGCCCAAATCTGTGTTTCGGATACCGGACAGGGGATCAGTAAAGAGTTTCTGCCGTTTGTGTTTGATCGTTTCCGCCAGGCTGACAGCACGACGACGCGCCAGCATGGTGGGCTTGGTTTGGGCCTCGCGATCGCGCGTCATCTCGTTGAAATACATGGCGGAACGATCAGTGCCGAGAGTGGTGGCGAAGGACGTGGCGCGACGTTTACGATCCGGCTCCCGTTGATTGACGCGGCGTATGGCTCTCCCGATTTTCGTGAGGCGAGTAACTACAAAGCTGCGCGCCCGCAGTCGTTGTCGGGGCTCAACGTTCTGCTTGTTGATGACGATTCTGATACTCTCAAGCTGATGGAAACGGCGCTGACGCGGCGCGAAGCGAATGTTGTTGCGGTTTCCTCCGCAAACGAGGCGATCCGCGCGATCACTCGAAAGCGACCCGACGTGCTTGTGTCAGACATCGCGATGCCTGACGAAGATGGTTACGGTTTGATCGAGAAGATTCGTTCACTCGAACGCGGCGGGCCGGACAGCATTCCGGCAGTTGCGATCACGGCGTACGCGAAAGAAGAAGATCGCCAGCGTGCGCTGTCGTCGGGTTTTCAGATCTACCTGGCGAAACCGGTGGAGTTGACCGAATTAATTTCCGTCGTGGCGCGTGCCGCGCGGCGAGACTTTTGAACGGCTTTTACACATGACGCTCACTCGTATCAACGATATTCAGATGGCCTACACCGACGCGGGCATGGGTAAACCGCTCGTGTTGCTTCACGGCTATCCTTTCAACCGCTCGCTCTGGAACGAACAGGTCGCAGCGTTGAGTAATAGTTATCGCGTTATCGCGCCCGATCTGCGTGGGTTTGGTGAAACTGATGCTTCGCAGGGAACGGCGACGATGAACCGTATGGCGCAGGATGTGGCCGAGTTGTTGGACCATCTCGAGATAACACGCGCCGCGGTTGGTGGCTTGTCGATGGGCGGCTACGTTGCGCTCGCGTTTTACAAGCAGTTTCCATCGCGTGTGCGTGCGCTCGTGCTCGCTGACACGCGCGCACAGGCCGACACTGAAGAAGGAAAACAGACGCGCGCGCAGCAGGCAGAAAAAGCACTCTCCGAAGGCATGGCCGGAATCGCTGATGCGATGTTGCCGAAGCTGCTCACTCCGGAAACGGTCAGCAAACATCCTGAGATCGTGAAGCGTGTTCGCGACATGATGTTGAAAACCAAACCTGAAGGCGCGGCTGCGGCATTGCGGGGAATGGCAGAACGCGACGATCAAACTTCGTTGCTTCCGAACATTTCCGCACCGACGTTGATTCTCGTCGGCGCCGAAGATGCGATCACGCCGGTTGCAGACAGTGAGAAGATGAACCAGGCGATCGCCGGCTCGCGTTTGGTGGTACTCGAAAATGCCGGACACGTTTCGAATGTCGAGCGGGCCGAGCAGTTTAACCAGGCGTTGGTTGATTTTCTGAGAGAGTCGCTCGATTAATCTGAGATGCCGGCGCATAGAAAATTCACGATTGAAGAGCGCGTGCGCTGGGGCGACGTCGATGCGGCGCGCATCATTTTTTACGGCGGGTATATTCGCTTCTTTGAGTTTGCCGAGACCGAGCTGTTCCGTGAAGTTGGTCTGCACTACGGAAAGATGTTTGACGAGCTTGGCATCTGGTTGCCGCGCGTGCATCTCGAATGCGACTTTCATCGCATCGCGCAGCTTGATGATCTGTTAGAGGTGAGCGTGTATGTCGGCCGGTTTGGCACGAAGTCGATGAGGTTGAATTTCGAAGTGCGTCGAAAGGGGACTGAGGAGCTGGTTGCGACTGCGCACTTCGTGCTCGCAGCAGTCAATCAGAATACATTTGAGACTGTGCCGATTCCGCCGGAGCTGCGCGAGAAACTCGGCCCTTACTCTGTTAGCGAAGATCAGAAATGAACGACTCTCTCTCAGACGGTCTCGACGAAACGTTGATCGATCCGGATCCGATCAAGCAGTTTCAGTTGTGGCTTAATGATGCTGTTGAAGCGCAGTTGCCGCTGCCCGAGTCGATGACACTTGCGACCGCAACGCCTGACGGCAGGCCGTCGGCGCGAATGGTGTTGCTGAAGCGGGTGGACCACGATGGTTTTGTTTTCTTCACAAACTACCGGAGCACGAAGGCACGCCAGCTCGATGTAAACCCTTACGCGAGTCTTGTTTTTTACTGGCCGCAACTCGAGCGCCAGGTGCGTGTAGAGGGAAGTGTTGTGAGGACGTCGGAGCAGGAGTCGCAAGAGTATTTTCGAACGAGGCCGCGGGAAAGTCAGATAGGGGCGTGGGCTTCGGCGCAGAGTGAAGCGATCTCGGGTCGTGATGTTCTGGAGGAACGCGCGCGTGAGTTGGAAGCTTTGTATTTTGACCGGGATGTGGATTGGCCCGAACACTGGGGCGGGTATCGTCTGCAGCCTGAGCGGATTGAATTTTGGAAAGGGCGGGTGGGCCGCCTTCACGATCGAATTTTATATCAACGCGAATCCGGCGGCGCCTGGATCATCACCCGCCTGGCCCCGTGAATGAGCCGCGGATTGACGCGGATTAACACGAATCGGAATCAGACTGGACGCAAAGCGCTCTTCACCAGCTTCTTCTTTAAATCGACATAGCCTTGTTCGCCGGCGACGAGATCGCCCAGCACGCGGCGCACGCCACGATGGCCGCGTGCGAATTCGATCATGCGTTCGGTGAAGGGCGCGCCCCAGAAGTTTCCGTAGAAGCGTCGACGCATCTGCGCTGCGCGTCGCAGTTCGGCGCCGAAGTCTTCACGCCACTTTGCTTCGTACGAACGAAGATCTCCGGAGAGATAAGCCTCAGCCAGCAGCTCTGCTGATCGCAGTGCGTAGTAAATGCCCTCGCCCGTAACCGGATCTGCAAAGCCCGCGGCGTCGCCGAGCAATGCCCAGTCGTCGCCACTAACGGTTCGTGTGTCCCAGGTCTCCGGCGCCAATCCGGGAATTCGCGCGGCGTAACGCTCGGCAGTCGAATCGAGATGCGCGCGAATGTGCGCTGTTTTCGCATCGCCGTTATTAACCTGCCAGAAGTTAACGTCCGCACCTTCGCATTGCTGGTAGTAAGCGATCATGAAGCGCCAGAGCAGATCGTCGAGCGGCTCGTGTTCGAAGGCGTCCTGTGTGGTGGCGATGCCGAATGAAATGTGGTCCGGTCGCGGAAACGCCCAAGCGTACCCAACCCAACCTGGTAAAAAGGCAACTACTGTCGGCGCGGTTTCGTTTGACGGCAACGGCGCGCGGTAGCCAAACGCGACTTCCATGTCCGACGGCGGCAACTTACCCGCGAGCTTCTTCGCAATCCCACTATTCGCACCGTCGGCGCCCACCAATATCGATCCTGTCCACTGTAAACCGGTTTCGTTTGTTACGCGCCAACCATCGTCGCTCTTCTTAATCCTTCGTGCGGAGATCTTTTCGGAAACGATCTGCGTACCCGCATCTCGCGCGCGATCGCGAAGGTAGGAATCAAACGCAACGCGCGAATAGATCGCAAAAGGCTCTTCCAGTTGCAGGTGAAGTTTCTTGCTCGATGGGGAATAGAGATCAAGCTCCGTGATCGTGCGTCCGACCGCATTCAGCAACTGAGGCCACGCTTTCAACGCCTTCGCGGTCACGCCGCCGCCACACGCTTTCGGCTCACCTTCAGGCCGCCCATCAAACAACGCCACCCGCGCGCCGCCCTTCGCAAGCAACTCCGCCGCAAACGAGCCCGCCGGTCCGGCACCCACAATCAGAAAATCAAAAGCATTCATGCATCAATCCGCGTTGATTCGTGTAGATCTGCGGCGTTAGAATAACAGCCGTCCCCTCTAAAACACGAAAGACGTCCGATGACTAACCCGAACTGTTTAGTCTTTTCCGCGATTGCACCACATCCGCCGATCATGGTGCCTGAGGTTGGTCGCGAGTCGATCGACGACGTGGCTGATTCCATCGACGCGATGGCGGAGCTCACGCGGCGCTTGATCGTGAGCGGCGCCGAGACCGTGGTCTTGATCTCCCCGCACGCGCCACTCGCAGCCGACTCTTTTGTTGCACACGAGGGGCCCGAAGTCTATGCCGATTTCTCAAACTTTCGCGCGCCAACCACCACGTTCACCGCGCAGGTCGACGAGGAATTGCTGGAGTCGATAAAACAGGTCGCCCACTCGCAAAACTATTACGTCTCAATCTTGCACGAGCACGATCTCGATCACGGCGCCGCTGTTCCACTTTACTTTCTACTTCAAAACGGCTGGCACGGAAAGGTGGTCACACTCGGTTACAGCTTTCTGTCCAACGAGGATCATCTGCGGTTTGGATCATGCATCAAGCAGGCGGTCGATCGCGTCGGTCGGCGCACGGCTTTCATTGCGAGTGGCGACTTGAGTCATCGTCTGAAGCCGCAGGCGCCCGCCGGATACAATCCCGAGGCACACTTCTTCGATCAGCAGGTCGTAGATGCACTGCGTGCAAATGCTCCGAACCGGATCGTGGAGATCGATCACAATCTGCGGAGACTCGCCGGCGAGTGTGGATATCGATCGATGCTGGTGGCGATCGGTGCGAGCTCGGATCTTCCGCAGTCGTGTGAGGTGCTCAGTTATGAGGCACCGTTTGGCGTCGGTTACCTGGTGGCCCAGCTAACGCATCAGCCGATCGAGTCGGAGGAAAACTCGCCGAAGGACGTTCGCGATCCACCCGCACTCGCGCGCGAAGCTGTAGAAAGATTTATTCGTTACGGAGAAGTTTTAGATCCTCGCAAGATCGCTCATGCGTTGCTGGCAACACGCGCGCCCTGTTTTGTTTCGCTGAAGACAACCGAAGGAGAACTGCGCGGCTGCATCGGAACGATTGAACCCGCGCGAGACACGCTGGCCCAGGAAATAGTTGCGAATGCGATCAGCGCCGCGGTAAATGACCCACGATTCGACCCTGTCACTAAAGACGAACTTAAAAATCTGCGTTACTCAGTTGACGTGCTTTTCCCATCCGAGCCGGCGGAGATGGCCGATCTCGATCCGCGGATTTATGGCGTGATTGTGGGAGACGAGAATGGATCGCGAAGAGGTTTACTGCTGCCTGCAATCGCTGGTGTTGATACGGCGGCTCAGCAAGTGGAGATCGCCACGCGCAAGGCCGGCATCGGCAGGGACGAACCCGTGAAGCTTTTTCGTTTTAAGGTGGAGCGCTTCAGGGAATAGGACAAAACAATATAGGTCATATAGGACCTATACGACTTATACGACCTATATCGTTTTGATTAGACGTCGAGGTTCCGGACGTCCAGCGCGTTGTCCTCAATGAACTTCCGCCGCGGCTCGACGGCATCGCCCATCAACACCGTAAAGATCTGGTCTGTCTCGACCATGTCGTCGATCCTGACCTCGAGCAGCGTCCGCTTCTCGGGATTCATCGTCGTTTCCCAGAGCTGTTCCGGGTTCATCTCGCCGAGACCTTTGTACCGCTGAATAGTCAGGTCTTTCTTCGCCGCGGCCAGCACCTTCTCGAGCAGCGCCTCACGCGTTGGCACTTCCTCGCTCGTTCCATTCTCGCCTGAGATAAACGGCGCCGCCAGGTCATCCTCAAGCGTCTTGAACAACTCAACCGCTTTTTGGAATTCCACAAAACTCGCGAAGTTCCAATCAAGCACGAGATTCACACCCGTATTCGAAACCGTCTCAATCTCCCAGAGCCCATGCTCCTCGTCGGTCGTCAACTCTGTCTTGTAACCCGCTTTGTGCAGCGCGCCTTCGATCTTCGCCATCAGGTCGCCATCCTGGAACACCTTGCGAAGATTCAACCCCTCTTTGCGGAGGACACCTTTGCGCCCACTCAACGACTCGAGCAAAATGTTGAGCAACTGCGCATCACCACCGAGCCGCCGAGCCGCCCGCTCACAGTAACGTTTAAAATCAACCATCTTTTCGAGCGATTTCGCCAGTTCACGCCCCTCGATCGCCTCGCTACCGTTAGCCGACTTCACGCTCATGTCACTCGTCGCTTGACGCATCAGGTAACGAATCATCGTACTTTCGTCTTTAATGTACTCTTCCTTCTTACCTCGTTTTACCTTAAACAACGGTGGCTGGGCGATATAGACGAAACCGCCTTCCACGAGTGCCGGCATCTGGCGGTAGAAGAACGTAAGCAACAGCGTCCGGATGTGCGAACCGTCGACATCGGCGTCCGTCATCAGGATGATCTTGTGGTAGCGGAGCTTGCTGAGATCGAAGTCGTCCTTACCGATACCCGTGCCGAGAGCCGTAATCAGCGATTTGATCTCGCTGTGCCCAAGCATCTTGTCGAAACGCGCTTTCTCGACGTTCAGAATCTTGCCCTTCAGCGGGAGAATCGCCTGGTTCTTACGATCTCGACCCTGCTTGGCCGAACCGCCTGCCGAATCACCCTCGACGATGTAGATCTCGGACAGCGCCGGATCGCGTTCCTGGCAGTCAGCCAGTTTGCCCGGCAGCATCGTCGAACCCATTGCGCCCTTCCGAACGATTTCCCGGGCCTTACGAGCCGCTTCACGAGCACGTGCGGCGTCGAGTGCCTTCCCGACAATCTTTCTCGCCACAGGCGGATTCTGCTCGAAGAACTCCGTCAGCCGATCGTTCAGAAACGACTCAACCGCGCCCTTCACGTCGGAATTCAGCTTGCCCTTCGTTTGACCTTCAAACTGCGGCTGTGGCAACTTCACCGAGATCACCGCCACGAGCCCCTCACGAACGTCATCACCCGTCAACGACCCTTTGAAATTCTTCGCCAGCCCTGACGACTGCGCATAGGCATTGATCGTTCTCGTAAACGCTGAACGGAAACCGGAAAGGTGCGTACCTCCATCGACCGTGTTGATGTTGTTGGCAAACGAATAGACCTTCTCGTCGTAGCCATCGTTGTACTGGATAGCCACTTCGATCGACAGATTCTCGCCTTCTTTCTCGAAGTAAATCGGCTTGTCGTGAAGCGTCGACTTGTTCTTGTTCAGGTGCTTGACGAACTCAGCAATGCCGCCTTTGTAATAAAACTCATGCGAACGCTCAGGCTCCTCACGCTCGTCTTTGATCGTGATGCGGATACCCTTGTTTAGGAAGGCCTTCTCGCGAAGTCTCTCAGACAGCTTGTCGAAACTGAACGATGTCTCGGTAAAGATCTGCGCATCGGGCTTGAAGGTGATCTTCGTCCCGCGTTTGCGGGTTTTTCCTGTCTGGTTCAGCGGGGCCACCGGGATCCCGCGCGCATACTCCTGCTCGTAAGTTTTTCCATCGCGCCAGATCTCGAGATGCAGCTTCTCGGAAAGAAAGTTGACGCACGAAACGCCGACGCCGTGCAGACCACCGGAAACTTTATAAGCGTTTGAATCAAACTTGCCGCCGGCGTGCAGCTTGGTCATGACCACTTCGGCCGCCGATCGCTTTTCCTTCTTTATCTCGTCGACCGGAATTCCACGCCCGTTATCAATAACCGTGATCGAATTGTCGAGATGGATCGCTACTTCAATGGTGTCGCAATAACCTGCCAGTGCCTCATCAATCGAATTATCAACCACCTCGTAAACGATATGGTGCAAACCTATCTCGCCCGTCGATCCGATATACATAGCCGGTCGCTTCCTGACGGCGTCGCGGCCTTCGAGAATCGTGATTGACGATGAGTCGTAAGCCTGGCCCTTCTTATTGATGGTTGGTCCTACTGTTGACAATCTACTCTCCTATAAGTCTTTTCTAATATTCATTCAGGCAAGGACCGGATCCTCCGAAGCTGTGTCAGTTGGGGCCTGACTGCCTCGGACTTTCCCGTCCTCGATTTCGTATACATTCGCCCTTGAGAAGAAACCTTCGACATGACTCCGCTTTGAGGTTGTGATGAAGGTTTGTGTGCGATTTTCAAGGTATTCCAGAAGGTGTTTAATCCTCCTCTCATCCAGTTCAGCGTCTACATCGTCTATGATGAAAACCGGATGAAAATTCGACGCTGAATTATACAACGAAATCGCCGCTAAGTCTAATATTAACAATGCGCTACGCTGCTGTCCGGAGCTTCCGTAAACCCGGATTTCCCGGCCGTCCAGATTGATCTCCAAATCGTCCCGGTGAGGACCGATCAAGGCATGCCCGGCAGCCACTTCCGCGGCCAGTCGAAGCTCGAGTCGTGAACGCAAAAGCGCTTCGTAGTCACTCAAATCACCTTTACTCTCAAGCGACGAAACATATCGCGTCGTAACGTCTCGTCGCTCGAACAATTGTCGCTCGAGTGTCGCGTTCAAATTGTCGACATACTCCACTCGAGCTCGATGGATCAAACCTCCCAACTGAACCAACTGCTCATTCCAGGGCGCGATTAGATCTTCGACTCTGTCTGGACCAAGCTCGTTTTCATTCGCGAGCTGGAGCACCCGGTTTTTCTGTTTTAGGACTTTGGCGTAGTCGGAAATGGTTTTGAGATACGCAGGCTTGATTGACGAAATACCGCGATCGATAAAACGCCTGCGTGCCTCAGGTGCGCCGCGTACGACCTCCAGATCAGCAGCGGTGAATGAGAAGACTTGAAGCTGAGTTATATAACGTGCAAGAGGTTCTCGTTTTGAATTGAGGAAGATGGTTTTCGAGTTGTCGTGAAGACTGACTTGTAACTCTCTCTGGATCTCTGCGCCGGCGGTAACAGTACCTCTTACAACAGCGACTTGTTCACCAAACCTGATTGCTTCCTGAAGCCGCTGCGTGCGAAACGATTTAGTCCGTGCAAGAACATAAATCGCTTCAAGCCAGTTTGTCTTTCCCTGGCCATTGTTTCCGTAGATGATATTAAGCCGCGGGCCCCACTCGATTCTCCCACTCAGATTGCGAAAATTCGTCGCCTCAATCGCCGCCAGAAGCATGCGTCGATATTAGCAGATCAGTTTTTGGATCCGTGCTTTTTAATCCGAGTTATGCGTGACTCAAATACGCATCGGCATCACGACATACTTGTATTCGAAGTCGCCATTCTCAGCCGGCTTGAGTTGCGCCTGCGATTGACCGTCTTTGAATTCGAATGAGACTTTCGCGTCACCAACAACGGCGAGAAACTCCTGAAGATACTGCGCATTGAAACCGATATCAGTTACGTCGCCGGCGTAGTCCGTCTGAATGGTTTCGTTTGCCTCGCCTTCTTCCGCATTCTGAGAACTGATCACTAACTGATTCGGCTCGAGATGAAAACGGATCGCATGTGATCTCTCATCAGCCATCAAAGCAACTCGCCTGATCGCGAGGTTTAGCAAATTGCTATTGAACTCAACCGACTTGTCGTTGTTCTTCGGCATCACCATTTCGTAATTCGGAAACTGCCCGTACAACATTCGCGAAATCAACAGTCGTGGTCCAACTTCGAAATAGATATGGTTCTCATCCATTCCAAGACTGATATCTTCATCAGAACCAGCGGTGAGCTTAGTTAACTCGGCAAGCGTTTTTCGTGGAATCAAAGTGTCGATAGTTTCGCGCGCACCATTTCTTGCGATGCCCTTCTTT